>NZ_JAMPKZ010000013.1:0-152171 GCF_039962215.1 Leptolyngbya sp. ST-U4
ACGGCATTAATTGCTTTGCGACGCAGGTCGTCACCATAAGGGGAAGGCATAGGCACTTCTAGACGCTGGTTTTCCCCTAGCCTAGCGTTCTAACCTAATCGCGTAAAGCTATACAACCCAGCTTCAGAGCGTTAAAGCAAAGACGCAAAATTAAGGAAACGCTGAATTACTTCAGACAACCACCCCAACTCTGCGTCTCTGATTTTTGTGAATCGTACTTTTAGCTTGCAGTCTCACTCAGTACTGCTGAGGGAGCCATCAGCTTGAGAATGCGATCGGCAATCTGGGGTGAAGTCAGACCTAGATCGGTGAGGGATTCATCCGGTGTAGCATGGTCTACCAGCATATCGGGAACACCCAGGCGCGTCACGGGAACCATGACCTCGTGGTCGAGCAGCGATTCAGCAACCGCAGAGCCAAAGCCGCCCATAATGCAGCCTTCTTCCAGGGTTACGACGTGCTTCATTTGACGGGCGATCGGCACAATCAGTTCGGTATCGAGCGGTTTAGCAAATCGGGCGTTGATGACCGTGGCTTCGATGCCGTGTTCACCCAAAATTTCCGCCGCCTGCATTGCCGGGTAGACCATCGAGCCGTAGCCCAGCAGCAGCACATCGTCCCCGGTTCGCAGAATTTCTGCTTTACCAATCGGCAGCGATTCCCAGCCTTCCTCCATTAGAGGCACGCCAAAGCCATTGCCGCGTGGATAGCGCATTGCGATCGGACCGTCAGTGTACTCCACGCCCGTCACAATCATCCGCTGAAGCTCGGCTTCGTCTTTGGGAGCCATCAGCACCATGTTGGGGATGCAGCGCAGGTAGGCAATGTCATACATTCCCTGGTGGGTGGGACCATCTGCCCCGACCACGCCCGATCGATCCAGGCAGAAAAAGACGGGCAGATTTTGGATGCAGACATCGTGGATGATCTGATCGTAGGCGCGTTGCAGGAACGTGGAGTAGATTGCCACGACCGGACGCATTCCTTCACAAGCCATCCCCGCTGCCAGAGTAACGGCGTGCTGCTCGGCAATGCCCACATCAACGTATTGCTTCGGCAATTTTTGCTGGAGTTTGTCCAGCCCGGTTCCGGTTGCCATCGCTGCGGTAATGCCAACAATGCGCGGGTTGTTCTGCGCCAGCGTAGTGAGCGTATGGGCAAACACCTTCGAGTAGCTAGGCGGTTTTGGTTTGCTGGCGGGGTGGGGTTTTCCGGTTGCCAGGTTAAAGGGCGTTTGGGCATGGTAGCCGACCTGATCTTGCTCGGCGATCGCATAACCCTTCCCTTTCGTCGTTGCGACATGAACCAGAACGGGACCGCCGTGCTGATGCGCCAGCTCAAACGTGGTAATTAGCTCTTCCAGGTTATGACCGTCGATCGGTCCCATGTAGGTAAAGCCCAGTTCCTCGAACACTGCGCCCACTTTGGAAACCGCCAGCCGCTTCATACCTTCCTTCAGGCGAGACAGTTCCGGTTTGAAGGAACCGCTAAACGGCAGATGCTTGAACTGCTCCTCCAGGTTGTCCGTAAGGAACTGCATCGGCGGGCTGAGCCGCATTTTGTTGAGATAGCGCGAAATCGCTCCCACGTTGGGCGAGATCGACATCTCGTTGTCGTTTAAGACCACCAGCAGATTCGTCTTCGGCAGATGTCCGGCATGGTTGATTGCCTCCAGAGCCATACCGCCCGTCAGCGCACCGTCGCCAATCACCGCTGCCACTTTGTAGTTGTCGCCCTGCATATCCCGCGCCAAAGCCATTCCCAATGCTGCCGAAATGCTGGTCGAAGCGTGACCTGCGCCAAAGTGGTCGAACTGATTTTCGCTGCGCTTCAGATAGCCCGCCACGCCGTTTTTTTGCCGCAGCGTATGAAACTCGTTGTAGCGACCTGTGATCAGCTTGTGAGGATACGCTTGATGCCCCACATCCCAGAGCACCTTGTCGCGATCGAGATCCAGTGTTTGATATAGTCCGATTGTCAGCTCGACGACTCCCAGCCCCGGCCCCAAGTGTCCCCCACTGGTTGCCACGGTTTCCAGGTGCTTTTCGCGAATCTGTCGAGCGATTTGCTTAAGCTGATGAATCGATAAACCATGCAACTGGTTGGGGTGGGTAAGTTCGCTCAGATGCATATCAAGTGAATACCTTCCAGGCTATAAAATGGGCTATTGAATATTGTCACTCTAATCCGAATCGGGACCCGGTTTCGCAATTCTCATCCTGCCAAGTAGGAATTCTTAAAATGGCAAAGCTGCCATGACTTGCAGCCAGCGTCCTGATCGCGGATGCTGAATTTGCAATGTCCTGGCGTGGAGGAGAAGCCGTTCGTCCCCATCATTCCTACCATAGAGCCTATCGCCCATAATTGGCAGATCTAGCCCAATCGCCAGGTGTACCCTTAACTGATGAGTTCGCCCGGTCAGGGGAAGCAGTTCGACCCGCGTTTGATCATTGGATCGCTCCATAACGCGAAACTGAGTCAAACTCGGCTTGCCCCGCTCCCAGTTCACTTTTTGGTAGGGTCGATCGTCGGGGTCGCTCCATAGCGGTAAATCGATCGTCCCTTCCGTCTGAGTCAGCACCCCGTCCAGAATCGCTTCGTATGTCTTCTGCACCCGTCGCTGCTCGAACTGCAAACTCAACGCCCGATAACTCTCCCGATCCTTCGCCAGGAGCAAGACCCCGGATGTATCCTGGTCTAGCCGATGCACTGCCCACAGTTTCCCCCCATCCCCCCCTCTCGCGATCAATTGGGTTAGTACACTATCTTGTCGATCGCCATACCGTCCGGGAACGGAGAGTAGCCCCGCGGGTTTGTCGATCGCAATGAGATACTCGTCTTCGTAGAGGATGGTTAGAGGGTGTTGGAGGAGTGGGAGAGATCCTGCATTGCCCCCTAAATTCCCCAGAATTGGGGGACTTTGAGCTGTGAGAACAGTCTTTTGCAAAAGGAATGCCTGCGGCTCGGTTTCTCCCAAGGTTGAGGAACTAGGGGGGCGAATCCCTGGTTGAACTGACTGTGACAACCCTGACAGCAAAAATCCCATGATCGGCTGACATCGCTCTGCACAGGCTCCGTAGAACTGTCCCTGCACTTTGTCGCCATCGGCAGAGGGTTCGCCCCACCAGAATTCGGCTAGGGCGATCGGCTTTAGGTCATGGGTCGCGGCATAATGCAGCAGTTTGGGAGCGCAGCAGTCTCCGGTTCCGGTGGGAAGATAGCCCTGGGACATCAGGGAGTTGAGTGAAACGGTTTTCCCGGCGAAGTTGGTCAAATAATATGCGGTGTAGAGCTGGGCTTGCAGGTTGCGCGATCGATCTTTGCGCTGTCGTTTGAGTTCTGCAATTCGGGCATCGGCGCGGTCGATGATTTGCTTCAACGGCTGAAGCTCTGCGTCGCGCTGCTGTTTTAGATAGTGGCGATCGCTTTTGTCGCGGCGGCTTTCGTTATCCAGCGTTTCAAGTGCCTGGGCTAATTCGTTATCTGCAAGAGTCGCTTGCAAAATTTCACGCTTTGATTGTCTTGCCTGCTTGCGCTGCTGCTGTTCTGTGGTGAGGTTTGCGAATCGCTGCTGCCAGATTTGCGATCGATCCTGGTACTCCTGCCGCTCCGGGATTTCTTGCAGGGCGATTAACGCTTGCTTGATTGCCTGAAGCTGTGACAGCGTTTCTGCTTCACGAAATGCCACTGAATCGCGTCCCGGAATTGGGGGAACCCAACCTGCGATCGTGCTTTTGCCATTGAGCAATCCTGAGAAAGCTTTCAGAACTGCCCTTTCTCCAGTTGGCGTTTCCACCAGCAGCACGCCGTACATTTTGCCTGCTTGATGTTCGGACTGGCTCAACTGCTGCATTAGTCCTTGGGCGATCGACTCTACCCATTCCGTTCGCGGAAGCTGCAATAACTTTCCCGTACGGGGACAGTGCCCCCTGTACCAATAGGACGGCGAGCGATCGTCTGATAAATCGGTGAAGTGGGTCAATGAGCCGATCGGATGAAGCATTGTGGAGAGGAAATTTGAGAAGTGGTTAGTCAGTGCTGGAGCTTTTGGAGATCCCCCCTACTACTTTTGTTTAAAGAATTTATTTAAGTTTTTTATTTAAGAAGGGGAACTTCAAGGCTAGCTTCTAATCTCATCCCTCATTCTCTCGATCGCCTCTACATAGTCTGGCGTTAACTCATCTGCAATCCGGCAGGCTTCCCGATCGACCGCTAATAAATCATTACCCCAAATTACCTTGCCGATTGGAACGGCACTGCCACGATCGGGCTGCCAATCAACGCTGATAAATTTCTCGTTTGCATCGACCACTGCTCCGTCGAACAAGTGACCGATTGTGAAATAAACGTCCTGCAACACAAGGGGCACGGAGGGGCGATGCAACTGTCCGCGTGAATGGGGACTTCGGGCTTTGTAGCGATCGCGGGGAAATAGCCCGTACAGATTTTTGAGCGACGCAGAGATGAGCGGCTCTTCTTTCAGAACTGTTCGCTTCAGCGCACCCACACTAATCCGACAGTTTACTTCTTGCAGCAGGGTGGGAGCCAGCATTGAGGGAAATCGGGCAGGGTGAGGAGATTGATTGGGGTATTCCTGCATCGGCAGCGTATCGGCATCAATGAGCTGCATTCCCTGATCCATCACGTCATACAGTCCATTGCGACTGGCAATCTCACCAAGGGAAACGGGGGAACAAACGCCTTCCACAATCAAAATTTCTGCATTGGGGCTTGCCTGCCGCAATCCGCGCAGCACTGTACTCAGTACCCCCATACTTACTGTGACTGGCGGCTTTTTGGGATATCCCAGGTTTGGCTTCACGAGGATTCGGCAAGCGTTCTGCGCCGTAGCAGGCGGTTGGTAAACAAAATGGGTTATCTCTGCAACCTGGACAGACCCTTCAGAAGCGATCATGCTGAACTCAAGAAATTGCACTCAAAAACGCATAAAAAAACAAGCTGCGGCGATCGCAGCCCGTCCTAGAATAGCGCAAACAGAATTACAGCTAGCAGCAGAACTCGCTTTCTAACAAACGCAAGAGCGCGTTCTCAGATCAAATCGGAAGCCTGCGGGCAGGATGTGCAACTTAATCCCACCCAGAGCGAGCGGCTCATCCTTCAGCAGTTCGTTAACGTTGTTGAGGGTTGCTTCGGACTCATCAACGATCGTGACCGAGCTTTCGCCAACCACTTCAACGATATGACCATCTACAATAATGGCAGTATTTTCATCGATGCCAAAGCCGATCGTTGCAGGCTCCAGAGCCAAAGCAGTTAACAGGCGGCCTAGGCGACCTCGCTGAGCAAAGTGCTGATCGATTACCACATTGGGCAAAAAGCCCATGCCGCGATCGATTTCAACCGTATCGGGACGAGGATTGGTTTCAGATTCGCCCACCACAATCATCTTGTCGGGCATCATGGCAGCACCCGCACTGGTTCCGGCAACCACCGCTCCCCCAGCCAGCCGTTTGTGCAGCAGATCATCGAGTTCGGTGTCTTTGATAATTTCTAGAATGCGAGCCTGGTCGCCGCCTGTGAAAAAGATTCCGGTGGCATTTTCAACCGCCGACAGCACATCGCGATCGCTGGAATCTTCGCGCCGACTCGTATCGACTGCCCGCACATCTTCCACGCCGAGCCGTCTGAAGACTTCTGTATAGCGATCGCCCACTTCTCTAGGAGAACCCGTTGCAACCGTCATAATCGCAATGCGAGCCTGCAATCCCCCAGCACGACGGACAAATTCTCGGAGAATCTTGCAGTCACCGTCCTTATCTTCTGCACCACCAATAATAATCAGAGCCCCATGCGTTTCCGGCAGTTCTACACTGTCCGCCCCGGACGTAAACGGCTTTTCTGTGCTCTCTACCATACTGCCATCCAAAAGGAATTTTTCTAATTTGATTGTTGTTATCGTCGCACGACGAGAAAATAAGCCAGAACCTCCTTTTGGTAGACCTTGATACAGAACCGTTCTGTACTAAGGCGGATCGTCAACGATCGGCTTTTACTTATTTTTGTCCGTAAAAATACTATTTTTCCTGTCAGTGAAATTTTCAGTTCCAGTAATTTCTACATTTCTAATCCATAGAATTACTCTGTACTACTTACGTATGTTTCTAATTTATGAAAAAGGGTTCATCTCAATTTCAGGATCTTGTAAAGCCCGTCAACGGTTGTCAAGAAATCTCTAAATCAAGGGAATAATCCAAAGAGTTCGACTTGTTGATTGAACCATTTGTACAAGTCTCTTTTCTTTGTATCAAATCTAGTTAGCTGCGATTGCTGGAGGTGGCTGGCGTCAAATTGCTGTGAGATCAAGTACGGACTTGGAGCTTTCCTGAAAGGTGGGTAAAGTTCTCTCCATTCCCCCAATTCATCCGCTATTTAATTGCACTAACTACTAACAATTCAAGGTTTTATTTGTGAGGTGCTGATGCCATTATATTCTCTTTTAAAAGTAGTCCACCCGCTTTATTTCAGGTAGAGCCACGGTTGATTAATTTGTTGTTGAATCTCAAAAGAAGCGGATTGCTCTGATTTTTTGTTTTCCTTCGTTTTGCTCAAAGTGCAGATGCTTCTCTTGCTCTGCTTAATACCCTGTCTAACCATCCAAGGCAGGATAGCTTTGCAGACAAACCTGTAGCTTTCTGACAACTGATTTGATCAAGTTCTCCAACCTTTCTTGCCTTTACGCTCAGGAATTACAATGACTTCTCCTAACGGACAAACTGGTACCGAAAATCCTGTTGATAGTCTCAGTATGAACAGCTTCAGTACGCCTGCCTTAGGTAACAAAGCCCCCGTTCTCAGCTTTGGTAGCCAGTACACCCAGCAAATAGGCAGCCAAAATCCCGTGAGCGGCATTAACGTCGGCAGCTTCAGTAGTCCAACCTTTGCTGACCTCAGTGGCGATGGCAAGCTGGATGCGATCGTGGGAGAAGTCAGCGGCACACTCAGGTACTACCTCAATACGGGCACGGCAACTGAACCCGCTTTTACAGAGCAAACAGGCAGCAGTAATCCTTTTAATGGCATTGATCTAAACTTCTACAGTAGACCAACCCTTGCCGACCTCAGTGGCGATGGCAAGCTGGATGCGATCGTGGGAGAAGTCAGCGGCACACTCAGGTATTACCTCAATACGGGCACGGCAACTGAACCCGCTTTTACAGAGCAAACAGGCAGCAGTAATCCTTTTAATGGTATCAATGTAGGCAGTTTCAGCAGCCCCAGCTTCGCCGACCTCGATGGTGATGGCAAGCTAGATGCAGTCGTGGGAGAAATCAACGGCACACTCAGGTACTACAAGAATACAAGCACCGACATTGCCCTGACCTTTGCAGAGCAAACAGGCAGCAGTAATCCTTTTAATGGCATCAATGTAGGCGGCTTCAGTAGTCCAACCTTTGCTGACCTTGATGGCGATGGCAGGCTGGACGCGATCGTGGGGGGAGAAGACGGCACGCTCAAGTACTACAAGAATACAAGCACCGACATTGCCCTGACCTTTGCGGAGCAAACAGGCAGCAAAAATCCTATCAGCAGTATTGATGTGGGCGGCTACAGCAGTCCCAGCCTTGTTGATCTGAACCAGGATGGCAAACTTGACGCGATCGTCGGAGAAGCGAACGGCACACTCAAGTACTACGAGTTCATTACCACGACCACGGCTCCCGCCCTCGCCTATCAAGAACAGTCTGCCGCCGCGCTCATTGATCCTAATCTCACCGTTACTGATGTTGACTCAGCAGACTTTAACGGCGGTAGCCTCACCATTGGCATTAACAGCATCACCAGCAGCGATCGATTGTTGATTAGTGCCGATGCCGACTTTACCCTAGACGGATTTAACCTGTCTTACCAGGGAAGTCTGCTTGGCTCTATCAGCGGTGGCGATGGCAGCAATTTAGTGATTAACTTCAGCAGCAGCGCTACCCCAGAAGTCGTCACTGCCCTGCTACGTCGCGTTAGCTATACCAGCACTGCGAATGATCCGCCTGCTTCACGCACGGTCAGCTTTGTTCTCACCGAAGCTGATGGCACTGCCAGTGAGCCCCTGATCAAGACGATCAATATTACTGGGGTGAATGATGCCCCCATCTTCACAAAAGGTCAGGATATTGTCATTAATGCAGATGCGCCTGCTCAATCGATCGACTGGGCAACCAACATCAGCGCGATTGAGGCAGGACAAACGCTCACCTTTGTGGTGACAACTGATAACGATGCACTGTTTGCGACAAAACCTGCGATCGATCCTGCAACGGGCAAGCTCACCTATACGCTGGCAGGTGCGGTCGTTGGCGTTGCCAATATCACCGTCACTTTGAAAGATAACGGGGGGACAGCGAACGGAGGCGTAGACGCAACACAAGAAACCTTCACGCTCACGGTCAATCCAGGCAACCAGGCTCCCTCTGCCGTGACGCTGACCAATACCACCACCTCGATCGCCGAGAACGCCAGCACCAGCACCCGCATTAAAGTCGCGGATATTGGCATCACCGATGACGGTTTGGGAACCAACACTTTGAGCTTGAGCGGTGCGGATGCCAGTTTGTTTGAGATTGAGAGCAATGTTCTCTACCTGAAGGCAAACACCGTTCTCGATTACGAAGCCAGGAACAGCTACAGCGTTACGGTGAATGCGGATGACTCTGCGCTGGGCGCGACCCCCGATGCCAGTCAGACTTTCACGCTGAACGTCACCAATGTGAACGAAGCTCCCACTGCCGTCACGTTCACCGATACCACGACCTCGATCGCAGACAGCACGGATACCACCACTCGCACCAAGGTTGCAGAGATTAATGCCAGCGATGACGGCTTGGGAACCAACACTTTAAGCCTGAGCGGAACCGACGCGAGTTCGTTTGAGATTGACGGCAGCACCCTGTATCTCAAAGCCAACACGGTTCTGAATCAGGAAACCAAGGGCAACTACAGTGTAACGGTCAATGTCGATGACCCTGCCCTCGGCGCTACGCCTGACGCATCTCAGGTTTTCACGCTCACCGTTACGAGTGCTAACAAAGCTCCTGGCTTAAAGCTAACGAATATTGCAACCACGATCGCCGAGAATACAGACACCAGTACCCGCGTCAAAGTCGCCGATATTAGCATCATTGATGATGGAAAAGGCACCAATACCCTGTTCCTCACTGAGGAAGATGCCGACTTATTTGAGATTGACAACAACGCCCTTTATCTAAAGGCAGGAACAGTAGTTAATTACGAGCAGGAAGATCTGTATGACGTAGTCGTCAATGTGAAAGATGAAGCGATCGGCTCTGCCCCGTCTGCCAGCTACGCTCTGACGCTTACGATCACTGATGTCAACGAAGCTCCCACTGCCCTTAACTTCTTCAACCCCGTTTCTACGATCGCCGAGAATGCCAACACCACCACTCGTCTCAAAATGGCTAACATCACGGTCACGGACGATGGGTTGGGCGGGGAAACTTTTTCTCTTGCTGGGGCAGATGCAAACCTGTTTGAAATCGAAAACAGTGTTCTCTACTTGAAAGCGGGAACAGCCATTGATTACGAAACCAAATCCAGCTACAGCGTCACAGTGGAAGTCGATGACCCGACGGTGGGAGGCAAACCCGATGTGAGTCAGACGTTTAACTTGCGCGTCAGTGATGTCAAAGAAGCATCCGATCCGGTACAGCAGCCCTCGGTGTCCCCATCTTCGCCGGGTTCGCCAGGTTCGCCTACTTCCCAATCGCCTACTCCCCAATCGCCTACTTCCCAGCCGCCTCAGCCTTTCACTTTTATTGCCTCTTTGCCGTTCAACCTCAAGCGCAATAATCCGATCGCCGGAGTGGTATATCGCATTACCAAAGAGGGCACTCCTGATCGCGACAGCTATGAAGGCGACAGTGAGAATGATGCCCTATGGGGACTCGACAACGCCGATCGATTGTTGGGTAAAGATGGACATGACTTTCTATCGGGTGGCAACGACAAAGATTACATTGAGGGCGGCGCAGGCAATGACCTGATCTTCGGTGGATTGGGTAATGATTTCCTGGTCGGCGGAGATGGTGACGACATCATGCTGGGCAGGATGGGCAAAGACAGGATTACAGGCGGCAGCGGTAAGGATATGTTTGTTTTTGCGAAGCCAGCAGAGCGACCCGATCGAATTACAGACTTTGAAAAAGGCGATCAAATTGTTGTGCTCGGTCGCAGCTTTAAGGGTGGCCTAAAGGCAGGAACGTTGAATGCAAAGCACTTCCACATGGGGCCAAAAGCATTTGGCGCAGACGATCGCTTTATTTATAACCGGAGGACAGGCGTTCTCGCGTTTGATGCAGACGGCACGGGTAGCCGTAAAGCAATCGTGTTTGCCCAGCTTGAAGGAAGCCCTAACCTGACAAGCCAGAGTATTTTAATCGTCTAATTGCAAGACTCGCGATCGGCTAAAAACGGAGTGCAGAGGTAAAAATCCCAATCTGGGGATGAAGCCCTGCACTCGCTTTGTATATCTCTTGTATCTCTCTGTGTATCGCCTTTCTGCGTATATCGCCTTATTGATACATTGCCTTGGCTATTGCGTTGGCTATTGCGCTCCCGATCAAGCCGATCGATCGAGTTTGGCTTGGAGTTCTGCTTTAATGCGGCTCAAGATTGAGGCTTCATCCAGGGAAGACAAGATTTCAGTAACCACGGCTTTTGGACTTTCTGATCCCCAGGTTGCGCCATTTGCTAGATAAGTTTTTGCCACCTGACCGATCGCATAGGACGATACGCCTGCTACGCCTGCCTGCGTGATTGCTACAGACACATAGGGCGCAAGCGAAAGCCCCCCGGTTGCCGGAGCCGCCGCGCCCAGCAAGCTCTTTAAAGAACCTAGCCCCAGGGTTAGCAACAGCTCACTTGCTGTAATACCGCCCATACTCAGCGCAATTTTTTGCAGTAGCCCGATCGCCGCCTGCTGAGTCATGGGAATGCCGTAAAGCTGCGATAGGATTACGATTAAGGTCACGTCGATCGCTGCCCCGCCGACCAGATCCAGCATCGTCACCGGATTTAGTGCAACTGCCATTGCTTTTGCCATGACACAATTCCAGATCGCTTCGTTTGCACTCCGATCGCGGATTTCGAGCTTGCGCTGCACGATTTGCTCGTTCACGTTGTCAGTAAACAGCATCGTGTTGAGTGCGACCAGCGATTTGCCTTCCCGATTCAGAATTTCGAGAATCTTTAGCTTGACCTGATCCACCTGCGGCAACCCACGGCTAAGGTGAGGAACCAGCTTTCCGTCCGATCGCTTCACGGCTCTGGCAACGAGGGGGGCAGCCGATGCCATCACAATCTCGTCCGGCGACAGCAGTTCTTTCACCCGCTCATCGCGAATCTTTTCGTAGATAGCAAGGCGATCGGCTTGGGGATACTGATCCATTTTGTTCAGCACTAGTAAAATTGGCTTACTCGCCTGCCGCAGTGCCGACAACGCCTCAAATTCTACCCGTGTCATATCGCCTGCGACGACAAACAAAATCAAATCTGCCTGCTCTGCTAGCTGCCGCGCCAATTGTTCGCGGGTTTCGCCGTTAACCTCATCAATTCCCGGTGTGTCGATCAGCTCGACCTGCACCTGACCCGTCCCCCGCAGCGACACTTTCCACAATTCCTGATCACTGCCCGGAAGTGCCTGCCGTTCGGCTTGCCAGGGTGTAGTTTGCCATTCTGCCGATTGAACCGTTTGCGTTACGCCATGAATCGCCCCCGTCTCAAAAATTTCCTGCCCCAGCAAAGCATTCAGCAGCGAAGACTTGCCCCGCCCCACCATGCCAAACACCGCAATCTGCACGACCTGGCGATCGAGCTTATCTCGCAAAGTCTCCAAGCTGTTCAGCTCCCCTTCTAATTCCGATCGCTCTCTCGCAGTCAGCTTCATCCGCTGCACCAGATCGCGCAACACGTCCTGCGCCTGTCGATAGTGCAAATCGGCTTGCAGGTTGCTAAAACTGGCGATCGTTTCTTCGAGCTGGCGCTGCAAAGCTGTTCCCTCCTGGAGGGAATTGAGGTCGGGAAAATTGGGGTTGGGGGTGGTGTCGTCGGTCATAAGCTCCTCTCTTTCGCATTATGACACCTGAAAATTGATCGGAGTTTGGTGAGTTGAGATCCCCTACCATCTCCCTTTAAAAGCGATGGTGTATCTGCCAGTGGTCTGTTTGAAGTTGCGCTTGGGTAGCCCCCTAAATCCCCCAAGATTGGGGGACTTTGAGCTTGATTTCTGACAGGGATGCTAGAGGAAAATGCGTTGAGCGGTGGGTAGATACCAGCGTTTGTAGAGCCGGATCACTTCGCCCGATCGAACCTGAACGATCGCGCCTAAGGAGGCACTGTTTGGCATTGACGCATTCTCGGGCACAGGAATCGGCGGACTCCAGGCGTAGCTGTCACAAAAGCCTCTGCGCTCTAGCTCAATCACGCACTGATCCACGCCCGCAGGCTTGCCAATCAGCGCAATTTTGACTGCTTCTCGATCGCATCGGTCACGCAAGGTTTGACCGATCGCAGATTGCGGTTCGGTAGGATAAGTCATATTCAAGATCTCCGAGGGTATAAGAACCCTAGAGATAAGAGCTGAATACTGTTAAACAAGACTGACAAACCAGAACTTATAATCGTTCTAGCCTTTCAGACTGCTGGCTCAGTCCGGGAGGTTAGCTGGCTTTGAGTGGTGCAAACACTCTTAGTCAGCGATCGATCTCTTTGTGAGTGTGAGTCGATCGGACTCCCTCAGTCCATCTCTAGGTAAGTACTGGCTAGCCTGTTGCAATGAAGGTAGCCACTTTTCAACGTATCAGAGTCTTTCGCTGGAAGCAATACTGATGTTTAGCGAAGCTCCTCGTAGATTTCAACGATGAGGTTGTCGATAAGCTCACGTTTGAGTATCTGTACGGATGTTGTACTGTCAGTCTTTACAAGCAGTACATAAAGCTTGTGTGATTTTCCTGATAAATCATCAATAACCGAATGAATTATCCCATTGGGCTAGGCACACTGGAAGCAGGCATGATGGCAACCCCCACATTATGAGCATGACAACCACCAGTCTTCAATCCGCCCTACAAAGCCTTCCTGATAATTCTATAGAAGCGATTGTTGATCAACATTTTTCAAGCCAGTTGCTTGAGGCATTAGGATTTCAATCCCAGGAAATTTATCCCCAGTATCCTGATGGCAATGGAAACAAGGTTGATAAAGCAGCACGAAAAACTATTGGAGACGATATTTTTTTATCCACCAAATCTAATCCTTATCTTCTTTTAGAGTTAAAGGGAAGGGATGTAAATCTGTCTAGTGATTCCGCACAATATCGAAGCACTGTTAAGCAACTGAAGCAGTATCTCCTTGCTCCCAACTGCCACCAGACCGCACAGTGGGGAATTATTACTAACTCTTGTCATATTCAGCTATTTCGCAAGCATGGAAAGGTGATTTATCCTGCAACTCAATGTCTCTCCCTAAATAGGGAAAATATTGACGAAATTGTTGCTACGATGCGGGCAAGAATTGAAAGCCCAGCAAAGGCTTTGACGATCGCGGTCTATAATAACAAGGGAGGAGTAGGAAAAACAACAACAACAGTTAACCTAGCAGCCATCTTAGCTTTTCTAGGAAAGAAGGTTCTCACAATTGACTTTGACCCAAATCAGCAGGATTTAACAAGTTCGTTGGGACTTCCTTTAAGCAATGGTGCTGTTTTCGAGGCTCTTACGGAGCGAGGCGTAGAAATTCAAAGTACTCTACATCCTTACAAGTTTCCTTTAAAGAAGGTTAAGTCAGAACTTAGATTTGATGTAATTCCAGCCGATTCAACAATGGTGGATGTATCTGAAGAGGAACTTCGGAGACGGCTAAAACACAACGCGTTACATCGAAAGCTAGAACTTGCAAGGCAGGAATATGATTATATCTTGATAGATTCACCACCTAACTGGCGAATATACAGCCAACTTGCTGTTTATGCGGCTGATGTAATTCTCATTCCTACAAAGCACAATAATCTTTTTTCCTTGGAAAACGCAGCAATTGCAATTAAGCAATTCTTTCCCGAGGTGCAGAATAAGAAAGGTGATGGTACTCCTATTCCATTACCAATCTTCTTTAACGGTGAAAAGATTACGCCTCCGCAATTGGCAGTTGCTCAACAGGAAATTACCAATATTCTCAGGGCTGCTAAGAGGGATGGATTTGATTTATTACCTTACTTTTATCCAAGATACACCAACGCTAAGAAAGACCTCCACATTCCACAGGTGCCGAGCTATGCAAACATTGCAAGTGCTGCGTTCTCTCGCACGCCTGCGGTTTATCGCGATCGATCCGCTCATGAATATTACAAGAATCTAGCCAAGGAGTACTTCTTACAATGAGCAATCTCAATGATGTTGGAAATTTAATGCACTTGTACGTAGATGAAATTGAGATTGGTGAGGGAACTAATGCTCCAGAGTTTTTAATCAAAGCTTCTGCTCATCTGCTTAATCAAAAAGGCGGTAAAAACTGGGTTCCAGTCATTGTCAAGGAAACTGGTGAAGATAAGTATCAGGTAATCGGTAACTCATTCATTTATGCAGTTGCAGAAGAGGCTGGTTTAGAGCGTGTCTGGTGCATCATTGCCGATGATAGTAGTGAAACGGCTGAAGTCGTCAAAGTTCTTGCGGGTGAAGACATACCAAAGATTAACCTCTCGAAGGCATCTAGAGATGATATCAAGTCAGGGTTGGAATACCTGATTGAACAACCGGGAAGCGTTCTTAAAACCGTTAAACTTGCAGTAGCTACAAATCGCATTGATGAGGCTCCTCGCCAGTATTGGAAAACGTTAGACCCGATTATTAACTTAAAGTGTGGCATCACGAAGGGCAAAAAGCTCGACGCTCTAAAGGAGATATTCTATCTAACCCCTCAGCCGATGCCCGATACAATTGCCGATGCTGGCATTCTCAAAACAATGTCAACGGCAGACTTAAAGGCAATGGCGAAGAAACGAGGAATTGCTGGTATCAGCAAAATGAAAAAGGATGATCTTGTTGAGGCGTTGAGTACTCCCTTGAAATAGCCAGATATAAATACTGGAGTTTAGATTGCTTGCCCGATCGCCCCTGCAATCTCCTGAGCAGTTGCGCCTGTTACCAGAATTGCCCGATCGAGTTGAATCGATACTGAGGGAGTTCTCATAGAAATCCTGGAAATTACGCTGCGATCGCTCCAAATCCAAATAGGGCAAGTGAGCTCGGGCAAGAACTGATGCGACGCTCGGAGCCTTGAATCCTACAACAGCGATCGACGGCGAAGCGTTCATCAACAAACTTTTAGAGCAGTTCCAGTAAGCGAAGCAGGAATAGGAATAACGTACTAAACCTTAGCTACTTCCGGCTCAGGCGATGCAGGCTCAAACCTTAGCACCATAAGCTGCTCTGGACGTAAACCTAAGGACTCATAGGTTCTGCCGTCTCGATCGCTAAATTCCACTTCAAACGCTGCACCGTCGGCTAATGTCTCAACTACGGTTCCAACTTGCCCTCGCCACAAATTGTAATGAGGCAAATCGACGGTCAGGGCAACAACGTCAAGTAATTTCACTGTATTGTTTCCCACGCTGATTCCCTCCAATACCTACAAAGGATAGCAGGTTGTTAATTTTGGAACCTCTGAATCATGCTCAACGATCCAGCCACTCCGCAGAGTTGCACTTCTATTTTGCGGTCGAACTCCCCACCCATTCCTAATCGGACATTCCCCCTCGGCACAGGGTATTCGATCGCAGTATCCTAAAAGTACGGATGCTCTAGGTTTTTGGACAAACCTGAGCAGACCTAAGCGGATATTTGCCCCTATCCTCACCCCCGATCGCCTGTGACGACTACCAAACCCATCCCCCTCGTTAAAGATCCCGATCGTTTGGAAGCCCGCCTTAAAGAAATTCCCCCTGAGCCGGGGGTGTATTTTATGCGCGATGCGGACGATCGCATTATTTACATCGGCAAATCCAAGAAACTGCGGGCGCGGGTGCGTTCTTATTTCCGGGAGCATAGCGGCCACAACGAGCGGATTGCGCTGATGGTGCGGCAGGTGATGGATATTGAGTTTATCGTCACCGACACCGAAGCCGAAGCACTTGCGCTGGAAGCGAATCTAATCAAGCAGCACCAGCCTCACTTCAATGTGCTGCTGAAGGACGACAAGAAGTATCCCTATCTCTGCATTACCTGGTCAGAGGAATATCCCCGGATTTTTATTACGCGCAATCGGCGATCGGGCAAGGCGCAGGATCGCTACTACGGTCCTTATGTAGATGTTTATGCGCTCAGAAGTACCCTGCGATTGGTGAAGCGGATCTTTCCGCTGCGTCAGCGTCCTCAGCCGTTACACAAAGATCGAACCTGTCTCAACTTCGATATTGGTCGCTGTCTGGGCGTTTGTCAGAAGATGGTGGACACGGAAAACTATCGCAAGATGATGCAGCGGGTCGCAATGATCTTCCAGGGACGGACGACTGAACTCGAGGAAATTCTGACGCAGCATATGGAGAAGGCTGCCGAGGCGTTGAACTTCGAGCATGCCGCGCGGCTCCGGGACCAGATTCGCGGACTTGAGGCATTGACTGCTGATCAAAAGGTGGCACTGCCAGACGATACGGTCTCCAGAGATGCGATCGCGTTGATGGCAGACGACCACCATGCCTGCGTGCAGTTGTTCCAAATTCGGGCGGGTCGTTTGGTCGGTCGATTGGGATTTGTGGCAGATGCTCAGTCGGGGACACCGGGCGCGATTTTGCAGCGCGTTTTGGAAGAGCATTTCTCGACGGTTGATCCAGTGGAAATTCCTGCCGAGATTTTGACGCAGCATGAGCTACCGGAACAGGAGATGCTGTCTGAGTTTCTGTCCGATCGCCGGGGTCGCAAAGTCAATATCTATGTGCCGCAGCGACAGACCAAGGCAGACCTGATTGAGATGGTTGAGCGCAATGCTGGCTATGAGCTTGCCCGGACCCAGCGATTTGCCGATCGCAACAATCAGGCGATGCTTGATCTAGCGACGATTCTGGATTTGCCCGATCTGCCCCACCGCATCGAAGGCTACGATATTTCCCACATTCAGGGGTCGGATGCGGTCGCCTCCCAAGTGGTCTTTATCGATGGACTTCCCGGCAAGCAGCACTATCGTCACTACAAAATCAAGAATCCGACGGTGCGATCGGGTCACTCGGATGACTTTGCGAGCATGGCAGAAGTGATTCGGCGACGGTTCCGCAAGTATGCTCAAGACCCGAATATTAAGCGCGTCGGCAACCCCGATTTTCCCGATCTGGTGATGATCGATGGCGGGAAGGGTCAGCTCTCAGCCGTGGTAGAAGTGCTGCGGGACTTGAATTTGCTGGAAGATGTCAAGGTCGTCAGTTTGGCAAAGCAGCGGGAAGAGATTTTCCTGCCCGGTGAGTCGTTGCCACTGCAAACCGAAGCCGAACAGCCCGGAGTCCAGCTCCTTCGTCGTCTGCGAGATGAGGCACACCGATTTGCTGTCAGCTTCCATCGACAGCAGCGCAGCGATCGAATGCGGCGTTCCCGCTTAGATGAGATTCCTGGACTGGGACACCATCGCCAGAAAGAGCTGCTGGCACATTTTCGATCGATTGATTATTTGCGAGAAGCAAGCCCGAAGCAAATTTCAGAAGTACCGGGGATTGGTCCTAAGCTGGCGCAGCAAATCTACGACTACTTCCATCCTGAACTTCAGTCCGAGGAGGATCTGGAAGACGTGGTGGCATCACCAGGGAGCTGAGAAATCCCATGTTTCAGGCAACTCGGCGGCGGCTGGCACTCTGGTACACGGCGGTAACGGCGGTGCTGCTGCTGCTGTTTGCGATCGGTGTTTATGGGTATGTGCGAAATACCCTGGTTGAGCGGATCGATGACACCCTCAGTCATGTGGTCGAGGTCGTGCAGCGATCGCTCGTGATCGAACCTGTGAATCCTGACGATCTGCTGGCAAATCCGCGCCTCAAAATTAATCTAGAGGCCAGTTTTCGCAGCAATGCAGAGGCGATCGATGATGACCATATCGATCTGGAGTGGTTCAGCCCAACTGGGGAAGTGTTGTGGTCTACGTTTTCTGTGCCGCTCAACGTGCCTGTGCATCCTAGCAGCGGTGAAACGGTGCGCGTCCAGGACGATCAGCTTCTCCGGCAGGTAACGCAGCGCGTCCAGGTGGGGCGACAGGTGTTGGGCTATTTGCGGGTGAGCCATCCCTGGTTTGAGGTGACAAAGCCAACGCGACAGCTCATGGTGGATTTGAGCCTGTGGATGGTCGCAGGACTGATAGCAGTTGCGGGAATTGGCTGGCTGCTTTCAGGGTTGGCAATGGCTCCGGTGAAAGACTCTTATCAGCGACTGCGTCAATTTACGGCGGATGCGTCCCACGAGCTGCGAAACCCGATCGCCGTGATTCAAACGAATGTACAGGTTGCCCTGGCAGACCCCGATCCATCGCTTCAGCAAGATCAGCTTCAGGTGATCGAACGCCTGACGCGCCGCCTGGGACGACTGGTAGACGATCTTCTATTTTTGGCACGGCAGGATAGCAGCCTTGCTCCCCTGAAGTCCGACCCGATCGACCTGGACTACCTGCTGAAAGAAGTGATCGAAGAACAGCAGGCGATCGCCACTGACAAAAACCTTGCCCTCAGCTTTAATCCCCCAACTCACAAAGAAGGCTACCGAATGCAGGGCGATCGAGACCAAATCTCTCGTCTGTTCACCAATTTGATCGGCAATGCGCTTCAATACACTCCTGCGGACGGCAAAGTCGAAGTGACGCTGCAACGACTGAAACCAAACGGCATTCTCCAGGTGCAGGTCAAAGACACGGGCATTGGCATTCCGGCAGAGTCGCTGCCCCACTTATTCGATCGCTTTTATCGCGTTGATCCGGCTCGGAGTTCCAATAGCAGTAAACCTCCTGGAAAGACCACCGGATCAGGACTGGGATTGGCGATCGCCAAAGTTATTGTCGAAAATCATCATGGTCAAATCCAGGTCGAAAGCACGTTACATCAAGGCACGACTTTTACAGTGACGCTGCCGATGCGAACAGAAACACGAATTACGATTCCGGTATAACCCTGCGTTGAAGCGGACATTCGAGAGCTATTGGTAATGATGCAAGGGTTATTGACTTTGGATTGAACAGAAATTGCCATAAGTGCAAGACCTGTATTTCAAGTTGATGCTTAATGCTAACCGACTGTCTCCAAGGAATAACCCAACCGATCGCCTGGCGGTATAACAACTCAAATCGGCGGCGGCAATAATTCCAAATTTAGCGCGAGTAACTCTTGACCGTCCGCTGCATTTGAATAGTTAGGCTTCATTCTTTCTGATTAATGGCACCAAGTGCAGCATGTAATCTCGTTTTCCAATTGGCACACCGGCCATGCGAAGAATATCGTAAGCCGTGACCATATGGAAGTAAAAGTTTGGAATTAGAAATTCATTTATGTAGGCATTACCAGGCAACTCGATGTAAAGGCTCTGGCCCAAGTCAATGCGCGTCACCTCAGCTAGCTTTGCATCTTCAGCGTTAACACCCAAAAGAAGTTCCTTAGTGTTTGCTATATGCTCGTATGCCTGCGTGAGAGATATGACGTCTGGATCTAGATTATTTGCAGGTTTGCCATCACACCAAAGAGCAAAGTTACGTGGTTGATTACAGGTGAAAGCAATCTGTGTACCGAAGGGAAGCATATCAACCGCAATGCGTTTTTGAAGGAACGACTCGTCATCACAAAAGTGAGTCTGAGCTGACTTCAAGAGATGCTCAAGAGTTGCTAAGCGGCTTTGAAAGAGGTTTCGGATTAAATCTATATTCTGACTTTGCATTTTGTGCTTCCTTAATATTTATTCTATGAATTCTAGCTGTACTTAGAATAGACTGCAGCCTAACGGCAAATGCAGCGGTTGATAGGAACTTGGTAATACCGCCAGCTTGAACCAGCAGTCCGCTGCCATGACATGCTAGCTGGCTGCCACCACCCAAGTTCAAAAACAAGCCTCTACCGTACTACCATGACTAATCGCCCTCTTACATTAGCCTTCACCCATTACTTTCATGAATGTGCCTCAGTCTAAATTTTCTGAGAATCGACCGATAACAATTGATGAGCTATACCAATTTGAGACTTTAAATCTACGATTCTGGATTGCGGATGTCTTTCCAGATGGTTGCAGCATCAGAATTTGTAGCCAGCAAAAATTGAAATGCTATGAATGGTTGACATAAAAACCGTCCAGACGGTACAGTTAACTTATAGGCACTTCCACGCTTTTGGCAATCTAGCTCTTGATTGTTCAAGAGTGTAATGCATCTACGTTTCCTGCTACTTTCTTGGTCATTTCTATGGCTACTACCAAAAAGTCAAAATCTCGATCAGCTACTCGTGAAATACTTCTGCGAGCTGCCAGTCAAGTTGTAATTGACAAGGGTGTTGAGGCGTTAACGCTAGATGCTGTTGCACAACAAGCTGGAGTCAGTAAGGGAGGGCTACTCTATCATTTCCCTAACAAAGATGCGTTGATGGGAGGTATGGTTGAGCAACTGATTCAGGATTTTGAAACGGTGCTGCAAACTGAGTTTGACCAGGATGATGCACCAGGAACACCAGGACAGTGGGTGCGGGCATACATTCGAGCAACGCTACGCTTTAGCAAACAATCGCTAGCATTAATTGCCCGTCTTACTTCGATCGCGGCTGACTCGCCTAATCTATTTGAAGCTGCCAAAGCCTACGAACAGCAGTCGCGACAGCGGATTGAAACTAGTGGGATTGATCCCACAAAAGCAACGATTATTCTGTTGGCGACCGATGGTTTGTGGCTCTCAGAAGTGTTTCAGGTTGGCACTCTAGACGAACCTCGTCTCACTCAGGTTGTGGAAACGTTGCTTGCGATGACACGAATCGACCAATGAGTTAGCTAATTTTTTCAATCTGTTGATTCAACGCTGATGATTCCAGTTCATTCAGTCAATTTGTCCTGCAAATGTTTTGTGATTTACCACCTTAAATTGCATACTCATCATGCCGATTATTCAGTACATGACCAAAGCACTCACAACCTGGTCAGTTGGATTTTTTCCCTATTTTGAGGTTTACGCTGCAGTCGCAGCGGGGATGGCAATGAAACTGGATCCGGTTTCATCGGTGGTTTGGGGAGTATTGGGCAACTTTACGCCCATCCCTCTGCTGTTGTGGGGCTATAGCCGCCTGATGCGTGTTCCTCAATTACGCGCTTGGTTATTGCGGATGGAAAGACGGGGTGGACAAAGAGTAAAACACGCTTTCGATCGCTATGGAGCCTGGTTTCTGATTCTTATGACCCCAATTCTTGGCAGTTGGACGATCGCCGTTGTTAGCCCCATCATCGGTATCCATCCCAGGCGAATACTCCTATTTTCATTCATTGGCATCACTCTCTATGGCGTGGTTACGGCTGTGGCGATCGCTTCTGGTATGAGCTGGTTCATGCACCATTAAGCTCCAACTCCAACATTCAGTTTCTAACTTGTTTGTCACCTATCCGTCAGATCGCGAGAATCTGGCTCGGTTCAATCTGCAAATTGTTTGTTCATGTACAGGAAAATTGATCATGCAAGCCAATCAACCATCGATTACAACACCAATGACTGAACTGTTTGGCAATCCCTTTCCCTGGTATGCCAAAATGCGTCGTGAAGCGCCCGTGTTCTATGACGCAGAGCAGCAAAGCTGGATGGTATTTCGCTACGAAGATGTGAAACGAATATTTGCAGATTGGCAAACGTTTTCATCAAAAATCCCCCATCCACCAGAGCAAACCGATTTAACCCAAAGCCTGAACTACACCGACCCGCCCAAACATCAGTCGCTGCGATCGCTTGTTGGCAAAGTATTTACGGCTCGTCGGGTAGAAGAACTAGCACCGCGTATTACTCAAATTACCCATGAATTGATCGATAAAGTTCAGGGTCAAGAGCGGATAGACTTCATGCATGACTTGGCAATTCCACTGCCAATCATTGCGATCGCTGAAATCTTGGGTATTCCGATTGAAGATCGCGATGACTTTAAACAATGGTCAGATGGCATTGTCGTGTATGATACGAGCGCACTGAAAGCAATGGCTGACTACTTCCGGCATTTGCTAGATCAACGGCGACAGCATCCTGGCAAAGACTTAATCAGTGATTTAATTGCCGCTCACGAAACTGGTGAAGCGCTGACGGCTCAAGAACTGGTGGATTTCTGCATGGTGCTGCTAATAGCTGGCAATGAAACCACAACCAACTTGCTGGGGAATGCCATTCTTTGCTTTTACGAATATCCAGAAGCCTATGAGCGGTTGAAGCAGGAGCCTCAATTGCTGCCATTAGCGATCGAGGAAGTATTGCGCTATCGATCATCAATCCAGGGGATAGAACGGTTTACTAAAGTCGAAACCCAACTGGGAGGACAGACGATTCCGGCAGGACAAATGGTAATCGTTTGGATGGGGTCAGCCAATCGGGATGAGTCTCAGTTTGATCGCCCTGATGAATTTGTCGTCGATCGTGATCCTAATCCACATTTGGCTTTTGGTAATGGCATTCACTTTTGTTTGGGTGCGCCCCTAGCTCGTCTAGAAGGCAAAATCGTGCTGAGTACAATGCTAGAACGCCTGCCCAATCTACGCATGGATCCAAACGCCACGCTGGAATTTATTCCCTCAACGGGGGTGCATGGCGTTAAGTCCTTGCCTGTCCTGCTTTAACCATCAGAGGCTGAGCTATCTGATATATCGTTATCCTTGGTACAGATAGATGCGATCGCTCGGCAACCAATAAATGGGAGCGAGAACTTCTAAATGCTGCAAACGTTGTTAAGCCAGTAATCTGACAAAACACTCTGAGCGATTGTCAAAGAGTTACCAAGGCGATCGCTCATTGGATTACGAGTGCAAAGTTTTTGAACGAAGCCAGCTAACGGTTCTGGTCAGCGGTTGCTGGCACCTTGGCATCCAACTCAAGCGGCTTCGGTTAGTCCGCTGCCCCCGAATTGTTATACTGCGGTAATTTCTAAGTAATGACACGAAGATAATTGAATTAGATCAACGATTTCCCAAGAAAAAGTAGATGTTATCAAGCGTTAGAATCAGCTTTAGAGCAAACTCCTGAGTATATACATCGTCCTGCGCTACCCCGTGTGCAACAGAGTGCCTGCTCTCAGGTGCATAACCTGCCTGAACATCAAAATCTCTAAATACATAATCATTCAGGTAATCTAGAAACTTATCTGGAAAACACAAAGAACCTAGACTACTAAACTTATTTTTTCCTTGATTTGATATGTATTCTTTTAATTCTCTAAAATTTGGTTTTTTGCCGAAGTCTTGATGATAAGCAACTCTAATAATACCTTCCAATTCAGTCGCCAAAGTTTTAACAGCACT
The DNA here is from genome assembly GCF_039962215.1 of Leptolyngbya sp. ST-U4. Taxonomy (NCBI): domain Bacteria; kingdom Bacillati; phylum Cyanobacteriota; class Cyanophyceae; order Leptolyngbyales; family Leptolyngbyaceae; genus Leptolyngbya; species Leptolyngbya sp. ST-U4. The sequence continues at coordinate 23,493 of NZ_JAMPKZ010000013.1, forward strand.
AATATAACCATCTTCTGTGTTGGTCAAATAACTGTTAATCCCAGCCTGAATAATTTTTCTATTTCTAGCGAAAAGAGAATTCTGCCACCAGTTTGATATGAGAGTTGATATTCTTTGCTCATTAAATGAATCTATCAACTCTTGTAATATGGAGGGATATTTTCCGCCTTCCTGATAGTAAAGTTGTACTTTTTCCATGCCGTTATTAATGATAGCTACGAAGGGAAACCAGCCATCCTCTACCATTTGCTTAAAATTACTGCTGTTCTCTAGAAACAAATATTCGCTAAGGTAAGCAAGCCTCCTATAACACGCCCCCATTTCATTTAAGGTTGAACGACCATTGAGATTTCCACTCAAATCAAAAAACAGACCAAAATGCCAGTTTTCGCGGAACAGCCAGACAATCCTGTCTCCGTCTTCTGGATTCAAATCAATTACAATATCTTGAAAGAAAACCGCAATTATATCCGCCAAATTGTTCTTAAAAACGGCTCGATATGGCTCAATAGGAGTCTTAGAAATTGCTGTCACACCAAAAGGAAATTTTTGGTAGACATAAGCTTTGTTATTAGGTTTAATAAGTACCAAAAGTGAGTTAAGAAATGAACCAGGATCTGTCCCAAGAATTGGAGACAGAAGTTGCGTTGCAAAGAGAGGAAAGTGTTCATCTAAAGAAGAAGTGAACATTTTCTGAATTACTTTTCCTTCTTTTCCTGGCAAGATTGTTTCAGCAGCAAGTCCAGCTAACTGAAAATCATCGATAATCTTAGGCTCATAAACTTCTTGCACCTGCACAACTTTATCTTCTGCCATAGTGACCTTCGTTTGCTGTATCCCTAAATAAATTCTTGGGAAACTAGAGTCTAACAGATCACCTTCAGGTAACTGCTCACACCAAGAACTCAGCAGTATAACTATTATTTAGGCTGAACTCGTTCGGGCTATCTACCCTGTAGAGGCAATTAGGCTGAGTGAATTCTGTCTAATCGCTCCAATTGGACATTAGCTCGACATAGTTTCCGCATAATCCCCCTGATTTCAGCCATTAGCCCGAATCCTGAGAGCGTTTCTTCGGTCTGTTTTGCCTTTTATTCTGCCTAAGATTCTAAAAACGCAATTAGCCTGAATCAAGGGTATTTCGATCGAATTACAGCCTAGACCAAAGCTATTTCTGATCAATCACGATTACCCCGAAGGGGAACTGCTTCGCATCGCCCCAAACATTAGTATTGCGATCGAAGAAAAACTCTGATAGCTTGAACGAGTGGCTCCTTCCATTGCAACAAGTGAGTCACTAACCCTTCCTAGAGATGGACTGAGGGAGTCGATCGACTCACACTCACAAAGAGTATCGATCGCTGACTAAGAGTGTTTGCACCACTCAAAGCCAGCTAACCTCCCGGACTGGTACGAGCAGTCTGAAAGGCTAGAACGATTATAAGTTCTGGCTTGTCAGTCTTGTTTAACAGTATTCAGCTCTTATCTCTAGGGTTCTTATACCCTCGGAGATCTTGAATATGACTTACCCTACCGAACCGCAATCTGCGATCGGTCAAACCTTGCGCGACCGATGCGATCGAGAAGCGGTCAAACTTGCGCTGATCGGCAAGCCTGCGGGCGTGGATCAGTGTGTGATTGAGCTAGAGCGCAGAGGCTTTTGTGACAGCTACGCCTGGAGTCCACCGATTCCTGTACCTGAGAATGCCGTGATCCAAAGCAGTTCTCCTCAGGGAGGAATTATTCAGTTCCACAAAGGTGAAGTGATCCGGCTCTACAAGCGCTGGTATCCCATCACCATCCAGACTATTCCCCTGTAGGAGCGATCGCTGCCGAATTACGGGATAACTACATCCCTGCCAAGAAACCTCCTCAACCCTCAAAGTCCCCCAGAATTGGGGGATTTAGGGGGCTGTCCAGCGTTGTCACGCGCAACCCTTCGTCCTCCAATTTTGCTTCGATCGCCCTATTCCTTCGGTAGCTCATACTGCCCAACAATGCGCTTTGCATATTCCGGCACATGAGCCTCTAACTTTTCGGGATGGTTGCGCTTGGTGTACAGATAGTTGCGCGTGAAATGAGAATCGATCGAAAAACGCGCATATTCCAGCCCTTTGGGACCAATTTTTTCGATCACCACGCCCATCAGTTTTGCTGCCCACATTGGCAGGGTTACGCCTTTGTCATAAGCCGGAATGCTTTGCTGCACGGCATTTTTTCGATCGCCCTGCGACATTACAGGCTGCGTGTCAAGCTGATCCATCACCAGATCCAGCATTTCCTGACCGCAATCGTTTCGCACCACAATCCACTGCCAGCCAAACGGCGCGCCCATATAGCCCACCACCAGATCCGCCAGCGAATTCACATAGTCAAAGCAGCTCATGCAGGACGGCGCGAACACATCCTTCAGCTGGTTGGTTTTGAGTCCAAAGAACGGTACTTTCTCGATCGACCCGTCCTCGTGCTTAAAATGCACCCGAAAATCCTGCATGAATTCGTAATGCACCACCGTTTCGGGCGATCGGCTGGTGGTATCGAGAAATTTTTGCAGTCCGGCGCGGGTCACATTGTCCACACAGGGCGTTCCCAGCACATAGAGCTTTTCTAAACCAAGCTCCTTTTCTACAGCGCGAAGTGCCTGAATCTGACAGCCCACGCCAATGACTAACAGCCGCTTCATGCCCGACTGCTGCACCTGCTCCAGCACCGACAGGTTGGGCGACAGGGTTGGCTTATTTACTCTCGCTGCCAAGATCTCTTCTGGCGTGCGGGCAATCACAGGCTGCGGCTGAAACCGATCGTCCTTCGTATTCTGGACGCACACCACGCCTTCCACCATGCCCCGATTCAGCATCTCAATCGCGATCGAACTCACGATGCCCGTCCACTGCGCTCCGTCGATCGGCTGCTGTTTGCGGGCTGCCATCATGTCCTGCCGCACGCCAAAATACCAGTCGTCCTGATCGTCCAGATTGCGCGATCGCCCGTGGGTTTGCGCTTCTAACTCTGGAATCTGCTGATTAATAAAGGCGCAGGCTTCTTTAACGTAGTGAATATAGTAGGTATCACACAACCCGCATTCGCTGCACAGTTCTTTTGCCGGACGGCGGCTACCGGGCTTCAGTGCCTTCGCTTTTTGATGCTTGTTTTGATGCTGGGGGGAATCAGGAGTAATAGCAGTCATTGAAAGAAATTTATTAACATGAGCGTCTCTCAATCACAATACCGTAGAGACTGTTCACCGTGGCGCACCTGAGACAAAATTAAGCGTTTGAGACTGCTCCGGCAGGCTTTCCTCCTTCCTGGTATCTTGGAATTAAAAGCAAATTTAAGCAGATAGTCTTTATTCTTTTGCCGATCGTTCAATCAATAAAGAGAAACACTGATATCCATCGATATGAACTACGTTATTGCTGTTCTTGCCGATCGCATTCAAGCCGAAGCCGCCTACTCTCAGCTTGAGAAAGAAGGCATTCCGCAAAACCAGATGAGCATCTTAGGTCGAGGCTATAAAACTGCTGATGAGTTTGGCTTTATCGATCCCAAACAGCCTGCCCGCAAACAGGCTCGCTTGATGTCCTTTTGGCTGGTTCCCTTTGGTTTTATTGGCGGAATCGCCTTTAACCTGGCAACAAACTATGAAGTCATCCCCGAAATTGGACTTTTCGGAAACCGCATTCTCGGTGGCATTCTGGGGGCGATCGGCGGCGCAATGGGCAGCTTTTTTGTGGGCGGGCTCACAGGCGCATCTATTGGCAGTGGAGATGCCCTTCCCTACCGCAATCGTCTTAAAGAAGGCAAATACATTGTTGCAGTCAACGGCGCGCCCAACATCACCAACAAAGCCTCCAGCATCCTGAAACAATTCGAGCCCGAAAGCCTCCAGGGCTACGTTGACCCCAATATCAATTAATCCCTTGATCCATCAAGCTCTGAGGTTAATGCGTTCGCTGCGCTAACCTAGTCCTACGAACGAACCACCCCTCATTTCCCCATCCACCCATCCACTCCCTTTCCCATGACTCTTCCCAAAACGCTCGAAGAAGCGATCGAACAGGCAAAAGTCTCGACCCAGGCAGCGATCAATGATAGCTACAAGCGGCTTCAGGTCGAAATCGTCTTTCCCGAACTCAAAACGATGCCGGTCGCCGCTCAGTTTCTAGAACCATTTGAGCCTCTGGGAAGCAAGCTGCGGGTGTATTTCACCGATGCAGGGGCTGCGGCTCTTGCCCGACGCGACTGGGGCGAAAAACCGTTTGCCATTCGCGGCTTGAGCGATCTTAAAGCAGAAATTCAGCCGGACGAAGAACTGCTGCTGTTTGTCGAGCCGTCTTCGGTGGAAGTCAACGAGGTGGAGCAGATTTGTCAGCAGGCAGGCGATCGGGCAGTGATCTTGCTCAATCCCAAAATGGAGGACATTGTGACGATCGGGATTGGCTACGCCGGAAGGCAGCTTCGAGAGCGATTCTTGAAGCAGTTTGATACCGCTTACTACCTTCAGCCGATTCCAGGAGCAGCAATTCTGCGAGCATATCCCTCCTCCTGGCAGGTCTGGGTGGAAAAAGGCGAGGATGACTATGAGCTAGCCGGAGAATTTTCTCAAAAGCCAAATAGCGAAATGCTGGAAGGGCTTTTGATGGGTTCTTCTGCGCCTGATTCACAGGAAAATGTCTCTGAGCAAACAGCTACCTCATCTCGATCGCCCCAGCGGAAAGGCATTTTGTCCTCGCTTCAGCAATTTCTGCGGGCATTAAGCCAGTAGGAGGACGCTGTGTCAGAAGCAAAATTTGTAATTTATTTAACATAGCTTTAAAGGACAAGCGATCAAAAGCGCAGGTTGTTGGGCACAATTAGAATAAGGACTTAATGTTGAGAAGTGTAAAGGCTGAAATGTAAAGGCAGGCTTTTTGCTGACCGATGTTGTTATGCTGCTTTAGTCAGGTTGTCTGTCTTTATAAATGTGATTTGCCTGAATGTGATTTGTTGAGCGTCTTAAGAGGATAAATGCCCGTGTCTAGCAGTCGTCGAATTTTCGTGGGCGATGTTCATGGTCACTACGATGCCCTGATGCGACTTCTAGAAACGATTGCGCCTAATTCTGATGATCAAATTTACTTTGTAGGAGATTTGATCGATCGCGGACCTAAAAGTGCTCAGGTTATTGAGTTTGTGCGATCGCAGGGCTATGGCTGCGTGATGGGAAACCATGAACAAATGCTGCTGGAGGCGTTTCCCGATAGCAAAGTGTCTCAGCACCTCCTGCAAGCGTGGCTCCACAGCGGCGGCTATACAACCGTTGCCAGCTATGCGACTCCTGAATCCCTGCTGGAAAATCTTGTCTGGTTGCGAAGCCTGCCGCCCTATCTAGACCTGGGCGATCTCTGGCTCGTTCATGCGGGTGTACATCCCCATTTGCCGATTCAAGCGCAGACTTCCCACGAGTTTTGCTGGATTCGTGAAGAGTTTCACAGCACACCAAAACCCTATTTTGACGACAAGCTGATTATTACTGGACATACCATCACCTTCACGCTGCCTGGTGTGCCCGCGGGGGCAGTTGCCAGAGGAAAGGGATGGCTCAACATTGATACCGGCGCATATCACCCCAAAAGTGGCTGGCTGACTGCTGTAGATATGACCCATCAGCAGGTTTATCAGGTCAACGTGTTCCAGCAAGCTAGCCGATCGCTCCCGCTGGCAGAAGCTGTGGTTGAGATTGAACCTAGCCAGATGCATCTGCGTCGCCAGCTTATTCAAACGCTTTAATTTAGAAATGGGGCGATCGGCAACCGGTCTATATCGAAGCCCTCGTCCTAAATGCCTCTTATACGACGGACTACTGTGTATCGTTCAGTCGATGGAGTCACTGTTCTAGGCTTTGCAGCCCCCTAAATGCCCCAATGTTGGGAGACTCCGCAACAAAGAGAAGTCTTAGTTCCCCCCAAGTTAGGGGGGTGGGGCAGAATAGGGCAGTTTCTACATCATCTACATCACATCATCTAGATCAATATCTAGAGCAATGGATGGATCGGTGTACACAGTAGCCGAAGAGAGATTCGGTTTAGGCTAATGCAAAGCTAAAGTCAGATTCAGACAGCGTTGTTACGTTAACCCGATTGAGTTGCAGAGTATTGCCGTTCCCAAAGTTGATGGTAGAAGCGCTCAAGGTTGCTTTTGACGTGAAGTCAGAAAAGCCCTGGAAGCGGAAACTGCTGAGGTCAATTTTGTCTGATCCTTTTTCAAAGTCGGTAATCACGTCCTTTCCGCCACCTGGACGATAGACAAATTGATCATTTCCCTCATCCCCGGTGAGCCGATCGTTCTGCGTGCCACCATCTAGGCGATCGTTGCCTGCACCACCCCTCAGGATGTCTAAACCCGATCCACCATTCAGAATGTCCTGTCCTGCATCTCCCTGAAGGTCATCTTGTCCGTTTCCACCTAGCAGGTAGTCATCGCCCGAACCGCCGACAAGAAAATCCTTGCTGTCATCCCCTACCAAAATATCATTGCCTGCTTGCCCAGAAAGGCGATCGACTCCGGCTCCACCAAAAGCAATATCGCCGCCCTGACCGCCTGTGAGAGCATCAAAACCTTCGCCACCGCTGAGAACATCGTCTCCCTGATTGCCGAACAGAATGTCGTTGCCCTGCTCGCCTTCAATGCGATCATTCCCCTGCCGACTGCTTAAAAGGTCATTTCCCCTAAAACCGTCTATATCATCATTGGCTCGAGTACCTACCAGAATGTTATTTCTATTGTTGCCTGCAACGCGGTTGAAGGAGGGTTGGGGAATTGTGCCTGTGATGGTTTGATTGATGGTATCTGCAAAAATCCCGTGAGTTTTAGTCGTGGGATGGAACTGATCCCAGAAGAAAAATTCGTTTGGATTCGACTGAGGCGAGAATAGCAGCGGAGTTGTAATGTTGGTATAGCCAAACTTAGCAGGATCCGAGGCAATGGATTCTCCAAGGCTGAATAGATCGACCCGCGTGGTCTTAAACGTCAAATTGCCTAACTCCAGGTCAACAGCCGCATTGAAGGCTTTGCTGATCGCAGTGAGTTCTGCTGAAGCTCCCCCGGCAGCGGGTAACCGTCCCAGATTTCCCACGTTCGGAACAACAAAGTTCTTCGCGCCCGCACTTTCTAAAGTTGAAACAGCATTTTTGATATTGAGACTTCCCTCCCGCAGCAGCGCCGCTGGATCTGCAAAGGTTGTACCTGCGCCCGACGGGTCTGGTAGGGGTGATCCTCTGAGGGTATCGATGAAGTCGTTAGAACCTGCCCAAACAATATAAAGCCCATCTGGGTCTGCACTACCCGTGCCAACCCTACTTCTGAAAGCATCAATTTGATCCAGTAAGCCGGGAAGGTCCCGCCTGACATCGTCTTCAAGAACATTGCTCCGTCCGGTGGTTGCCCCGCCAAATGCAAGGTTATTAGGCTGCTGCAAGCTGTAGCCAGTGCCCAGAAGGGTTGCCAACTGCTCAACCGCGACGGGTCCGTTGGAGAATCGCCCATTAAAGTAAGGGGGGCTTGGAGGAATCAGTCTTCCGCTGGCAGCAAAGGCATTGCCTGTATCAGAGATGCTGTCGCCGAACACATAAATATTTTTTGTAGCCATCTTTTCCTTTTGATTCTGTAACTGTTGATAGGTCAGAAGGCGAAGCTGCGAGGTGAGGACGATGTGAAGCAGTTCCCCTCTGGGGCGATCGGTTCCCTATCTTTTGATCGCTCTTGTCCAGCTCCTCCAGTGCTATTGCTTGGCATAGTACCATTATTGGCTTACCCAGTTCTTCAGTTGACAAACCTGCTGTATCGCTCACCCATCCATCGAAGTCCGATGCCCGATCGAATGCTGGATTGTGATTTATGCTGAAAACTGGATCTCACCCAATCTGTTCAAAACAATCAATCAAAGCAGCGAATGCCCCAGCGAAATGATCTAGATTTTTATAATCGTGTTGCCGACGAATGGTGGTGCGAAACGGCGAAAATCTACGCGCTTTATCACCTGAACCCAGCCCGCTTCCAGTATTTTGATCACCATATTTCTAGTTGGGCAGGCTTAAAGGTTTTAGATGTTGGCTGTGGCGGCGGCTTCTCCTGTGAATATTTAGCAAGGCGGGGCGCGATCGTGCATGGTATTGACCAGTCACCAAGCTGCATTGCTGCGGCTCAAAAACACGCCTCAGTGAGTCAACTGGCAATCGATTACTGTCACGCATACGCCGAATCTTTGCCCTATCCAGATCAAAGTTTTGATGTCGTCGTCTGCGTGGATGTTTTGGAGCATGTGGCAGATTTGCAGCAGACGATCGCTGAGATTCATCGCGTCTTGAAACCAGGGGGAATGTTTTGCTTTGACACAATTAACCGCACCTTTAAGTCAAAGCTAATTATGGTCTGGCTGCTGGAAGATTGGCTGCGTCAGATTCCGCGTGGGATTCACGACTGGCAAAAGTTTATCAAGCCAAAAGAACTTCAGAATTTAATGGTGAAAAAGGGTTTTGAGGCGATCGAAATTCAAGGGTTTAATGTGTTAGGTGAAACGGTGCGAGAAAATATTGAAGCTTATTTGCACTATCGTAAAACAGGCGCATTTAAGATTCGCTTCAGTGACAACACATCGGTCATGTATATCGGCAAAGCAAAACGCCTATCAACTTCCTGAATGGCAGTTTAAGGCCCAATTTAGCTCAGTAAAAATCTAGCTCAATAAAAAAGACTGGGACATTGCCCAGCCTAACTCAAAACAACTAAGATATTCCGCTTGGGAGGACTGACTTAGAGCTTCGGAACGTACTGCTCTTTCTCAGGAACCACGGTGTATTCTGCCACAATCTGACGGAACTCTTCGCCGTCGATCGTCTCTTTTTCAATCAGCAAATCAACCAATCGATCGATGACTTCGCGGTTATCGCGAACGATTTTGCAGGACTGCTCGTAGCAGTGTTCGACAATCGATCGCACCTGAGCATCAATCCGGGCAGCAATCTCTTCTGAGTATTCCGAGCGAGACATCCAATCCCGTCCCAGGAACACTTCACCCTGCTGGCTTTCCAGCGAGAGCGGTCCCAAGTCAGACATACCGAAGCGAGTGACCATCTGCCGCGCCATGCCAGACACTTGCTGAAGGTCGCCGCCTGCGCCTGTCGTGACTTCTGCATCGCCAAAGATGACCACCTCGGCAGCGCGTCCGCCCAGTGCGCCTGTGATTCTTGCCATAAGCTGCGATCGAGAAATGAGACCCTGCTCCTCGTTGGGCGTAAACCAGGTAAGACCCTGCGCTTGTCCGCGTGGAATCAGCGTGACTTTTTGAACCGGATCGTGGTCTTTCATCAGCGTCCCGACGATCGCGTGTCCAATTTCGTGGTAGGCGATGAGTCGCTTGCTCTTGCTGTCTACGAGGGGCGTACCTTCCATTCCCGCCACAACCCGATCGACTGCGTCATCAATTTCGAGCATCGTAATGGCTTCTTTACGACGACGCGCTGTGAGAATTGCCGCTTCGTTCAGCAGGTTTGCCAGATCCGCTCCAGTAAATCCGGGCGTCCGGCGGGCGATCGCTTCCAGGGAAACGGCTTGGTCAATCTTTTTATTGCGGGCATGGACTTGCAGCACTTCCAGACGACCTTTGATGTCCGGTGCATCTACTGTCACCTGACGATCGAAGCGACCGGGGCGCAGAAGCGCGGAGTCCAGGACATCGGGACGGTTCGTTGCCGCAATGATGATAATGCCCGTGTTGCCCTCGAAGCCGTCCATTTCGGTCAGCAACTGGTTCAGGGTTTGCTCGCGCTCGTCGTTGCCGCCGCCAATTCCAGCCCCCCGCTGCCGTCCGACTGCGTCAATTTCATCAATGAAGATAATGCACGGCGCGTTCTCTTTCGCCTTCTTGAACAGGTCGCGCACTCGGGACGCACCGACTCCCACAAACATCTCTACGAACTCCGAGCCAGAGATGCTGAAGAAGGGCACCCCTGCTTCTCCGGCGATCGCCTTTGCCAGCAGCGTTTTTCCGGTTCCAGGAGGACCGACGAGCAGCACCCCTTTCGGAATTTTTGCGCCGACGGCGGTGAAGCGTTCGGGTTTTTTGAGGAAGGTCACGACTTCCTGGAGTTCTTCTTTGGCTTCTTCGATGCCTGCTACGTCGTCAAACATAACGCCCGTTTTGGCTTCCATCATGAAGCGGGCTTTGGATTTGCCAAAGTTCATTGCCTGACCCGGACCACCAGGAACGTTGCTGGAGCGACGGAACAAAAAGAATAGTCCACCAATCAACAGCAGCGGGAAGATCAGGTTGCCCAGTAAACCCCAAACTGCACCATCGTTGCGGGGCGGATGGAAGTCAAAGCTGATGTCTTCTTGCCGCAGGCGGGTGATTAGCTCAGGCGTGTTGCCCGGTAGATCAACCCGGAGCCGCTGCATTCGACCGTCTAGATCGGGATCGAGCGCTTCAACGATCGCCGTTCTACCGCCCTCGTACAGGTCAACGCTGGTGACGCGCCCCTGATTCAGATAATCGAGGAAGCGTCCGTAGGTCATGCGAGTGCTTGCTGTGTTAGTCGCCGCACTCATGGGAGCGGTCGAAAATGCGCCCTGCCACAGAAAGAAGCCAATAATCAGGGCTGGCATTGTCCAGAGAAGGATGGCTCTCCAGGAAAGTTTCATAGTGGTGTGTTGCCTCTTATGGATGCAGCAGGTTCAGCAGCGACTGAATCAAAAGGATTTGCTATAGGAGTATGCGAATTCCACTTGTGGAGCGGATTCATCAGTTGGATTTAGTCGCTTGTAATTTCAGTGTAATTCTCCTCTGCTGTTCCGCGAAGGACAGGCGAAGCAGAGACGCTGCCGAAATTGCTGAGAACGAATCTTAACTAAATTTAACGTAATTACGAGATTTCGGGCAACTTCTCCTCTGGTCTTCTGCCCTGTCTTCCTGCTTCAGCTCTGCCGTTGATGCTTTGATGCCTGCGATCGATGAGCAGTCGCGAAACGGGTAGGATTCGTCAGAGTGAGGAAAAAATGAAAATACCTGGAACGGGTGTACTAATTTAAGGAATCGTGATAGAACAAACGTATCAAATTCGGTTGGAGCTGGTCTGTGGCAGATCTGGCAAATCTCCCATTAAATCTCCTATTGATAGCCCCCTTTATCAACAATTATGCAATGAGGCGATCGAACCCTATGGCAGGTAAATCTTCTCCCGCAAGTTCCCAATTGGTGTCCCCGTCTATTCTGAGCGTCGATTTAGGGCGCACCTCAACGAAAGCAAGTGTTGGACGGCATCCCGATCAGGTGATTTTAATTCCCGCGAATGTTGCCCATCTCACAGTTGAGCAGGTGCGGCGCGGTGGCTTTGAATCTCAGCCCAGCGATCCTTTGCTGGATGTTTGGCTAGAGTTTCAGGGACGGGGCTATGCGGTCGGCCAACTGGGCGCAGACTTTGGAGCGGATTTGGGCGTAGGGCGATCGAAGGTTGAGGATGCGCTGATTAAGGTGCTGGCTTGCGTCGGCTATTTTGGGCTGCGCGATCGAATCTCGGTGGTGCTAGGGCTACCTTACTACTCACAAGAGCAGTTCGATCGAGAAAAAGAGCATTTGACTAGCCTGCTGCGCGGTCCCCATGTGATGAGCTATCGCGGGGAACTGGTCGCGATCGACGTTGAGCAGGTCTGGGTGATGCCGGAAGGCTACGGCAGTCTGATTTGGTGCGAGGCAGACAAAAAGGCATCCGGTGCAGATTTTCCGAACCTTTCCGTTGCCGTGGTCGATATCGGGCATCAAACCACTGACTTCCTGACGATCGATCGCTTCCGGTTTGCCCGAGGCGCGTCTAAAAGCGAACCGTTTGCAATGAGCCAGTTTTATGAGCAGGTGGCGGCTCAGATTCAGGGCGCAGATAGCCAGTCGCTCTCGTTGATCGAGGCAGTGAACCGATCGGAAGGCGAACGCTTCTTCCGTCCGCGTGGCGCAACGACTCCCACGAATTTAGATGACATTCTGCCCAGTCTGCGGCGTAGCTTCGCCCGCGAGTTATCTGTTCGCTTTGTGGAATGGTTACCGGAGCGAGTAACAGATGTCATTGTGAGTGGCGGCGGCGGCGAATTTTTCTGGAACGAGCTGCGTCCCCTGTTAAAGGAAGCTCGACTGAAAGGACATCTGGCAAAGCCTTCCCGCAAAGCGAATGCGCTGGGTCAATTTCTTTATGGCGAGGCACAAGCCTTAATTTTGCTGAGCCAGGCAGCCGCGAAAGCCTGAACAAGCAGCCTGAACTGGTTCGCCTTTGCTGAATGTCCCTTCATGTACTGACAGCACGCCTCCTGCCTTGCCCAATATCCTTCACCGGAGATTGACCTATGCTCGATCGCCAGCAACTTTCAACAGGAACTCATTTCATCGGCAATCAAACTTCCTACTGCAATCGATCGGTATGGTTTGCTGTGACCGATGCCGACCAGCTTTTGCTGCAAACGATCGACCACCTTCTGGAGGCAGGAGACTACAGCAGTTTTAGCGAGCTGTGTAAACAGGCACTCCGGGCTTGGCTGCTGCCCGATGATCCGCAGGCAGATTCAACGCTGATTGTGCTTCAGCAGCAGATAGTAGCTTTGCAGCTTCAGGTGAATCAGCTTTCGCAGCAATTGTCTCAGGCTCCTGCCCCTGCCCCGGCTGAACCGATCGCTGTCCTCGAAGCGCAAGTTACCGCACTGATGGAGAGAGTGGCTCACCTGGAGCAGTGCGCTGCCGAGGGCGACCCGCTGGAACTGCCACAGGACTGTACAAAAATTGCGGTTCCCGGGATGCCAGTTCGTGAAGCCGATCCTTTGCTCAATCGCCTGGTTGCCCTGCTAGAGGATTTTTAAGCAGGATGAGAAGAACTTTACTTTTAGGGGTTGATTTCACTGATGCGAATGACGTAAGGCGAGTAGGTATTTTGAGCAAAGGAGCCAACCCAAACCTGATACGTGCCGGAGAGCCACTGTCCTGCAATCCCAGGATTTTTGCCGGAAGTGTCATCGTTGCACCAGGTTCCGCCCGGTCCACGAACCACGATCGTGGTGTCTTCGGTGCTTTGCACTTGCAGGCTGAGACGGCTAAAAAACTGAGTCAGGACGATCGTGTGATCCGGTTGGGCATCAACAAAGCCATTGCAGGGGCCCGTCGCCGTATTGGGTCGCCCAGTAATTTGATTGGCAGCCCGATCGCCACCGCTAATGCCGCGAAGGGTTGTGGGATCAGGCGTGAAATTGGGGCTGAGCGTGACGTTCTCAAAAATCGTCAAGGGTTGAGCGGGTGAAGTTTGGGCACTGGCAGCCGCAATGTCAAAAGTCATGTTAAAGACTCCGGGCAGCAGCCCAGCTAAAACAAATGCAAATCCTGTCGATCGACGAGTGATTTTCAACCCTGGCTGATTCATAGTGTGATTTAAAGAACTTCGTTCATGGAAAGTCTGGTGATGCAGGGAAAAACGTGCAAATTTTATTTCCCTAAGCTCAAGTGAACCAGGGAACATGACCAGAGGCAATCCTAAACTGTTCCTTAACCTGTGCTTTTCTTAACCTGTGCTTTTATTGACCAGACTCAGCGATCGCCACTGCCTGCTTAAGCCGGGGCAACGCCATTTGGTGCTGATGCAGCAGCAGCCAGGACTCGACCAGATCCGGTCCCTGAAGGTCACAGGTGAGAGCCGCCCGCAGAGATTTCATCAACAGTCCTTTTTTGATGTTCTGCGCTTTCACCACCGTTTGCACGATCGCCTGTGCCCCTTCTGCGGTTAAATCAGTGACGCTTTCCAATTCCGTGATTACGCCTTTGAGCACGTCTCCCACGCCTGCCGAAACGAGTTGCGTTCGGGCGGCTTCGCTGTACTCTAGTTCAGGGTCAAACAGATAACGCGTCATGGGAACTGCGTCTTCGAGCCGTTCTAGACTGGCGGCGATCAGTGCGGTGAGCTGTTCTAGCCAGGGACGATTGCCTTCTGCATTCACTGGGTAGCCTGCCTGCTGCCAATGGGGAATCAGCAAATCCGTCAGCCGATCGATCGGCATGGCGTGGATATACTGGCTGTTGATCCAGTTGAGCTTGTCCCAGTCAAACTTTGCGCCTGCTTTGTTGACGCGATCGAAGCTGAACTGCTGTGCCGCTTCCTGCAGAGAAAACAGCTCAGACATTCCTTCTGGCGGCGACCAACCCAGCAGAGTCATGTAGTTGACGATCGCTTCTGCGGTGTAGCCCATGCGCTGAAAGTCAGAAATCGAAGTCACCCCGTCTCGTTTCGAGAGTTTTGCGCCTGCCTGATTCAGGATCAGCGGGCTGTGTCCAAACTGGGGCACGGTGGCTCCTAACGCTTCATACAGCAGGATTTGCTTAGGCGTGTTGCCAATGTGGTCTTCGCCGCGAATGACGTGGCTAATCTGCATATCAATATCGTCTACGACCACCACGAAGTTATAGAGCGGTTGTCCGACATCCTCTGCTGCTGCTGCCCGCGCAATCACCATATCGCCGCCCAGATCGCGCCCTTTCCAGGTGACGGTTCCGCGCACAAGGTCATTCCAGGTGATTTCACGATCGTCCTCGATCTTGAAGCGAATTACGGGCTTGCGTCCTTCTGCCACAAAAGCGGCTTCTTGTTCGGGGGTGAGGTTGCGGTGGCGATTGTCGTAGCGGGGGGCTTCGTTTCGCGCTTTTTGTGCCTCGCGCATCGCGTCCAGCTCTTCGGGGGTGTCGTAGGCGCGATAGGCTAAGCCTTTGTCGAGCAGTTCCTTCACTTTGGCGCGGTACAGATCGAGCCGCTTCGTCTGGTAAAACGGTCCTTCGTCCCAGGTCAGCCCCAGCCAGGTCAAGCCATCGAGAATATTTTGGGTATATTCGGGGCGCGATCGTTCCAGATCGGTATCTTCCACCCGCAGAATGAACTGTCCCCCCTGATGGCGGGCAAACAGCCAGTTAAAGACCGCAGTACGGGCAGTACCAATGTGCAGATTTCCGGTGGGACTGGGAGCAATACGAACGCGAACAGACATAAAAATCCAACAGTGAAAGAACAGCGGTAATTTTTCCCGCGCTTGGACATTCTTAGAATTCTAGCGAGTCTCGATCGCCTTCGATGCTGCAGATTCTAAATTTCCTTTGGGCTGAAGCAGTTAGGAGCTAGATAAAATCTCATTTTTGTAGGACTCGTAGGAATCTGGCAGAAATTGTTTGACAAACCTCCAGAGAGTCTGCATAATAGAAATCGCGCCAAATAAAGGCGAAATTAAGGGACTGTAGTTCAATTGGTTAGAGCACCGCCCTGTCACGGCGGAAGTTGCGGGTTCGAGCCCCGTCAGTCCCGTAAAAGCTAAGCAAAAAAGCTAGGTAAATAGAGAGAGCTAAGCAAGCTCTTCTCGAATAGAAATTCTACTCATTGATAGCCCCCAGCGCTTTGAGCGTTGTTTTTTGTGACTGCTAAGCAAACCGATTCAATGCGATCGTTTCTGGCATTGCCGTTTATGGTATCGTCACCCAAGCCGTCAATTAGTCGATCGTTTTTGGTTCTTCCAGTAATATCGCCACCGCCCTCACCATCATCAACAAGATCGTTCCCGGCTCCGCCACTGCAAATATCATCTCCACCCTATCCGTGCAGTCGATCGGTTTCTCCCCGTCCATCATATTTACAATTCAATTGAATTCAATTGATCTCCTTCAAATTTATCTTTTCCTTTTGAACCACGTTTAATAATTCTTTCGTTAGCCATTGTTCCATCTCCGCGCTTGTTTTTGTAAAGTGCGATCGCTGAAATGAGGGCAGCAGCCTGCAACCCGTAAGGCTCATAAGATGCTGAAAGTAAAATTCCGAGGGAAGGATGCGAGAAAATGTTTTGTCTCTGCATTCAAGACCCAGATTAAGCAATCGGTTCGGTTTTGCCAGTCCGAAAAAGCCAGAAAAAGCTAGAAAAAATTAGATGTTGAGGTTTGATCGATATCTAATTGATGAAAATGGTGCACAGCAGGAATTTCAGCAGCGTCGGCTCGATCGCTACACCACTGGGTGGAACGTTTGAATCAAAAGGTGAATCAGAGAGCGAATTAGAAAGTGAATTGAATAGTGAATTCAGACAGTAAACCTCCTGCATAAATGCTCGCCCTCTCCCTAAAATTCCTCGTCCAAAATTAAAAGAGGAACTTTGAGATTGCTTTCCGATCTAGGTAGGAGGTTTATTAAATCAGCCAGTGAATCAGCCAGTGAATTTGAGGGGGAATCAGACAAAAGTACGGCTTTCGACCCTGAACCGGATGGCGATCGGCTTGGTACACGGTTGCAAAATGCCTTTTGCCCAATGGCGAACCGATGTTAGATCTAGGGTGATTGAAAGACCTGCTTGCAGGAAGGTTCTGGATTTCCTGCATGCTTTAGCAGAAGTTGAGTGCGTCCTACCTGAACAACGGAAATAGTCCTAAGATGCCAGATACAATTCGTCCCAGCGGTCCCAGCGTGTCTTCGGTGGCATCGGAGAAGCTAGCAAGCCCCGATCGCCCGACGACGATTACATCTCCTCTTTGTAAAGGCGGATTACTGGCAGACTCGGCTCCCTGACTCAAGTCGATCTCCACTTCGCTTTGGCTGACCGTGCCATCCGGGTTTAAGCGAACAAGCTTGACCTCACCGGTTCTGGCACGCCTGAGATTAAAGCCACCTGCTGCCATCAGTGCCTGATTCATGGGCGTATTGGGCGGCACTTCTACCATACCCGGTGTCATTACTTCACCCACCACGTAGACTGGAATCGACTCTGGCGAAAAACTTGCTGCCCCAAGCTGAACTGCCTCTGATGGATTCACCGCTGTTGCGGTGGGAATAAAAATTGAATCTCCAGCATGGAGTATGACATCTTTGCCCAGATCACCTGTCATTAACAAATCCCACAGGTTCACATTAATTGTTTGCCGGGAGCCATCTCGCTGAACCCGCTGCACTTGTACCTGACGTAAATCTGCTTTAGGGGTGATGCCACCTGCAATTTGAAGTGCTTCAGTCACGGTTGGGAATTGAGCAGCTTCTTCCCCGCTCGAAAGGTTATAGGTTCCGGGACGGTTGACCTGGCCTGCGATGCCCACACGCATCGGGCGCATTTCAATCAGACTGACGGTAACGACTGGACGCTTAATATAAGTGCTGTACTGAGTCGCGATCGCATCTGCTGCCTGCCTCAGTGTCATTCCCCCCACCATCACGGTTCCTGCCACGGGTAGGCTCAGCGATCCGTCAGGCAATACGAGTGTTTCGCTGCTATATTCCTCTGCGCCAAACGTGATGATACTAATTTGATCGCCTGCCCCTAACATGTAAGCATCCAGGGAAGGAGTTTCAGTTCCCGTCTGGTTTGCCGAGCCCTGAACCGTTAAATTTGGTGCGGCTTGTGGTGCTTGCGGTGCTTGTTCCGCCTGTGTTTGCGCCTGTGCAACAGTCCCATTCCCCCAGAGGGCTGCAAGCGTTAATACGGTCATACTCATGATCCGACTTACAGGTTTCTTCATACTTGCTTCCTGTTGAGTTGAGGATGTGTCAAGGATTATTGTATTAAGGATTACTTAGGTCAGTCTCTTGTGCGATCGATTTTACAAACGCGAATAGTCTAACCTGCAATTAGGATCGATCGTCAATCTTTTCATCAGCGTGTTGTCAGTTCCTTGTTTGACTCGTTCTATACCGTCTACACCGAATCCCCCGCTGCTCATACTGAAGTGCATATTCAAGCAACCTCCAGGGAATTAGAGCGTTATTAAGATACAGTATTCGTAGATTTATTAGGTTGGGGAGTGACGTAGCTCACTGCTGGTTCCCTCGAAAATACCGCAGTATAAATGGAACTTCTGGTCTAGAGACTACCTAACTCCATTCCCAGGGTAACTCTCTAATTTGATCGAACTTGCAATACTTGGGGTTCCCTGCTCCGTCATCCTGGAGTTTTATCAAAATGACCCAGTACAAGTCGCTTTTCTCTCTTGCTGTGATTAAGCGTTGAACGCTGTTGCTGCTTTCCTCCGTATTGTTCAGGTATTTTCTAGGATTGCCTGCCCTATCCTTCAGGGATTCAAGTTTCTTGTCTAGTTCATGAGCGTACGAAACACCGAAAACCATCAGTAGGGGCTTATCGTTACCATGAATTTGCTAATTTTCAGATTTTTTGCAAAATGTATCAAGCTTGACTATTATATTGGGAAGAGTAAGCTACTCTTCGGTGGATTACGCAAGCCAGTCCGAGTAATGCTACTTAAAAGCTTGAGGTTAGGTTGTATCAATTCCTAACCTTTGACGCTCTGAATCCTCTAAATTGATTGTTCTCTGAATTCGGAGAAGTTCTTTAGAGGATCTGAGTCGTTAGTTCAAGCGATCGATTCTTTCAGGTTTATCTTCAGTTGTTCCCTATTGTGAGTTCGCCATTTAAGCAGTATAGTTTCCTTTCGCTAATGCAGTGAGGGCATATTGCGCGATGACGAAACAAATTCTGATGGGAAATGCTCAGCGGAAAGTGAATGAATTTAGTGAGCTTCACTCCGTTCATCCAGATGCTTCCCTTCAGATGGGTTGTAGCGAAGCTGAGGATTTTGGGATGAAAAGCTGTGTGATGGGAAAGCAAATGCTTTTAGATAACCGCTCTAATTGGGCGGCAACCCCGGAAGCTGCTCTGCTCAAAATCATTTAGTTCCAAAAAGGCGCAGAACAGGTTTTCAAAAGGTTTTGTGTATCACTGCCTTACGCCAATGTCGTACACTCAATCCACAATCCTGTCTGCCACATGAGTGAGACTGTCTGCTGCGTGAGATAGTCATCGGGTTGACTCAACCTGATGGGCATATCCCGGCTATCTACAGCAAACTTTTCACTTTCCGTTAAAAATGGGTTGTCTATCTATTCGGTAGGGAAATGAAGGTACTTCTTGCATGTTCATCGGGTGGTCATTTTGCAACAATGCGTAGGCTAAAGCCTTTCTGGTCGCAGCACGATCGCGTTTGGGCAACGGATTTCAAAAAAGATACGCAGATTCTAGAACAATCTGAAGCGGTTCACTGGCTTCCTTATCAGCCGCCACGAGATGTCATTCGCATGATTGCCAATCTGCCTGCCACCTTCAGAATTTTATGGATCGAAAAGCCCGATGTAGTAATCTCGACTGGCGCAAGTGTTGCGGTTAATTTTGCTTTTGCTGCGTGGCTTTTAGGCATTCGTATCGTTTATGTCGAGAGCATTTCGAGATCACAAGAACTCAGTATCTCTGGAAGATTGGTGTATCCGATCGCAGACGAATTCTACGTTCAGTGGCCCGATCTGTGTCAGAAATATCCTAAAGCCGTGTTTAAAGGGTATGCTGCATGATTGTCGTGTCGTTTGGAACTATTCCATACCCATTCAACCGAGCATTGACCTGGGTAAAAACTTTGATTGAGAAAGGAACGATCGCAGAACCTGTCTTTATTCAATACGGGGTGAGTGACATTTCAACTCTGCTTGAATGTCCTCTGGTCACTGCTGATGCCATTCTTGATTCAAAAGAACTCATTCGTTTAATTGACAGAGCGCGGCTGGTGATCTCCCATGCAGGACAGGGTTCGACTCAGATGCTTGCATCGAGGGGTTGCTCTTTTATTTTGCTGCCTCGCTTAAAGAGCTACGGTGAGCACGTAGACGATCATCAGCTCAGTTTTGCTCAGGCAGTTGAGGCGTTTGGTGTGCGGCACTGTCTCTCGTTAGAGCAGCTAGAACAGGCAGTGCTGAATCCACCCTCGCGCTTTCGGCAGACCCTATTTACCGAACCCAGCCTGTCGCAACATTTGCTAGAAACCTATGGAGGTCAATCTTGATTTAAGAATGATTACTCGATCGTTTAAGGATTAGTCTATCTGGGGCGTACCTGCAAAGCCAGGCAGGCGGAACGCATTCAGTACTGTTAAGCACGAAGTTGGGAAGGTTAATTATGAACAATGCAATTGCAGTCGTGCGTCGATACTGGAAGCATCTACTGTTGTTAAATGGGCTTCTGATCGGTGCGACCGCTTTTAATGTAATGTACGCTTCTCGCACTTGGCAGGCGAATGCCCAGCTTATTCTCCCCGATACATCGACTAACTTGAATGCTAGTCTGGGCACGCTTGGGGAGTTACGAGAGCAAGGAGTTGCGTTTACCAATGAACTGAGTCCGCTGAAAGTGCAAGCTTCAATTATCACCAGCAATGATGTGATCAGTTCAGTTTGGGAATCTGACCCGGAACGGGAAGAATTCAGTAATCTGGAGAGCTACAGAAAGCTTTTTAAGGCGAAACCGATCGATCAAGCCACATCGATTCAGGTCGAAGTCACGGCATCGAAGCCTGAGCTCGCGCAAGAGCGAGTTGAGAAATTAATCAGCAGTTACCAAAAACGCTTAAATGAACTGCGCCAGGGGACTTCTGCTTCCCGTCAGCGGTTTAGTCAGGATCAGCTCACCCAGGCTGAACGGGAATTGGCAAAAGCCAGAAACGAATTAGCTGCCTTTCGGCAAGCGACTGGGCTGGTAGATAGCGAAGAGCAAGCTAAGAATCTGGATGCTAGCATCAATACGCTGGTGGCAATTCAGGCGCAAATTGCAGCTCAGGGCAAAGCAGCCCAAACTCGCACGAGCGCGCTTGCAAGCCGGCTTAATCTCTCCCCTGCTAAAGCGATCGATTCAATGCGCCTCGGGCAGGATAAGGAATATCAGAACCTGCGGACGGCGCTAACGGAGGTTGAAGCTGAGCTGGCAACTCGTCGGGGTGCCTTTACCGATAATGATCCCCAAGTTGTAGCGCTTCTGGGACAGCGGGATGAACTGAGGACAGCGATTAATCAGCGCGTTGCTGCCATTGTCCCCAATACAGTAGGCGTCGATGTGAGTTTGGGCGGAGACGCGTCTGGTGACGGGACGGTTGAACTCATCACTCAGCTGATTCAGGCAGAAAGCGAGGGTCAATCCTATCAGCAGCAGGCAAACCAGATTCAACAGCGAATTAACCAGCTCAAGGGCAATCTCAGTAGAATCGCAGGCCAACAGTCAAAGCTATCGGATCTTGAGCGTCGCTATGAAATTGCAGAGGGATTGTACAAGGGGCTTGTGGCACAGCTAGGGCAGACTCGTCTGACTGCGTTTGATTCCTATCCCAATGTGCAGGTGCTGGATAAGCCTGCGGTCAATCCAAAGCCCATCAGCCCCAAACTGTCGTTTATCCTTCTCGGCGGGTTGCTCAGCTCACTGTTGGGAAGTGCCGCCCTCGTGTCCTTTATGGAGTCACGGAATCCCTTCCTCAAGCCGAAGGATATTGAAAATAGCGAGCTTCCCGTTTTAGTTCGCATCCCGCAGATGAAGCAAACCGCCAAAGCCCTTGCTGAAACTGGGCTAACGGAGGTTGAAGTTCAGCGGCTTGCCTCAAAAATTAGCCTGATGCAGCTATCAAATCGGCGATTGATGGTCGGTAGTTCCATTAACGGAGAAGGAAAAACAACGGTTGCCCTAGTGCTGGCGATGGCACTGGTGGAATTGGGCTTTCGCGTTTTGGTGGTAGACGCCGATTTTCACAAAGCCGACTTGAGCGAACGTCTGGGCTATACCCTGTCTTCCGAAATGGGATGTCTTTCCAGCCCGGTTCCGGTTCGTTCTCGGTTAGACTTGCTGCCTGCCGCTAGGGGAACCCAGCAAAAAGCACTGGAGTTTGTGGCGCGGGGTCAGTTTGAACAGCACCTCAATGCAGTTCAGGCAAATGGAAACTACGACTATGTGATTGTGGACAGTGCGCCGATCGGTTTAACCAGCGAAACGACTTTGGTTGCAAAAGCGATTCAAAATGTGTTGATGATTGTGCGGCTGGAAGTGAGCGATCGTCAGATGGTTCAAGAGGCTTTAGAGCAACTGATTCGCCAAGAGTCACACGTCATTGGTTTGGCGGTGAATGGCGTTGAGCCGCGCGAAGCCTATCGTTACGAACTTAGCCGTTCTAGTACTTCCTCATGAATCGACATCCCAAAATTTCTGCGTCCCAATCCTTCTGGCAAAAGCCCGCTCAGGATCAGCAGAACGATTGCTTCGCAGTTCCCCAAGGGGGAAATCAGCTCTTTCACAATGGTTTGATTCGCTGGCAGGCTTTGACTGGAGCGGAGCGATTTGTGGGTCTTGCAATTGTTCTGGCTCCGGTCTGGTGGTTCATTAGCTGGAGCTACATGCCACTCTTCATGACGCTCGGGCTTTTTGCATACCACCTTGTTCGTCATAAGCAGTTGGGGTTAACTCGTCCCAGCCTTCCTGTGGTAGCCCTTCTGTTATTTACTGGCTATCTCATTGTTCTATACCGCTTGAGAGTGCCGGATGCAGGACCGACAGGAATCATCGGACTGCTGCAAATGTGGGGAACGGCGACAGCATTGCTCTGGTATGTCCAGAGCCAGAAAATTCGGATTCGGCTCACCGTTGTGGCATGGGCATTTTCGGTCGTCGTCCTTGAGGCGGTTCTTTACTGGTTGTTTGCTCGCTTTGTGCTTGGAGAACCCTTTTTTATTCCATCCCCAAACCTGATCGCAACATTTCTGGGGAATACAACGTTTCGATCGACACAGCTGGGTGCGGTTGGCAATTTTCTGAACCCCTATAATCCTTCGGTGAGGGGACCCGGCGGTTTAGTCCGCTACACCTTCTTCTTTCAGCATCCAACTATCTCCTCCCAGGTGTTTGCATTTGCGGTGCTGATTGCACTCGATCTCAAAAATCGGCTGTGGTCGAGTACGGTAATCGGGGCATCTGCTTTTTTGATTCTGGTTTGTCAGTCGCGCAATGTCTGGTTGGTGCTGCCGATCGTAGTTCTGGTTCACTGGCTGATCACAACCGGAAAAACGAGAGGACTTTCGGCTCTCATGGCAGCTCTGGCAGTCGTTAGTTTTGTGACGCTTTCGATTCCGCAGGTGACAGAAAAGCTTGCCGATCGAGTCACAACAACCGCAGAGGCAACGGGCAATCTCCGTAAGGATTCCACAGATGTTCGGAGAGATATCTATATCAAAACCTGGGCAAGCATTCTGACTGAGCCTCCCGTGATTGGTCATGCCGTCCCCGGTGAAGAGGTTGTTCCCGGCTACGAATTTGGTCGAGTTGGCACAGAGAGCTTCATCTTGGGGACGGTTTATCGGGCAGGCTTTCTTGGAACAGGGATGTTTCTAGTGTTTCTAATCTCTTTCCTGGCTTGGCTTTGGCGAACCCGTGACGATCGCCCGCTGTGCTGTTTTCTAATGCTGCTGCTGCTGGCTCTTTCTTCTGCCGTTACAGAGTTTTCGCCGCTAGAAGCGATCATCTTGATTCTGTGCGCCATTACTTACGTTCCGAAGCTGGCTCAGCCGAAACCGAAGTATCGCCCGAAGTATCGATATGTCTAAGCTTTTGATCCTGCCAGGATCCTGTGATGCGTTGAGCGGCACTTTAATCACGCTTTCAATGCTGCTTAAGGGAATTGAGCAATCGAGCCTGAATCCGGTAACAGTTCTAGTCCGGAAGGATTCTGTGATGCACCGCTATTTACAGGAAGCCGGACAGTCTAATTATCTCCATTTGATTTCTGCATCTAGTCAACAGCAATTTCTGCGTCGGGCACTCGATTGGGTCAATCATCAACCCCAGTCTTATCCTTTACTGCTGGATAACTGCGTTGAACGATCGCTTCTCCCAACCTTACTTCTATCTATCCCGTCACTCCGGTTGAGCCGTCGTCCGATCTATCACTTCTGTCATGATCTGGCACTTTCTAATAATTTGCTTGGAAATGTGCTGCGAAAAATGACTTTTGCTTGGCTTGCCCCTCAGGCAATTTGTAACTCAGGTTTTACAGCAAAGCATATTTCCAGAATCATGCCCAATATTCAGGGCATTTTGTATCAGCCTGTTGATTTCGATCGATTTAATTCTGCTCCGGTTTTGCCTCCTGCTTCGCTTAAGCCCATTCTAGAGTCGGGCGCAAAAATTATGCTCACGCCTTCTCGAATTAGTCAGGCAGGCATCATGAATGATAAAAATTTGCGAACTCTGATTCCTGTACTTGCCGAGCTAAAGACTAGAGGATTTCATTATCACAGCGTCATTATTGGAGAAGATCGATCGCCTGGGAAAATCAATACCCAATCCCTGTTCAATCGTGCTACTGATGCGGGAGTTGCTGATCGTCTGACGATTCTGCCTGCGGCGATCGAGATTGAAAATTACTATCGCCACGCCGATGTGGTCGTGACCCTTGCCCCCAGAGAGCCGTTTGGTCGGGTGATTGTCGAAGCGATTAGCTGCGGTGTGCCTGTCGTTGGAAGTTGTACAGGCGGAATTGGCGAAATTCTTCAGCAGTGCGCTGCTCTGTGGGCGGTTGATCCGGGAGATATTGGGGCGATCGTAGACCAAATTTTAGAAGTGACCTCCGGTTCTCAAGATGCCGTAAAAGTGCAAGCGCAAGCCTGGGTGCAAAAACGTTGTAGTATTTCGGAATATCAAAATCAATTATTGGAAATTGTCGGAATCAGGACTTAGAAATGTTTGCAAGAGCCTGCAACGAGATTGAAGATTGAATTCTAAAAAACTGGCTCTTCTCCAAGCTTCAAAGTTTCCCTGTTAGGAGGTTTAGAGGGTAATGTAGAACCTTTAATATCCCTCAAATAATCTCTAAGTTCTTATTCTTTTCCTATTCCTGCAATGAATTCAATGAAAGACGTTGGAATCTATAGAAAAGCATTTCCAAGAGTTTCTGAAACTTTTATTCAGGAGCAGTCGCTCAGCCTCACTCGCTATCACCCTACTTTTATTACCTGCCAGTTAGTCAAACCCATTCCTCAACCCTGCGTTGCTCTGAGCGAAATTGATTTTTGGAAGGTCAAGCAAGCGTTTCATATCCTCACGACTTCAGCCCGTTCCTTTAAAGCGATCGAACATCTGCGAAAGCTGGCTCTGATTCATGCTCATTTCGGACCTGATGGAATCTATGCAATGCGGATCGCAGAGCAGTTTAAGATCCCGCTGATTGTGACATTCCACGGTCATGACATTACTGTTTCTCGAAAAGCAATGCTCCGCTCTGGAAAAATTGCGTATTATCAGTTTCTTCGGCATGAAAATGAACTGAAGCAAAAAGCATCACTCTTCATTGCGGTTTCAGACTACATCCGCAAGAAACTGATCGAGTTTGGCTATCCCCCCGACAAGGTGATATTGCATTACATTGGCATCGATACCCAAAAGTTTTCTCCCTCTACAAACATAGGTGAAGAACGCTATATTTTGTGCGTGGGTAGACATACGCCAAAGAAAGGAATTGATACACTTTTACGGGCTTTTGCTCGCATTGCCCATCATCATCCTGATGTGTCTCTTGTCCAGGTTGGGACAGGAGAAATGAGCCATGATTTGCACACTCTGGCACAGCAGCTCGGCATCGAGCATCGAGTTCGGTTTTTGGGAGCACAGTCCTATGATGTTGTGCAAAATTTAATGCGAAATGCCACAATTTTTGCCCTACCCAGCCAAATGGCAGAAGACGGAAACAGCGAAGGATTACCCTTTGTGATTTTGGAGGCTTCTGCGTCAGGAATTCCGGTGGTTTCTACCTGGCATAGCGGCATTCCAGAAGCGGTTTTGAACGAACAAACAGGTTTTTTAGTTCCTGAGAAGAACGATGAGCTATTTGCCGAGAAGCTCAATGCATTGCTAGAACAGCCAGGGCAAGCTCTTGATTTAGGACGGCAGGGACGCAGCTTCGTTTGTGAACACTTTGACATTCGCAAGCAGTCGATAAAGCTGGAAGCCCTTTATGATAAAGCGATCGCCCGATGAATATGTCAAAAGTAAGTGCGGCTAAAGTCGTTGGTGGAAGTTTCTGGGTCACGGGTGGTTTTGTATTCATTCGTGCCTCCCAGCTTTTAACCCAAATCGTGCTTGCCCGCTTGCTATCCCCAGCAGAATTCGGTATTTGGGCGATGGTGTTGCTGGTAACCACCCTCTCGAATTTATTCAAAGATTGGGCGATCGCAGGCGTTTTGGTTTATAAGGGGCTGGACGATCGCAAGCTAGTGAATGCCGTGTATAGTCTGGGGGTAAACGTTTCGATCGGCATGGGCATTTTGCAGGCGGTTAGCGGGATTGCGCTAGCGCGTTTTTTTAATGTGCCTGTTCTTTTACCGCTGACGGTGTGTGTGTCGCTGGTCTTTCTGATCGGTGCAGGAGCAGGCTCTCACGCTGCCGTGATGCAGAGACAGATGCGATTCAAGGATTTAGCCCTGTGTGATGCAGCGGCTGCGTTTGCCCGATGTGCCGGCGCGTTAGCTTGTGCAGGATTAGGAGGCGGAGTCTGGGCGTTTGCGATCGGTGAACTGTCGATGGCAACGGTTGATTCTGTGATGAAACGTTGGTCAAGCCGTTATACATTTCAGTACCATCTTTTCCCTGATACAGCCGCGCTTTCAGAGGTCAAAAATTACATCAGCGGCATTATTGGATCTAACCTGGCGGTTTATACCAATACCAACAGCGATAATTTAGTGATCGGCAGATTGCTAGGAGCGGAAAAACTGGGCTATTACAACCTGGCTTATCAGCTCGCGATGCTGCCTGTCTTTGCGCTGACCCAAATTAATCGCGTTAATTTCTCCGTTTTAACCCAGAAAAATCATGCTGAGAAAAAGATATATGCGGGTCATGCGCTGCGGTTTTACGGCGTAATTTCTGCTCCGATTTATGGGGTTGCTTTTCTAGTTGCTCCTTGGCTACTGCCCATAACTTTTGGTGCCCAGTGGACAGAAGCAGCGAAGATTTTTCAGCTCATTTTGATCTTTGCTTATGCGCGCGGATTTATGTCAATTTTGGGAGCCGTTTTAGATTCCTTAAACAAGACAAGAACCAATGCCATGATTAACTGGGCACTGGTTTTAGTTTCTGTTCCTTCTTATCTTGCAGGTGCTTTGGTCGGCGGAATTGCGGGAGTTGCGATTGCCGTTGCCCTAGTCATGGGAATTTTGGCAACCCTCTGGTTTCTGCTAGTAATTTGCAGGTCGGCAAAGTATGAAATTCGCTTTTTGGCAAAGCCTATCCTGTTGCCAACCTTTATGATTTTGATCGCGATGGCGATTGTTCTCTCTATACCCATCATCAATCCCTGGCAAATCTATCTACAGCCCTTTGCTCTGATTGTTCTATATGCAGGTGGCTCTGTTGTCCTTTTTCCTAAAGAGATTGCTCAGATTATTTCACCTATTAAGGAGCTGTTGAAAACGAGAGGTGGCGAGAGCTAAAAACGCATGAGACTTTCAGAATTACTCAATTGTTGAGGCACTTTTTGAGGCAGTTTTTTCAGGCACCGCAGATGAAAATATTACACATCGTTGGTCATATTCGAGAAGCGGGCAATGGCTTTGTCAATGCAGCAGTTGATTTGGCTTGTCTTCAGGCTAAATATGGGCATGAGGTGAGTGTTATCTCTAGCGGAGGCGAATATGAAGAACTGCTGGAAACTTATGGTGTTAAGCATTTTCTCCGCAAAGAAAAAGGCGGCAAATTGCTTCGTCATTTCAACGCGCTCAAGCTTTACTGGCACATTTTTAATCAATTTCAGCCAGATATTGTTCACGCCCACATTCCAAGGGAAGTCATACTCTCCCGTATCCTTCAGTTCAAGTTTCAATATGCGATCGTTTCTACAGTCCACAACGAGTTTCAGTGGAGAGCAATTTTTACGGGTTTAGCCGATCGCGTTATCGCGGTTAGCCAAGCAGTAGGTCAATCAATGATTCGTCGTGGAATTCCTGCGGAGAAAGTCAGAATCATTTTGAATGGAACGTTAGACAGCCCTCGTAAGCGATCGATTGAGGATTATCCCCCGAAGAAGCTACATCAACCTGCAATTTTAACAGTGGCAGGAATGCAGCAGCGCAAAGGAATTGCGGATTTGATTGATGCCTTTAAAATCATTGCTCCTAAGTTTCCTCAAGCTCACCTCTATTTGGTTGGAGATGGTCCCGATCGCCTTCAATTTGAACACCAAGCTCAGCAAACAGCAGTGAGCGATCGGATTCACTTTGAGGGATTTCAGCCCCAGCCTGAGCAATACTACGCCTCCGCAGATATTTTTGTGCTGGCATCCCACCAAGAACCTTTTGGGCTGGTGTTAACAGAAGCGCGTAAGGCAGGCTGTGCAATTGTGGCAACTGATGTTGATGGAATTCCTGAAGCACTCGATCGTGGACAAGCCGGAGTTTTAGTGCCTCCCAAAAATAGCGGTGCGCTGGCAGAAGCATTAAAGCAGTTGCTTCAGGATCCTGAGCGATTGAACCTGTACAAACAGCGATCGAAAAAAAATCTTGAATGGTTCAAGGTCGATCGCGTTGTGGAGGAGACGCTGAAGGTTTATCACGAGCTTTATCCCAGTTCTTAAAGTGAATATGAATCAGAAATCTTTGAGCCAGGGCGTACTACCTAAAAAAGCCATTTCTTACTCTGTTGATCGGCTTTTTTGCCTCGATTTATTAAAAGCAGCAAGTATTCTATCGGTTGTCTCGTTTCACGCGATTTTTGTTCCTCGCTCAGCCTATCAAGACAGCCTATTTTTTCTCGATATTGCATCTGCTCCACTACGATTCTGCGTTCCTGTTTTATTTACAATTTCATTTCTATTGTTTGAAAGAGGAATTGAGCACTCTGCTGGTCAGCCCGACTGGCAAATCTTGAAGAAGAGAATTTCTCGTCTCGCCATTCCTACTCTATTTTGGTTTAGTCTGGCTGTCATTCTTAAACTCAGCACAGGTCGCAATTCATTTCCTGATCTTTTGCTGGCTGTTGCAAATGGAACGATTTTTCAGGGAGCTTACTATTTCCTTGTTCTGTTTCAGATGATGCCGCTGTTAATCCTGTGCAGACGCCGGTTTAAATATCGGAAAGCAGTCGGATTCATCATAGCTCTCCAAACTATTATTTTTTTGTTAATCTATTTCATCCTCGCTAGGGCAAATCAATTCTCAGCCCTTTTATCATCTCTAGAAGGGGTCGGTCGTCCTTTTTTGATTTACTGGCTTGTTTATGGCGTATTGGGGATTTATCTCTGGCAGCACTGGTCAAAATTAGTAGAGCGATCGCGCCGCATCCCGATTTCTGTAAAGCTTGCATTTCTAGGAGTTGGAGTTTTGCTGGTGCTCGTTGAGCGATCGATATTCTTTACGATATCAAACGGTGATATTCCGCCTTTTGACTACAATTTGCTAATTTGTATTCTGATGACTCCCATTATCTTTTTGTGTGCTGCATCGATTAAGCAGGAGCAGCTGCCTGAACCTGTGAGCAACTGCATTATGCTGGTGTCTCGCTATAGTTTGGGGATCTTTTGTATTAATGGAATTGCAAGTGAGATTTTTCTGTCTGTGGGTAGCCGTGTGGCAAGCGGCTTTACTTTTAGCCTGGCAGAAATTCTGCTGATTAAACTTATCGGATGGACTGTTTTATTTTTGCTTTCTTTGAGGCTGTCGATTTTACTCGATCGCATTGGTTTAGGCGCGATCGTCCGTTGAAAGTTTTCTGCGGTTCACGCTCTAAAAAGATGTTTGAAGGTTTTGCGATGACTCACGAGAATTTCAAGGTTTTCCGTTCAGGGCAAATCCAGGGAGCAATGTAGTACCCCTGCGATTTTTCTAACAATCTCTAAAACGTTCAGTTCATCTTCTTTTAATCGATTGACTTCTAACCATGAAAAAGTTTCAGCACTTTCTTATTACCCGATTCAATGTAAAGGTCAATTTCAGTTCTTCTGCCGGGCTTGATCCAGAATGGCTGGCGCATCGGTTCGATTTATTCGATCGCTTTTGTTATCCCTCAGTTCAAGCCCAGTCTAATCAAAACTTTCAGTGGTTGGTGTACTTTGATGCGGATACCCCTGATTGTTTCAAAGCAAAGATTTCTGAATATTCAAAATGGCAAAATTTTATCCCTATTTTTCTGAGCGAACCGTTTACTGATGAAGTGAATCGATCGGTAATTCTCAGCTATCTTGATGGGCAAACTGATTTTTTAATCACAACTCGTTTGGATAATGACGATGCAATCTGCGACAAATTTATTGCAATTGTTCAGAGTCATTTTGCCCAACAGGAGATGCAGTTTATTAACTTGCCTAATGGCTATGTGTGGCAGGATGGAAAACTGTACTCTTTTGAATACTTGAGCAATCCTTTTATGAGCTTAATTGAGTGCATTCGCGATCGAACCGTGAGTGGATTTAAAACCGTTTTGTGTGGAAGTCATACTCAGGTTGCAAAAATCGGAACCCTAAAGCAAATCAAGACCGAGCCGAGCTGGCTTCAAGTGATTCACGACAAAAATGTTTCTAATCGCGTTCGGGGAATTCGACAGCCGTTAACGAAACTGAAAGGAAGATTTTCGATCGCAGAAAACATCGAATTCTACAGAGATGGCAGTATTTCCTACTCTGTAGACAAAGCGATGAGCCTGCTCAAATATCCTTTTAACGCGATCGCCACCCGCTTGCCGGACAATGTGAAAAGCGGCATCAGAAATTTGATCTTGCCTCGCGCTTTCTGAGCAGAAGTTCTGGCCTTAATTTGTGCCGAGCTGGGGTTTTTCGTTGTACTTAAGCCAGTGCAAATCGAGCGTTTTTAGCATTGTGACCAGATCATCGAACGTGGGCGGTTTGACCATATAAGCGTTTGCTCCTAAATCGTAGACGTGGTTGACATCAGTAAACTCCCGGGAAGACGTGAGAATTACAACGGGAATACGCTTAATCGTGGGCTGTTGGCGAAGCCACATGAGCACTTCTGCGCCCGATCGACGTGGCAGTTTTAGATCGAGCAAAATCAGTGCGGGAAACGGGTGAAGACTACGATCGGTATAGGGAGCGTGTCCTGACAGATACATCACTGCGCTATCGCCATCATTGACCACCTGAATAGACACTGTAATCTCGGCTTTGCGAAATGCGCGCTGAACGAGAAATACATCTTTGGGATTGTCTTCAACTAACAAGATTGTTTGATCTGCACTCACTCTTGTTTCTCCACGATACGATTTCTCTACGATATGATTTCTCCACCATTGCCTCGGTAGAACTTTCGGTTCGGTGTGTATTCGCTGCGTATTTGATGTGTATTCGCTGCATGGTAGATGTGTATCCGATATTTTTCAAATGATCATTCAATTTAAAACTTTCGGTACTTCTCAAATATCCCTTTAGCATTTGCTAAACCAATGATGGCTTACTTTATCGAAATGACTTCACTCAAATTTTAGTTAATTAGTGCATCCTGTTTAACGCATCCTGTATTGATTTGGAAAGATTATACTGATTCTTCAAGTATCCCATCAATGACGGTTGTGTTTCCAGCCCGAGTTACGATCATGGTGAGTAGCACTTTAATGTGCTGTCCATCCCCCCGTTGCAGGTCAAGCTCCTGCTTTTCGATCTCCGCGGTTGACGCTGACTGAATCAAGCTGGAGAAAAAGCTGAATCTCAGCAGCGATCGTGCCTGCTCGATCGACTCAACGCCCAGCAGCGTCAGAAAAGCCGGATTACACTCTAGCAATTCATGGGCTTCGCTCACCCGAAACACGCCAATTTTCAGCTTCTCTAGCAAGGCACGAAAGCGAATTTCAAGCAGTGCAGCCTGTTTTTTAGCAATCGCCCGTTCGATCCCAGCCCGCACCGATGACGGAACTCGCACATATCGATTTGGCTCTTTGAGAATGTAGTCATCGAGTCCCAGCTTCATCGCTTCGACAGCGATTTCTTCGGTTCCCGTATTAGTAAACATAATCACCGGACAATCGGGATATCGTTCCTTAATGGCTTCAAGAATTTCTAAACCCGTTGTCCATCGAAGCTGAAAATCAGTAACCACGGCATCGAAACCGCCCTGTCTGATGGCACGATTGAACTCACCAGAGCTAATAATTTCCTGTACATTTAACTGCTCGAATTCGCGCTGGAGTTCGCGCAGAACCAGGAGTCGATCGCTGCGGTTGTCATCAATGAGTAGCAGTTGAATGGGTTGGGTCATGAGTTCCTCGATCCGGGAGAACAGCTTTTGGCAGTGCAATCCAAAATCGGCTTCCTTGTCCAAGCGCAGACTCTACGCCCACTTTACCGTCCATGCGCTCCAGCCCTTTCCGCACAATGGCAAGTCCAATGCCCGTGCCGGGATAGCTTTCTGCGCCGTGCAGCCGCTCAAATACGTGGAAGATCCTTTCTTGATGCTCAGGAGCAATACCAATACCGTTGTCTTCAATGAACAATTTAACCCAGCGTTGATGCTCGTGCTGCTCCTCGCGAAAATAGGTGTGAATTTGCGGCACTGTTCCCGGTTCGACAAACTTCATCGCATTACTAAACAGATTTGCCATAACTTGAACCAGCGTCGATCGATGTGCTGCTACCGAGGGCAGTTCCTCCGGCAGGATGATTTCTGCTTGTTTTTCCTGGATTTCAACCGCCAACTGCTTTATCGCATCGTTGATCGCTTCTTTTAAGTTCACTTCCTGAAGGTTAATTTGACTTCGGCTAAGACGGCTGTAGGCAAGCAGGTCTGCGATTAAGCCGCTCATTTGCACCGCATCTTCGACGATCGATTCGATATAGCTTTTGGCAGTGTCGTCGAGCAGGTCGCCATAGTCTTCGATGAGGGCCTGAGCAAAGCCCTGCATGGTGCGGAGCGGTGCCCGCAGATCGTGTGATACCGAGTAAGTAAAGGCTTCGAGTTCTTGATTGGTGGCTTTAAGCTTAGCGGTGCGTTCTGCAACCCGCTGTTCGAGGTCGGCGGCGTAGTGTTGGAGCTGGTCGCGGAGTTGAGATTGCTGAATCGCGATCGCTAATTGGTTTGCGACTTCGCCCACAATTTCTAAATCTCCTGCTGAAAACGCGTCTACTTCACGGTGAATCAACACTACATCTCCCAAAAAGTGTCCATCTGCACGCAGGGCGACAGCAAGAAAGCTGTGATAGCCCTTTATTAGCAATCGCTGAAGCAGCGGGGATTGTTGCGTTTGAATCAGGGTGGCTAAATTTTTGATGTAGCCGATCGCTTCTCGATTGACCAGAACCTCTGGCGTGGTGAAATCGAGGATGGGGCGAACGGTTCCGGCAGGGTTAGTATCAATCTCTCCGGCTAACACTTGAAGCTGACTTTGCGCCAAGTCAAACACTAGCACCGCCGCCTGATCTGCCGGGACAACTTGCACGAGCCGCGACAGCGCTGCTTCAGCAATCCTTGCGGGAGCATCAAGGCGCAAAATTGCCCGATCGATCGCTTGCAGGGCGGCGAGTCGCTGAGCTGATTTTTGCTGCTGCGCTTCGGCAAGTTTGCGATCGGTAATGTCACGCGAGATGCCAATAATCCCTGTAATATTTCCCTGAGCATCGATGTAGGGATCTTTGGTGCTGAGATAGGTGCGTATCTCGCCATTCTCTGGAATTTGTTCTTCAAAAATTTGCGATCGTCCTGTGGTCATCACCGTGCGATCGATGGCTTGGATCTGACTGAGTAAATCAGGCGGTAAAAATTCAGCATCATCTTTGCCCAGCATCCCTTCAACCGATTGACCCATAATTTGAGCCACTCTTTGATTCACAAGCTGGTATCGCCCCTGGCAATCTTTCATGAAAATCGCGTCAGTGGTTCCGTTAATCACAGATTGTAACAGGATGTAATTTTCCTGAACTTGCCGTTCAATACGTTTGCGCTCTGTGACATCGATCGCGGTGCTAATCACTAATCGCCGTCCGTCTGCCAACCTCCCGACTGGAGAAGAGAAAAATTCCCAGATGCGCTCTTCTCCGGCGCGAGTCATCACCACAAATTCTCCTTCGGCAAGGCTTTTCTGGAAGTCATACAGTCGATCGATCTCAGCCTGAACCGTTTGGCGACGATCGCCGTAGGCGCGTTCTGTCCAGTCGGCGATCGTGGGAATGTCCGAAAGCTGATAGCCTGTGATCTGTTCCCACTGGTGATTGATCTGAAGCACTTCTCCGGTTTCGGAATGCAGCATAATCGGCAGCGGAGCTTCTAAAATGGCGCGGCGAAATCGTTCTTCGCTGTCCCGCAGTGCCTCTTCCGCCAGATCGCGATCGTCCAGACTTTGCTGAAGCGAATTCACAAGCTGAGTATAGGTTCGCGCAACTTTTCGGAGCTGCTGCCCGCTAAGGTATGCCAAGATTGCCCCGCTCGCGATTGCTAGCCCGATGCTGCTGGTGATCACAAAGCCCGTTCTTTGGCTTACCGTTTGAACGCGCTTGGCTCGGAGCTGTTCTTCTATGGCAATGAAGTTTGTGATCAGGCTTCGCATCCTGTCCATTTCCCCTTTGCGGCGCAGCAGGGTGGCTCGCAGGGTGACTCGATCGCTGTCCACCAGGGCAAGGACTTGCGGCACACCCCGCGTCCATTGAATTTGCTGCTGCTGTAGATCTTCGGCTTGCTGCACCTGCCTCGGATTGTCGCTCACCAGACGTTTCAACTGATTTGTGGCAGTCCCAATCTGGCTGCGGGCTTGCTCGTAGGGTTCTAAAAAGATTGGCTCTCTGGTGAGCAAATAGCCGCGATTGCCGGTCTCCATGTCGAGCAGCAGCTTTTGCACCCGATTGGCGTGGGAAATGACGCGATCGGTGTGATCGACCCATTGCAGGGCTGTCATCAGGTGCAGCGTTTGCCCGATGAAGATGCCCGATACCAGTAACAGCAGCACAATCGGAAGGACGAACGCCTTCGTTAGCCGTTGCTGAAGCTGTGTTTGAGCAAAGTGCTGCCTAGTGTGGTTCATTCAATCACCCTAACAAATGATCGATTTATGACCCATCAAACTGGCGGGCGAGTTTTCAAGAGCCTGGTAATCTCTATGATGAGCACCACTGGTTCGATCGGCTCTGCCAGATGGCATTGAAACCCTGCCTGGAGTGCCTGCTGCTGGTCAAGCTCTGCCGCGTAGGGATCAGACTGCTGCGATTGAAACTGACTTGTGCCTGTAGACAATTCCATCATTGGTGATACCCCCGCTGTGGCTTGAAATAGTTAGCATCCGAGATTGGGAACAAGTCAGGACAAGCTAAAACTCTTCTGAGAAATATTGCTTTAACAACCGACTCGCCGTAGCTTGGTTTGCCTCGATTTCTTCGGAGTTCTGCCCAATACCCGTTCAGGCTGGGTCAGCTCAACCTGCAATGATTTGACTTGCCGCAGGACGATCGGAATTGGCTTGGCACGATCATTCTCCCACCGGTTGATTGTAACTAAGGACACACCTAATTTAGCAGCAAACTGCTCCTGCGTTAATCTACACAAGTCGCGCTCAGAGGGAATCAGAATATCAATACTGGCAAAGTCCGTGTTGGCTGTATTCATACTGAATCATGTACTGAATCATGCCGATTGGCCGTTTAACTTTGTCGTTTTACCTTAACGGAAAAATACTCGCAAAATCCTCAAGGAAAATGCGTTAGGGAATGTACTCTCTATCGAAAGGTGTGAGAGCAGTTGGCACAACTGACTTTTGATAGATCTGTCTACTAAGGATAGATTTATTTGCAAAGAACTGCTGGGAGGAATGCTTTGAGCCGCCTGCAGAGTGCCATATTTTCAAACCCTTATTTTCAAACCCTCCTTCAAGAACGGCTCAAGTAAGAACGGCTCAAGATGATCAATAAGACTTTAGCTCCTTTCCGATCGCTGCAATTCCCCAGGCGATCGACTCTGGCGGGTGAGAGAAGTTGAGGCGCATCGCGTTATAGCCTTTGCGATCGGGAAAGAAGGCGGTTGCGGGCGTGGTGAGGATGCCCTGTTCGCGCAGGGTGTGGCAGATTTGCTCTAACGGTAGCCGATCGGGTAGCTGTACCCACAGCAGCAGTCCTCCGATGGGCACAGTCCAGGTTACCTCTGCGGGAAAATGATCTTCCAGGGCTTGCAGCATTTGATTGCGGCTCTGAAGGTGATAGGTCTGCAAGTCGCGAAGCCGATGGCGATAGTGCCCCGATGCCAAATATTCGCTGACGATCGCCTGTGAAGGAGTGGGCGTGTGCAGATCGTTGATCAGCTTTTGCTCGATCAGGGGTTGCAGATGCTCGCCCGTCACCACCATATAGCCCACCCGCAAACTGCCCATCAGCGTTTTAGAAAAGGTGCTGACATAAATCACCCGATTTTGCTGATCGAGGGCTTTGATGGGCGGCGGCACGGGTTCAAACTGGAGTCCTTCATAGGCGTTGTCTTCTAGAATGAAGCAGTCATACTGCTGTGCCAGGGCGAGAAGCTGTTTGCGGTGGGCAAGCGACGTAGTGATTCCCGTAGGATTGTGCAGCGTGCTGACGGTGTAGATTAATTTGGGACGATGGCTTTTTAAGTATTGTTCAAGCAGTTCCAGATTCATTCCAGCGGGGGTCATGGGAATGCCGATCGTCCTGGCTCGCAGGTTTTCCAAAATCGATAGTGCGCCGTGATAGCAGGGCGTTTCCACAATTACCCAATCTCCCGGCTGCACAAAGTAGCGCAGTGCCAGCGAAATTCCCTGCATTGAGCCAGTGGTGATCATCAGATTATCCGCAGAAACGATCAGACCGCGCTGCACCAGCAGTTGAGCAATTTGCTGCCGGAGGGTTTGCAATCCGCGTGGCGTGTCGTACTGATAAAGCGTATCGGCAATCTGACTCATGGCACGACGGGCAATCCGCTGCAAGTCTTCTAAGCCAAATGCCTGAGGAAAACCACTGCTAAAGTCCAGAATGCCTGGCTGTCGCTGTGCCTCAAAAGAAGTCATGTAAGACTTACAGAATGTTCCATATTGGGGTGGAGGAATGACTACCCTTTGAGCCGGGGCAAAGCTAGAAACTAGATTGAGCGGGATTTCAGGGCAGCAGTTAACAAAGTAGCCCGACCCCTGACGAGCGTGAATTAGCCCGTCTGCTTCTAAAACGCTGTACGCCTCGATCACGGTGAGCTTGTTGACTGCGGCTTCTTTCGCCAATTCGCGTACCGAGGGCAAACGATCGCCCGGTTGCAGTGCCCCGGAACTGATCAGACGACGAATGCGATCGCGAATCTGCAAATAAATTGGCTGCTCTGCCTGGCGATCGAGGGGAATTTGCATAGCGCAAGTGCATTCAACAATGCAAAGAATTGAACCTTATCGCTTTTATCGCTCATTCGCCTGGAAATGTCCTGGTACAGTTTCTTAAATTTTGAACAGAACAGTTTTAGAAATCTTGAACTGTACTAGCAAAAGCGATCGAATCTGTACCTTCTCCTCAAAGAAAAGTCAGCGCAAATTAGAACAATACTGATTCACGACTCATTCACCCCGATTCACTTTACTCATGACTGATTAACCTTATTCACCCCAATTCCCCTTTAAGGAGGCTGCGATGAATACGCCAGAGTATCGCTACTTGACCGATGAAGATCTTGCCCTGCTTCAAGCCAGAATTTCGCGCCAGTCTTCTATTTCGCTGCGGCGATCGCTGAGTTCGCTCTGGCAGGCTTTTTTGAACTGGGCTGCGGCTCGTCCTGAACCCCGGATCACAGAAAAGTTCGATCGCCAGGGATTGAGGATGGGCTGGCAGGTCTTTGACCCGGAAACTGGGAGAACTGCTTTCTTAGGTTCTGAACTGGAAGTTCGTCAATGGTTAGAAGAACGCTATCGATAATGGCGTGGTTTCCTTGTGGAAGTTTTGGGGTTTGCCAAGCCAGTTTTCAATGCTGATTCCCAGTGCTTTATTCACCGTGATCTTGAAATCCTGAGAACACTGTAGAGAATGGGCAGTTATCGATTTTGACAATCATGCGGTTATTGATTTCGAAAATCGTGCTCAATGCGATTTATACACCCTTGAAGATCATTCCTTAAAAGTTGGTGCATGAAATTGCCCCATTCAATCGCCGCGATAAACTGCCAAAAGTTAACTGAATTCAGATCATTCTCAGATTCATTCATAGACATCTTGTTGAAAGAGAACAGGCTCTCGCTGCACTGTGGCAGATCCAACTAAATTGACAATCGCCTGGATAAAGACTTCGGGTTCGATCGGCTTGGAAATGTGCTTCTGGAACCCGGCTTGGAGTGCCTGCTGCTGATCGAGTTTGCTGGCATAGGCAGTCAGCGCGATCGCCGGAATTTGTCCTCCCTGGTCTGGAGGTAAGGCTCTCACCTGCTGTATCAGCGAATAGCCATCGATGTCTGGCATTCCAATGTCACTGATGAGCAGGGCGGGCTGAAAGCGATCGACTCCGGTTAAAACTTCCAGAGCTTCAGCTGCTGACGCTGTAATCTGGACGATCGCTCCTGCCTGTTCCAGAATGGCGACGGCTAACTCTCGCATATCTGCTTCATCATCGACTACCAGGATTCGTAGGCCGGTGAGGGGTTGGAGGGGTAAGGAAGTCAGCGAACTGTTTGCATCCCATTGCCCCATCTCCCCGGCTCTGATTCGCTTCAGCAGCGGTAGCCTGACGGTAAAGGTGGCTCCTGTGCCTTCTCCTTTACTCTCAGCCCGAACGGTTCCTCCATGCAGTTCGACCAGTTGACGCACGATCGCCAGCCCCAGCCCTAATCCACCAAATTTACGGGTGGTCTTCCCATCCTCTTGCCGGAACGACTCAAAGACATAAGGTAAAAAGTCTAGCGCGATGCCTTTGCCCGTGTCTCTGACTTGAAGCTGCGCCTCTGACCCGACCCGCTTTAACTGCACCTCGACCTGTCCGTCACTGGGAGTAAATTTGATGGCATTGGAAAGCAGATTTGACACAATTTGCTGTAAACGTCCGCTATCTCCTAGGACAGGGAGGAAGGACGAATCAAAGTCAGTTTTAATCTGAATATTTTTGGCTTCGGCTGCCAATCGCACGGTTTCTAACGCGGCTTCGATCGTCAGGACTAAATTAACAGGGGCTTTGTTTGAAGCGAGCTTGCCGCGCAGAATTTTAGAGATGTCTAGCAAATCATCAATGAGCTGCGTTTGCTGTTTTGCATTGCGCTCAATAATTGCTAATGCTTGCTGTGTTTTTTGAGCATCAAACCTGCCTGTTTGTAACAGCTTTGACCATCCCAGAATCGGATTCAGGGGCGATCGTAATTCATGGGATAGCACTGCCAGAAATTCATCCTTGATGCGATTGGCTTGCACTAAATCCTCGGTTTGCTGCTGGAGGGCTTGCTCTACCTGCTTCCGCTGGGTGATGTCGAGTAGCGAAACCAGCACATGATCATACGACTCTGAGGCAGGTGGAAACGTGATGCTAAACCAGACATGGAGCCGCTCACCCTGCAAAGTTTGCAGAACGGTTTCTGTGACAAAAAAGGTTTCTTCGTTGGCGATCGCGAGTAGCTCTTCGGCAAAAGCGGCTTGCGTTTCCGGGACAAAGATTTTCTCTAAGGACGCGAGCAGTTCTCTTTTTTCTTGGGCGCCAAACATGGTTAAGGCAGCCTGGTTCACATCCTGAGGTTTGATGAGCTGTGCCATTTGCTGAACAAATTCGGGATGATCCGCAAAATACTGACGAAAATCCTGAACTCCTGCTGCTTTGAGCTGGTCGATCGCAACCTTTGCTTCCGAAAAATCCTCTTCCCAAATTGCCACGCCGACTGATTCAAAGATGTAGCGATAACGCTGTTCCTGTTCTACTAATTCTGATTGTGCCCGTTTGCGTTCTGCTTCGCCGTGCCTTGCTGAGGTAATATCCAGTGCTGTGCCAAAAAAGTCAACGGTTCGGCGGGCTGATCCTTCCCCTTCAAATCGAGCTTGCCCCTTGGCAGATATCCATCGCTCGGTGCCGTCATTCCACACCACCCGATACTCAATTTCATACGTTCCCGCTGAAGCGGGATCGAGTGCAGCCGCCACAGCCTCCGCAACCGATTTACGATCGTCGGGATGAATGCGCTCCAGCACGGTCGAGAGCGGAATCATAACCAGGTCATCTGGCTCACCCCAAATTTGACGCATTCGTTGATCGATTTCGACCAGGTTTGTCTCCAGATGCAGCCGCCATCCTCCTACCTGCGCCACCTGGGTTGCTATCCGAGTCCATGCTTCACTTTCTTGCAGGGCTTGTTCAGACTGCTTGCGATCGCTAATGTCGATCGAGACTCCCAAAATTTGGCAAGGCAAACCATCTGTAGTGCGGTTAAACACAACGCTTTGCGTATAAAACCAACGCCACTCGTCATTGGCATGATGTGCGCGATACTCAATGCCCAGCACCTCATTATCGGCTGCGGTCTGGAACGATTCAGAATAGGATAATACGCGCTGTCGATCGTCAGGATGAATCAGGATTGCGATAACGTCTGTTCCCATTGCCTGAATCTGTTCAGAAGAGTATCCCAACAAATCAGCAATTTGGCGGTTTGTATAAATATTTCTCTGTTCCAGAATGTCATGGACAAACAGGATACCGGGCATCGCTTCGGCGATCTGCTGGCTGTAACGCTGGCTTTCCTTAAGTTGGGTTTCAATCTGTTTGCGAACCGTAATGTTTTCAAAGGCAAGTCCAAGGCAGCGATCGGGAAGGGCAAACGCTTTGAGCGCATAAAATCCAGTCGAGATACCGTCTTCACCGTAGGAAACTTCGCCCAAATCGATTGGTCGTCCAGTCTGAATCACCTCCAGGTATTGCTGTACCAATGGGGTTTGCAGCAGCTTCGGAAAGCTTTCTGCCATCGTTTTGCCGATCAGCGGTTCAAAATTCAGCCCAACTGTTTCCGAAGCGGCAGGATTGGCAATGAGCAGCCGAAACGATTCGGGGTTATTGGGGTCTTCCAGTTGCCAGACGACAATCCCCACTTGAGTATTGCGAACGATATCCGCATAAAGCTGCAAACGCTGTGCGGCTTCCTGCTGAATGTCTTCTGCCTGCTGTCGCTCTAGCTCTGCTGCAATTTGCACGGCAAACAGGGTCAGTAAGGATTCAACAAGCTGGACATTTTCTATCGGCTTGTTGTCCATTACGCCCAGTAAGCCTAACAGCGTGCCCTGTGAATTAAAGAATGGAATCGCGGCATAGCTTTCAATTCCCAATGAAACCAGAAAGCGATCGTCAGGAAACAACGCCTGAGCCTGACTGCCATAGCAGACAATTTTCCGTTGACGAATCACTTCGAGACAGGGCGTATTCTTGAGCGGATATTCCAGGTTGTCAGCAATTTTGCCTTCAGCATAAAAGGCGATCGTTTTGATCGTTTCCGGGCTGTCGTCCATCAGCAAAGTAATGCAGGCGTAATTCACCCCCAGGGCGGTGGCGAGATGCTGTACCAGCGCAGTAAAAAAAGCCTTGCCTGTTACTGCCGAAACGCCCTGCGTGACCTTTAGCAGAGCTGCATCAACCTGAGCCATTCTACGAGCCGCCAACCGTAGCTCCAGCTCATCCATTACTATTGCGGCTAAGTCAATCAGGGTTGCTTGCTGCTCATCGGTCAGACCCGGACGCGGTTTCGTATCTACCAGAGAAAGCGTGCCCAGATTCACTCTGTTTTCAGTTAGCAGCGGTGCACTTGCATAAAAGCGCACGCCTGGTTCACCCTGCACAAAAGGATTGCGACTAAAGCGATCGTCTTGCAGCGCATCAGGGATGATCAAAACATCGTCACCCAATAGCGCGAAGCTGCACAGAGAAACATCTCGCGGAATTTCCTGCTGATCAAACCCGTAACAAGACTTGAACCATGCCCTTGACTCATCCATCAGAGATACAAACACCATCGGTACATCAAATAGCCGCGCAGCCAGAGCCGTGATGCGATCGAATGCTGCTTCGGAAGGCGTATCGAGAATGTTGTAGTACCGCAGTGCCTCTAATCGTTCCGTTTCATCGACAGGTCGAGCAGCAGACTTAGGAATGGGCGGGGGCACGGCTTCTGCCATAGCAAATTACAAATAAAGTTACAAACTATCAGAAACGAAAATTCTCAATAAATTATGAGAAGGGGTTGCGTGTCCGTTTTTCCCATGTCCGTTTTCCCAAGTTGTTGTATTGGAGTGTTTTATTTAAGCAGCCATCGCTGGAGGAGCCACTTGAGAGGGCTAGCAAGAGTTTTCTGTCTACTACTTTTGAGTGGTCATGATCCAACGTCTATCATTCTAAAGGTTGGGCTTCGGTTTTGCTTGAGCGGTTTTGCTTGATCGATTCTGCTGAGTGAATTGCTGAATCAACGGCTGAGTCCATTGCTTGCTGAATCCAGTGCTGAATTCATTGAACTGCTGGCGATCTGATTGCTAGCGGTCGTTTGCGGTTGACCGTGCTGTTATCGCTGCGGATTGAGCACTCGCGCAGCAGGTCTTACCCCGGCAAGATGCGATCGGGTCCAATTCAGCAATGTCAGCCGTCTTTTTGTAGCGTTTCAAACAACCTTAAGCATGGCTTTACAGTTGTAAAGGTAAAGTATCCCAAGTACCTGCGATCGTCAAAAATAAGGCTGTTATTTCTTTATAGACCTATCCAGGGGAGGATTGACAAATCAATCAATCTAGTGTTTATAGGGCGAATTGCTGATAAACACTATGAAGATTACTTGAAATCCTTGCGCCACAAAAGTTTTGTTGTAATTATTAAGAAGTGCAAAGATGCAAGATATCTGAGGCTTACGGTGCCGAACGTGATTCGTTCTGGAGTGACCTCATCTACCCACACAATTCAGAACCACAGAGTAAAAGATTCTATCTAGGATTGGGGCATGGGTCGTCTAACGGCTGCACAGCTCCAATCAAGACTCCGCGTTTCGCTCAGTCTGCGGTGCAGTGATCAGGGATGCAGTTGAGGTGCTTGTCCACTCAATAATTTCTCCCTCCGCCTCGGTGAACTGTGAGTCTCGCCCGCTTAACGAATGAATACTTCCTTGTCCATTAGTCCGATCGATAAGTCTTTGAACGTCAACAACACAAACAGCATCAATGAGCTGAAACAAGCAGTTCAGGTGTTTATCCAAACACAGTTTACAGGCTGCTTAGAGATAACGGTCAAGGGTCAACAAAGCTTCCAGGCAAACCTGTTCTTCAGATCAGGTCGTCTATTCGCAGGAAGCAGTAGCCTCCATCCAGTTCGTCGGTGGTGTCGCCAAGTGGCTCAATACTGTCCCCACCTCACGGCATCTTCTTCACAGCAATCTCCTCAATTTCAGTATTGGAGTCAGAATGGCTTAATTGAATTCACAAAACAAGGCAGGATAACCCATGAGCAGCTGGCTGCAGTGGTTGAAGGCAACCTGATTGAGATTTTGTTTGATATTACTCAAACCGCTGCCCAAACGAATGCAGAAATGCAGCTCACCTGCAAACCGCTCACAGAAAATCTACTGCCTCCCTACTTGGTTTTTCCTTCAATCAGTCGCATTCATCAGCAAGCGCAGCAAATTTGGCAAGTTTGGCAAGAGTCTAACCTGAGCCCGTGGTCTCCCAATTTAGCCCCGGTAATTTGGGACGCTGAGGAACTCCGGCAGCAAATGTCATTCCTGGCGTATCACAATCTCACATTATTGGCAGACGGCGATCGCACTCTGAGAGACATTGCAATTCAGCTAAAACAGCCCCTCGTGCCGCTAACCCGCTCCCTGTTGCCCTACCTTCAGAGCAGAATTGTTGGTCTAGACCAGGTTGGGGATTGGGATCGCGATCGAATGTCTTTGTCGAATCGTCGCACAACTCCACCAAGCACAACTCCGCCCAGCATAACTCCGCCAACGGCTGTTGCTGCTCAGGCGCGATCAACGCCGCTAATTGTCTATATCGAAGATAGCCGCTTTGACAGTGTTGCCATGAGTCAAATTGTGGCTCAAGCAGGCTACCGATTTATTAATGTGCGAAACCCGATCGAGGCATTGCCCATTTTGCTGGAGCAGAAGCCAAGTCTCATCTTTCTAGATTTGCTGATGCCCGTGACCAATGGCTATGAAGTCTGCACCCAAATTCGACGAATCTCAGCCTTTAAAGACACGCCGATCATTATCGTGACGAGCAAAGATGGAATCGTCGATCGCGTTCGGGCAAAGCTGGCAGGGTCTTCAGAGTTCATTACTAAACCGATCGAGCGAGACAAAGTATTGAGTGTTTTAGAAAATTATCTAAAAAGTTGCTGAACGTCTCTCAATCGACAGTAGATTGAATAGTGTCTGCTGGCATGACATTTGCAAACAAACGGTGAACAAAGTAGGAGTGTATTAAAGATACAGCCTTGGTGTGAAATCTATACGGACTTTTATGTTTTACTCAGGAAGTAACGCGCTTTACCAAAGCGATGATTGAAGAGG
The DNA here is from genome assembly GCF_039962215.1 of Leptolyngbya sp. ST-U4. Taxonomy (NCBI): domain Bacteria; kingdom Bacillati; phylum Cyanobacteriota; class Cyanophyceae; order Leptolyngbyales; family Leptolyngbyaceae; genus Leptolyngbya; species Leptolyngbya sp. ST-U4. Next base: position 67,782 of record NZ_JAMPKZ010000013.1, read on the forward strand.
TGATCGAAGAGGATATTTGAACAATTGCGATGATGCCTTGAACGATGCTGCTCCCAGGTCAATGTTGGGAAAAAGCCAATTACGATTACTTTTCAGGGTTGCTTTTCAGTGCTACTTTCAAAATTTTACAGCGTTGACCGATTTAGGGAGCTGCAAAAACTGAAAGGCTAGCAAAATGAATTTGTGTCTATACAGTAGTCAGTATTAGAGAATTTAGGGGACAAGGTCGCACCTTTGATAGTCCTCAAACATTCTCCAAGAATTAAAAGGAATGCTCCAAGCCAATTCCAATGAATTTAGGATTAGATCGAATGCCAAAAGTTCTCCTGGTTGAAGATAGTTTGACCGATGCTGAGATATTAATTTCCTACCTTCAACAAATCGGCATTGCTGTTGTCAAAGTCACGAACGGCGAAGAAGCTCGTACAACGCTCAAGTTACACAAACTTGATCTGGTGGTTTTAGATGTGATGCTGCCAGGACAAAGCGGATTTGAACTTTGCCATGAATTTAAAACCAACGTCGCGACAGGACATATTCCAGTCGTTCTATGCTCAACGAAGCAAACCGATGTGGATAAACTTTGGGGATGCTTATTAGGTGCGGATGCCTATCTACCCAAACCAATTAATAAACACAAATTGCTAGACACGATCGCAGAACTCATCCGGTTAAAAGGGCTGAATAACTAGATGGAAAAATCATTGCACCTGGAGCTAACCGCAAGCAGCCTTGATACATTGCTGCTGGACCCGCTCCCGCCCGAAGTTCGCCAACGATTACTGCGCTTTGTCCTGAGCGATCGGGACGAAGTTCTCCTTCCTTTAGAGCAAGTGACCGAAGTGCTTCACATCGATCCGGTCGATATTTTACCCATTCCCGAAATGCCGGGTTATGTGTTGGGAATTGGCAACTGGAGAGGGGAAATGCTATGGCTGATCGATCTGAATCATTTCATTGGGTTTCCTGGTTCCCCGTTCCACGCGCAGGCTTGCTCTTATTTCACGGTTCTTGTGGTTCAAATCAACCATGCCTTTGTTGGAATTCGAGTATTACAGGTTAAGGATATTGAATTACATAATTTGCAGCAGCTTCAGCCCGTAGTTGCTGGCTTATTTTCTCCCAATTTGCTGCCGCTTGTTTTGGGAGTTCTGCCCGAAAGCTGTGATGCGGTCTTAAATCTTCAAGCGATCGTTCAATACCCTTTATGGAACAGATACCCGAAAAAAGGCGTTTGAAATTTTTGAATCCCAATGCCTCGCCCCTGATGCGATTCGCCCGGCAAATCGTGGCGAGTTCCGATCAGGACTTTTCAGCAATTCAGAATAGCGATACCACGACTGCGGAGGATACGACGATGCGAGCCTTTGAAAGATCTCATGAGAAATACCAGCAGGACTATAGTTCCAGAATGCAGCCCACGACGAGCGTCGAAACAAAGGTGGATGAATTTGCGATCCCCGGTGGTAACAGTCTACGGAATGAAATAAAAACGGTTGATCTGAACCAAGCCTTTACCATCGTCAAACAGATGCAGCAGGCAGACAACCTGAATACGCTGCTGGCAACAACTGTCAAAGAAATTCATCAATATCTGCAAGTCGATCGGGCGATCGTCTATCAGTTTCAAAGCGAGAATCAGGGCATTGTGCTGGCAGAATCGCTTACCGGAGGTTATACCCCCACCCTGGAGGAAACGCTGCCCGCGATCGCTTTTGGGGCGGCAATGTCGCAAGATCCCCAGCCCTTTATGACCGTGGATCTGACTTCAAGGGCATCGCTCACCCCCCACCAAGTGCAATTGCTCGATCGATTTCAGGTGCAGGCGAGCTTAAGCTTACCGATCTGGCTCGAAGATGAACTGTGGGGACTGCTCGTGGTGCAGCAGTGCAATCGGGTGCGACAGTGGCAGGATATGGAAATTCTAGTGCTGCGTCAAATCGCGACGGAACTGCAACTGCAAATGCAGCCGATCGAATATCGCGATCGACGGCAGCAAAAGGCAAGAATGGAACCCGTTCTGGCTCAGATAATAGAATCAACGAACTCTTCTTCAGATACCTATACTGCCCTGGCGAATCTCTGTGAACAGTTGCGACGGTTTTATAAAGCGGATCGGGTTGTGGTGTATCGCTTCTACCCGGAATGGCAGGGGGAATTCGTTGCCGAATCAGTTGGGGCGGGCTGGCTCTCGCTGGTGGATGCTCAGGCAGATGATCCTAGCCTGACCTCGTCTGAAATCGTCAGCCACGATCGCTGTGTGAGCAAGCGAAACGGTGCGCCCGCGTTTAATGATGATCGAGACAAAATCCTGGAAGATACGCAGGGCGGCAGTTACACTAGACGGCAGCAGGTGAAGCGGGTGAATGACATCTACAGTGCTGGCTTTTCGAGCTGCTATATTAACACCCTGGAAAAGTATCAAGCGAAAGCTTACATTATCGCGCCTGTGTTTGAGCGAGATAGCCTGTGGGGTTTAATTGCGGTCTATCAGTGTACGGCTCCGCGAGTTTGGACGGATTCTGAAGTGATGCTACTTTCGTTGTTGAGCGATCGGCTCAGTACCGTTTTGCGGCAGCTCGAATCTATTGGTCGAGTTCAGGAAAAGTCAGCACAGCTTGAAAGCCAATCTCAGCGGTTAGCCCAGATAGTCGAACGGGGCGTTTCCTACAGCAAGTTGACGTACAAGCTTGGTTCTGCTCTGCTTCAGGAGAATTTCTCGATCGATCACATCCTGCAATTCGTTGTTAAAGAAGTGCGACAACAGTTGGGCAACCATCGTGTTGCGCTCTATCGCTTCAATGAAGACTGGAGCGGTGAATTTATTATCGAAGATGCCGATCGTAACTGTTATTCGATCGTGGGAGCACATCTCAAAGTATTTGGCGAAGATAGTCTGCAAACGAGCCAGGGAGGACGCTATCGTCGCAGGGAAACGCTTTGCGTTGATGATATTTCGGTGAATGAGTCGTCAGATTTTCCGGTGACGCTTTTACAGGAATGGGGCGCGAGTGCCTATCTGGCTGCGCCGATCGTCAAAGAAGAACAGCTTTGGGGATTGATTGTTGCATTTCAGAACGACGGTCCGCGTCACTGGGAACAGATTGATATCAACTTGCTGGCTCAGGTCGGAGTGCAGGTCGGGCTGGCCTTGCAGCTTGCAGAATCCTTCGAGCAGCTTCGAGGACAATCGATGCGAATGGCTCAATCGGCGGAGCAGGGTCGCTTTATTCTTTCAGTTGTGGATCGGATTCGTCGATCGCTCGATTTGCAGCAGGTTTTCAAAACCACCGCACGAGAAATTCGCAATTTTCTGGAGGTCGATCGCGTTGCGATTTTCAAGTTCCATGCGGATTCCCATTACACCACCGGAGAAACGATCGCTGAAGACGTGCGCCCCGGCTACACCTCTGCTTTAGCAGTTCAGGTGGTTGATCACTGCTTTAATGAACGCTATGCCGAGGAATACCGAAAGGGACGAGTCTGGGCAACTGCCGATATTTATCAGGCAAACCTGCAAGCGTGCTACATCGAAGTCTTGGGCCAATTTCAGGTCAGAGCAAATCTGGTGATTCCGCTGTTAAAAGGTGAGGAACTCTGGGGCTTGTTCTGTATTCACCAGTGCAGCGGAGCCAGAGAATGGCAGGAAACTGAGATTGAATTTGCCAAGCAGATTGCGGCTCAACTCAACGTGGCGATTCAGCAGGGCGAATATGTGGAGCGATTGCAGGCTCAGTCCGCACAGCTTGCAGAAGTTGCCGATCGAGAGAAAGTTGCCAAAGAGCAGCTCCAGCAAGAGGTCATTCAGCTTCTCTCTGCCGTTCGTCCTGCGCTGGATGGCGATCTCACCGTTCGCGCCCCAGTGACCGACGACGAGGTTGGCACCATCGCTGCCGCCTATAACAATACTCTGGGCAGTCTACGGCAGATTGTCATGCAGATGCAGACCGCAGCGAATCAGGTCGCTCAGACTTCTCAAGATAGCGAATCTTCGATCGCCAGCCTCACGGCTCAGGCACAGGAGCAGTTTCAGGCGTTAACGCAGGCGCTCCAACGAGTTCAGCAGATGGTCAGCTCGACGCAAGCCGTAGAAACCAACGCGCAACAGGTCGAAGCTGCCGTTCAACAGGCAAACCAGATTGTGATCACCGGGGATGCCGCAATGGATCGTACCGTCGATGAAATGGAAGGCATCCGTGAAACCGTTGCCGAAACAAACGATCGGCTTCAGCGATTGAGCGAATCGTCCCGCAAGATTTCCAGAGTGGTGAGCTTAATTAGTAACTTCACAACGCAGACTCAACTCCTGGCACTGAATGCTGCGATCGAGGCAACTCGTGCTGGAGAATATGGACGAGGTTTTGCAGTCGTTGCGGATGAAGTCCGATCGCTAGCTCGCCAGTCTGCCAATGCTGCAACTGAGATCGAACAGCTTGTCCAGGAAATTCAGGCGGGAACCGCAGAAGTGTCTACCGCGATGGAAACGGGCATTAAACGGGTGGTCTCAGGAACGGAAGTGGTGAATGATGCGCGTGAAAATCTGAATGCGATCGTGGATGCGACAAGCCAAATTAGCTATCTGGTTGCAGGAATTACTCAGGCAACGCAAGAGCAAACGCACCAGTGCCAGTCGGTGACACAAACAATGACAGAAGTCGCAGCGATCGCCAATAAAACCTCAGGTGATGCGGTGGAAATTGCAACCTCCTTTAAGCATCTGCTGACGATGGCGCAAGATCTGCAGTCGAAGAGTGAACAGTTCAAGGTGGATTGATGCGATCGCTCCTCAGGAGTTGAGTAAAGTTTTGGGGGAATTTGAGGAGTCTTAGAGATCCTACAGTGCCCCCTATATTCCTCAACTCTAGAGGACTTTGAGAACACAAGGATCGCCTTTTCTCAGGAGTCTTTGTTGTCTTTGTCAGATGTGTTAGCGCAGTGTAACGCGTTATCGTCAGGGCTTCTAGAAATTGATGCGTTACGGTTTTGCCCAACCCACTCTACGGTTAATTACGCCTACCTACTTAGCACAGCAATTAGCACAGCAATTATTAGTAAAAGCGATCAGTTATTAGCAAAATAATGACTACAGATTCAGAGATTCGCGAGAGAACTTATCAATATTTTCTTCAAGAAGCACCAGAATTGCTTCAAGCATTAGAACAGGGATTGCTCAGCTTCAAAGAAGAACATGGTATCAATCAAGTCAATAACTTGATGCGAGTGACGCATACGCTAAAAGGGGCAGCAACCAGCGTAGGACTGGAAACGATCGCCACTGTTGCTCACTCTCTAGAAGATATTTTTAGAGCCTTGTGTAATCCTCAGGCCCCGATTAATTCTGAAACCGAAGCGTTGCTTTTTGAAGGCGTGGAGTGTCTGCGTTTGCCGCTCGTGGCAGAACTTACCGGAGGCGCGGTTGACCATTCCGAGATTCTCGATCGAGCCGCTACGATTTTTGCTCAGTTGCAGGAGCAGCTCGGCGATTGTTTTGATCAAACGGTTTCCTTGCCTACCTCGGCCGAACTGGGTTTCGATGTCACACAATCGATTTTTGAAGTCGGCGTGGCTCAGCGATTAGATCAGATGACAGCCGCCTTGTCCAATGCCCAGCCCGACGAATTAGTGGCAATGCTCCAAACTCAGGCAGAGGTGTTTCAGGGTTTGGCAGAGTCGCTCAACCTTCGGGGATTTGGCGCAATTGCTCAGGCAACGTTGCTGGCACTCAACCATTACCCTGAGCAGGCGACAACGATCGCAGCCCTTGCATTAGCTGATTTTCGAGCCGGGCAAAGTGCAGTGCTTGAAGGCGATCGAAGTCAGGGCGGGTTCCCTTCAGAGGCGTTGCAGCAACTGGCAGGACAGAATGTTGATGAGGCAATCTTCGGTGTCGTGGAAATTTCGGCTCCTGAATTAGAGCTACCGAATCAGTCGGATTTAGCGGATTCAGCGAATTTATCAGATCTATCAGATTTATCAAATGCATTAGATTCAGCGGATTTATTAGATCTATCAGATGCATTAGATCTATCAGACCCATCTAATTCACAGGAGTCAGACCCGTCTTCAGATGCCTCAGGAGGTTCTCTGATTGAGAATATTTGGGGTCAATTGACCGACCTCGAGAGTCTCAATTCTGAAGAGGAGACAGAGCAACTCGCTGCAATCACCGTTGTGCCTCCGGCCGAGAACAATTCAACTTATCAAATTGATGTATCCCCGATCGCCAGCGATACTTCGGCGATGCCTTTCCCAAAGGAGCCGGGCAATCCGCCTGTCCATGTTCGGGTGAACGTTAAACACCTTGATGAATTAACTTATTTGGCAGGTGAGCTATTAACCAATCACAGTCGCCAATCCCTTCAGGTCGAACAGCTTCAGGGGGCTGCCCAGGCATTAATCAGTCGAATTCGGCAGCATCAACAACGCCTCAACCCGCTCCGAAGTCCGTCGATCTGGCAAACGAGCGGATTAGAACGCAAGCCGCGAAAATCAAAAAAACGTTCATCGCGGAATGGCGCAGCTCATCAACAAGCGACCGATCGCATCAATCGAAAAGATAGGATTCAAGATTCTCCAGGCTCTAACCCGATTAATCCCCAGCTCATCCAGTCGTTGCTGGATGACATCGTTCAGCTTACTGAAGTTGCAGATGCGATCGATTTATTCACCCGGACATCCAGTCAAACTTTAGAAAATCAGCGATCGCTATTAACCAACACGCGCCGCGCTCTGATTGAAGTTCGAATGCTGCCGCTGGGCGAAATTCTCAATCGCCTGCCGCCGATCGTGCAGCAGCTTGAAACCCTTCACAATAAGCAGGTAACGCTGGAATTCAATGGCACTGAAGTGCTGGTCGATAAGGTGGTGGCTGAGAAGCTATACAACCCATTGTTGCATCTGGTTCGGAATGCGTTTGATCATGGCATCGAACCGCAATTGCTCCGACAGCAGCAGGGTAAAGTTGGCTATGGCACGATTAGAATCTCTGCGCGGAATCAGGGCAAATACCTGATGATTGAAGTCCAGGATGATGGAAAAGGGTTGGACTTTGACCAGATTCTGAAACGGGCGATCGAGCGTCAAATCATTTCGGCAGACGCAGCAATGAGCGTTAAACCGTCGCAGTTGATTGATCTCTTGTTTGAGCCGGGGTTTTCCACTGCCGATCGCGTCAGTGATTTGTCGGGGCGCGGCGTTGGGCTAGATGTTGTACGAGATCAGATTCAAGCCCTGGGCGGCTCTGTCACGGTTGAATCGCAAAGGGGAGAAAGCACCTGTTTTGTACTGCAAATTCCGCTCAATTTGACTGTTGCTCCCCTGCTGGTTTTTGAAGCTGATGCGAAACGATATGCGCTGCTTGATGACGCGATCGAACAAATTGTTATTCCTCAATCTGCTCAGGTTCTAATGCGAAACGATCGCAGAATTTTGCAGTGGGGCAAAGGGAACGATACAAAATTAGTTCCACTTTACAAGCTAAAAGATCTTCTGAACTATGATGCTTTAATTCCTGACTTGACTCAGTTTCAAATTCAAAATTTGCCTGTTCAAGAAGGAATTAGACCTGTAATTCTGATTCGCTTTCGAGATACGCTATTAGGTCTAGAGGTGGATCAGTTGATTGGCGAACAAGAATTAGTCATTCGCCCTTTTGGAAGTTTGCTGAAATCTCCTGACTACATTCACGGCGTTAGCGTTTTACCTGATCGTCGCTTAGCTCTGGTCATTGATGGTGCATTATTAATGCAAAAAGCACTTGAAAGCCCAGTGGCTTCCAGTATCGCTCGCCATTGGAACAGTCAAGTGAGCCAAATGTCGCAGGACGATGCCGCAACGGCTCTGCTTCAGCCCCAGGCTCAAGCTGCTTTACCAGGCTTGCCCAATTTTGTGATTCCGGCTAATCCCAGTCGCAAGATTTTGGTGGTGGAAGATTCCATCACAACCCGTCAGGCGATCGTCTTGATGCTGCAAAAAGCGGGTTATCAGGTCTATCAGGCGCAGAATGGATACGAAGCGTTAACACAGCTCGAAAAACAGAAAATTGAGCTTGTGCTGTGCGATCTAGAAATGCCGGGAATGAATGGCTTTGAGTTTTTGAGACGGGTTCAGCAACAGCCAAACCTTGCCAATATTCCTATTCTGATGCTGACCTCACGTAATGATCAAAGCTACCGTTTGGTGGCTTCACAGCTAGGGGCAGCCGCGTATATGACAAAGCCTTACATGGAACATAAGCTGCTAGAAATGGTTGAGAACTTGCTTGAGAGAACTATCTTGAGAAAACCGTCTTAAGAAAATCATCCTGAGCAAGCAATGATGAGGTGATTTTTAATCAACCATTCGACGAGCAAAGAAGAAATGATACAGCGCGAGCAAGAAGAACGAACGTTTGTTGTATTTGCGATCGTAGGATATCACTTAGCTCTGCCGATCGAAATTGTATTACAGGTTGTGAACTGCCCGGCAATTGCTCAAGATGAGCTGAGCAAAATTGGATTGCTACGGATCGGGCAACATCTCATTCGGGTCGTTAATCTAGATCGGTGGCCAGACATCGATTCGGTTGAGTCGTCCCGGAAAAGCCAGAACTTTTTGATTGTCATTGCTGGCATTGAAAAGAAATTGTATGGAATTCTGGTGCATGAGCCGCCAAATTTGATGAAGCTTCCGCTCAATAAAGTTCAATGCCTGCCCCCAATGGAGCGTCAATTTCCTTTGTTGAATCTGGTAAGCCATGTCATTATGCGAGATCAGGCTGAAAGTCCAACAGCCGTCTTTTTGTTGGACAGAGATAAGTTTTAAAGAATATTGGGGTGATGCGCTACCCCTTTAGCCCTTGAGCCAGACGATCGATCCCGACTGCAATTGTTTCTGCATCCAGGTCTCCATAGCCCAAGATAAATTCACCTCGATCGCCGGAATCGAGATAGTGAAATTGAGCAGGCATGATTCCTACACCGGCTTTCGCAGCCCGTTCGATCACTTCTGCATCACTCCAGGGCGAATCGAGCTTGACCATAATATGAATTCCCGCCTTTTCACCAAAAACGATCGCCCGATCGCCAAAATGGGTTTTCAAAGCTTGTACAAGCGTTTGGCGAAGCTGGTCATAGTGCGATCGCATTTTGCGAATGTGGCTCTCCAGATGTCCCGCTTTGATAAATTCGGTTAAAACTTGCTGTTCGAGTGTGGGAAGCTGACGATTGCTTAGCCATTTTGCCTGGGTGAACAAAGACACCAGCGATCGAGGAACCACAAGATAACCGATTCGCAACGCAGGAAATAGAACTTTGGAGAACGTGCCGATATAAATAACAGAATGATTTTGATCTAATCCCTGTAATGCGGGAATTGGTCGATCGCCATAGCGGTACTCACTATCGTAGTCATCTTCGAGAATTAAACAGCGATGCTTTTGTGCCCAGCTCAATAGTTCCAGGCGGCGGGAAAGCGACAGAATTGATCCGGTGGGAAACTGATGCGACGGCGTGACATAGACTAATCGTAAAGTATCTAATCGCAAAGTATCCGAATTCAAACTGGCAAGTTTTTCGACCCTTAAGCCTGACTCATCGACCGGGACCGGAAAGAGGGTGGCTCCGTGACTGAGAAAAACGCGACGCGCACTCAAATACCCCGGATCTTCGATCGCAATTCCATCCCCGGCATTAATCAGCAATCGCATGATCAAATCGAGAGCCTGCTGCGTGCCGTTGGTGAGGATGATTTGTTGAGGGTCACACTGCACCGCTCTTGCCCGCGACAAATACCCGGCGATCGCCTGCCGCAATGCCTGCTCGCCCTGAAAATCAGTGGTGTAGTCTAACCAGCGATCGTTTGACAAACAGTAGCGCGACAACAATTTGCGCCAGAGCGCGATCGGAAAATGCTGAAGTGCGGGTTGCCCATAGCGGAAGCTGATCGGCAAATTTGAACTGGGCTGCGGTAAAAAAGAAGTTTGGCTCAGGCGAGTGCCGTAGTGAGACAGCGCAACGGATTGGGTAGGAGAAACGGGTTCTATTTCGATCGGCGCAGACTGCATCAGATCATCAGGAAGCTGAGCGCAAACATAGGTTCCAGAACCCCCGATCGTTTCCAGATAGCCCTCGCTGAGCAATCGATCGTAGCTCTGCGTGACGGTGGTGCGCGAAATGTGCAGAGACTGAGCCAGCGATCGAGTAGAGGGAACCTTTTGGCGGGGCAGCAATCGTCCGGTGAGAATCGATCGCCGCAGTTCCTCATAAAGCTGCTGATGGAGCGGCAGGGCAGCGTTGCTATCGAGGGTAATGGCTAAGTCCATCTCCGGTTTCGCTCCTTTGTGTTCAAAGTGGACTGATAGAAAAGCATACAATTGGCTATTGTGAAAGTCCACTCAGGCGGGCTAGGCTCAGAATACCAGGATGTTAAGCGATGCCACTCAATGCAACACCAGATGCAACAGTGCTTCCAGATTCGGGCAGCCGTTCCCGCAGAAGATGCCTTAATTGCCCATCACTTTTATCAGATGTGGTTAGACAACCAGATTGCTGAAGAATCGATCGCACCTGACTGGTTAGAAATTACCCTCGAATTTATCCAGCAGGCTCGTCATACCTTGGGATATCAGGCGTTTGTGGCAGAGGTCGAAGGACGAGTGGTTGGTTCTGCCGGAGGTCAGCGATTTGCCGGACTTTACCCCAGGGTGATTAAAACTTGCGATCGATGTGATGGATACATCTGGGGCGTTTATGTGGAGCCTGCCCATCGAGGTCGCGGAATTGCAACTCAACTTACCCAGCAGCTAATGGCTTATCTGAGGACGATCGGCTGCACCCATGCCGTCCTCAATGCCTCTCCATCGGGCAAGCCGGTTTACGCTCGCCTGGGGTTTATGGAGGGTAATTTGATGCGGCTTGATTTACAGCAGCAAAATGTCAATCTGCATTAATTCGGACCAAAAGAGACTAAAAGAGATTAAAAGTTGAGAACAAATGCGATGACATCAATCAATACCGGAATGAATCCAGAGACAAACGATAGGGATACAGAATCGAACTCATTGGAGATCACCCAGCGCACCCAAATCAAGCGGCTCCCGCAGCGTGGTAACTACGATCGCCCTTTGATTCACCAAATCCTGGATGAAGGCTTAATTTGCCAGGTTGGATTTGTCGTGGAGGGTCAGCCCTTTGTCATTCCCACGGCTTACGGTAGAGTAGACGATCGCCTCTATCTTCACGGATCGCCTGCTAGCCGAATGCTGCGGACGCTGAAGCAGGACGTTGAGGTGTGCGTAACGGTGACGCTGCTCGATGGACTTGTACTGGCGCGATCGGCGTTTCACCATTCTATGAATTACCGTTCGGTGGTGGTTTTTGGGCGAGCAGAAGTTGTTGAAGATGCCGCCGAGAAAATAGCAGCATTGAAAGCCTTTACAGAACACGTCATGCCGGGTCGCTGGTCGGAGTTGCGTCCTGCTACACAACAGGAAATCGCCGGAACGCTGGTGCTCTCGCTGCCGTTGAACGAAGCCTCTGCCAAGGTGAGAACGGGACCGCCTAAAGACGATGAAGCCGATTATGAATTGCCGATCTGGGCAGGAGAATTGCCTTTACGCCTGACTCCCCTGGCTCCCGTTGCCGATCCTCAGCTCTCGGTCAATGTGGATGTGCCGTCTTCAGTGCAGCAGTACAGCAGGAGCCTGCTGGAGGCGGCGGAATGAGCGCGAAATTCAGGTATTTGCTGGGTGATTTTTCCAAAAGATTTCAGCCTGAAACGATCGGTTTAGCCTACGGATTTTTAGGAGTACTTACGTTTAGTCTGACGCTTCCGGCAACCCGCATGGCAGTCGTTGAACTTGATCCAATCATCGTTGGGTTAGGACGAGCGATCGTTGCAGCGATTCTGGCAGCCGGGCTGCTGAAAGTGACTCGGCAACCGCGACCTGCTCAGCGTCATCTTACAAGCCTGGTTGTGATTGCGGCTGGCGTGGTGGTGGGGTTTCCGCTGCTTTCTGCCTGGGCAATGCGATCGCTTCCTGCGTCTCACGGGGCGATTATCCTGGGCATTTTGCCGTTGGCGACTGCTGGGGCGGGTGTACTGAGAACGGGCGATCGTCCCTCTGCGCTGTTCTGGCTCTGGAGCGGTCTAGGAAGTGCAGTGGTTGTGCTGTTTGCGGTGTTAGCAGGCGGGGGACACGTTCAACTTGGAGATTTTGCATTGCTGGGGGCAGTTGCATCAGCGGCGATCGGGTATGCCGAGGGAGGACGCTTATCGCGTGAGCTAGGCGGCTGGCAGACGATTTGCTGGGCGTTAGTTTTGTCTGCGCCGTTTCTGGCTGTGCCCGTTGCGTTGACCGTTGCTGAGCGAGGACTGCACGCCTCCTTTGAATCGTGGTTAGGCTTTGGTTATGTCAGCGTGTTCAGTATGTTTCTGGGCTTTTTTGCCTGGAACCACGGGCTGGCGATCGGCGGCGTGGCGCGAGTTAGTCAAGTTCAGCTTTTGCAGCCTTTCTTGACGCTTTTTGCCTCTGCCCTGCTGCTGCACGAACCGATTACCTTCTTCACGATTGGGACGGCGTTTATCGTAGTTGTCCTGGTGGGTTTGGGAAGAAAAGCTCCGATCGATCGACTATAGCCCGTCATTCTCTTAAGACAAACCTTAGACAAACCCTGAAAGCAAACCCTTAAGGCAACTCTTAAGGCAAATTCACCATCTCGCGGATATCGCCCCGTACCCCGCCCACACCCTGATAAAACTGGCGATCCTGTGCTTGTACTATCATTGGCAGCCCGTATTTGGGAGCCATCACAATCACACCTGAGCGCTCGATCGAGCGGCGGGGCACAAACTGAAGACGGTATCGCTGGAGCAGCATCGCCAGAATGATCTTGATCTCCATCATGGCAAAGCCTGCGCCAATACAAATCCGAGGACCCGCACTAAAGGGATTGTATTCGTATGCGGTTGGGGTAATCGTTGTCCAGCGATCGGGGTTAAAAGAGGCAGGGTCAGGATAAAGGTCGGGCATTTGGTGCGTCTGGTAAATGCTGACCAGCACCTCGGTTCCTTCGGGCAGGGCATAACCGCCCAGTTCAGTTGGCTTAGCAGTGACGCGACCATTCCAGGGAACGGGGGGCAAGATTCGCATACTTTCTTTAATCACTCGCTCCAGCAAGGGCAACTGCTGCAACTGCTCTAGCGACGGCGCACTTCCGTGCAGAACGGAGTCTAGCTCATCGACCAAATCTCCTAAAATCTGCGGATGCTGTGAGAGCAGGAATAAAGTCCAGGTTAGGGCGTTGGCACTGGTTTCATGCCCTGCTACAAATATCACCCCAACGTGCCCCAGCAGTTCTGCTTCGCTCAGGCGAGAGCCGCTTTCCTCATCCCGTACCTGAATCAGCATCGATAGCACATCGGGTTCATCGCCACCCCGCTGCTGTTTGGCTTTGATTAACGCGCCCATTTTCGCTTCGTATTGAGCCACCCGGTTTAAGTATTGCCACCACGGTGAACCGGGCACATCCAGGGGAAAGAGCTGCGGTAGCAGACTCCCCTGCAAATGCAATGCATCGTAGATGATTTGCCCTGCGCCACGATCGGTTCCAATATCTTCTCCAAACAAAGATTTGGTTGCAATGCGAAGGGTGAGCTGTCGCATCCAGTCAGCAATCTCATGAACCTGCCCTGGCTGCATGCGGTTCAGCTCGTTCTCTGTAATGGTGATCATGTCGCTGGCATAGGTTTCGAGCCGCTGACGATGAAAGGCAGGCATCATCAATTTGCGCTGTTGCAGGTGGTGGTCTTCATTGACCCCAAAGAGTCCGGCAAGAAAATGCTGAAGTGGCTTGGTGCGCTCTGAGGTGTTTCGGAAGCGGTATAGTGGTCCGGTCAGCGGATACTTGTAATAAACGTCGTGCTGAGTTGCCACCTGACGCACCAGATCAGGACCATAAGCGAAGACCGTTCCGGGACAGTGAGTACGGGGGGAGTAGATGCGGGTTCCTCCATTCCGGGACAGGGCAACAAGCGTGCCATAGTCGCGAAAAAGCTGGCGGCTATAACCGATCGAATCTCTGGCAAACCGGAGGCTGTTGAACGTAGAACCCAGGAGGGGCAATGGACGCGGACCTGGGATGTTAAAGCTGGGACGTTCTCCGATCGCAGGTGTCATGGGTTCCTCCCCAGATGGCTACCGTGGGTAACTTCATCCGCATCTTATCTCGATCGCCAGGGTTGCAATCAGAGCTGTGATTGAGTGTTACAGAACGCTTGAATTGTAGTTCTGCGCTTTTGGGAAGGACTTGCTGCACCATCAGCCGCATCAATCAACGGGTGGAAATGGCTGATTCCGAGGGCGATGTAAATCGCTGCCAACGCTTGCTAAAGGAATGCGCTAAAATTTGACCGAAAATCGACGGCTGCAACAGTACGCTCGAGGGTTTGAGCAAATGCAGCACTTCCAGGAAGGTGTGATGAATGCTAGCGCGATCGACGATCAGTTCTAGTAGCTGATCCCAGTACCAGTTTGTGAACCGGGTGGCAGCGTTTATTGGTTTGCCCTGAGTGCTGTGATAGCGGTAGTCAATGCTGATTGCAGCCGTCCATGCCTCTTGATGCGCCTTGGCAAGCTGTTTTTGCAGCGCGTGAGTTTGCTGGTCGAGCTTGTCGATCGCCTGGTGCCGAAGAAACTGATCCAGTGTCATGGCTTCAAGGGCAGCAACGGTCATGGCTTGCCCATAGGTAGGATTCAGCAAGCAAGCCGCATGTCCGACGACAACTAAACGGGCAGGCAGCGGGGACTGCTCATAGTAATGCTGGCGATTTTCGTTGCCGTAATAGGCATAAGGTGGCGTTAGTGGGGTTGCTCGCTCGATCGCCTCTGCCAAAACAGGCGAGGGCAAACTGCGGGCAAACGCTAAAAATCCTGCATCATCAGTCGGAGGATAATCGCGATCGCCGCCGACTAAACTCACAATCCAGCGACACTGGTTGGGATTGTCGCGATCGCCTTCAATTGGAAAGATGGCTCCGCCTCGAATCTGCTGAGGGGGGGCAGTGGGCATAAACACCATTTTCCAATTCACATCCCAATCGGGCGGGGGCTGATAAATCCGAGCTACATAACCCACAAAGGCATTAATCTCGGTTTCGGGCGGTGCTTCATACCCTAGTTTCCGTAACCACTGCGGCGTATGAGAAGCCTTACCGCTGGCATCCACAACCAGATCCGCGTACAAATTCTGATTGGATTCAGAGTTGGATTCAGAATTGAGTTCAGAGTTGGATTCAGGATTAGATTCAGGATTGAATTTTTTGTGTTGATGCAGCGATACCCCCAGAATTTTTTGGCGTTTCGGGTCGGTTAACAGTTCAGTCACGCTGGCTCCTGTTAGAAACTGCACCTGGGAAAAAGCGGCTAATCGGCGGCGAATGCTCCAGTCCAGCAAGTCCCGGCTAAAGGCAAGCAGTGCCAGCTCCGAGTCACGCTGGGCTGCCCAGCCGTTCGGTGTGAGGAAGGCAACGTCTTTTATGCTGTCTAGCTCGATCGCACCCTTGTCGAGCAGTTCTGATTTCAGTCCGGGAAAGAGCTGTTCCAGGATTTGTTGCCCTCGCAGCATCAGTGTGTGGGGAAAGCGAGAGTGGGGCACTCCCTTGCGGGGGGCAGGCTCATCTGGATAAATATCGCGCTCGATAACGGTAACGCGATCGAAATGATTTGCCAGAACCCGACTCATGAGCAGCCCTGACAGACTGCCCCCAATCACGACTGCATGACTGTTGTGTTGCATTATGGCATCCTCCAAAGCACTCAAGCAGCCCGACTGCCTGATACTCTCCAATCTTAATCGCGATGTTAATCAAGCAACATTCCCCTTCAGGGGAACAGGCAGGACACGCGGCTACGATCGCCCTTCCTTTCTTGCCTTTATCCTTTCTTGCCTTTATCCTTACCTTTGAAGCGCGCTGCAGCTCTACTGCATCCGTAAACAACACGACTGCGAGTAAAACAACATAACTGCGAGCAAACAACACGGCTGCGAAAAGGATTCCTGTCGCATGTCTAAAAGCATTCGCTGAAACATTGAGCGGGGTATCGGTATTTCAGCCCTTAATGAACTGCCAGCCGCAGCAGAATGCGATCGCCTCGGTGCTCTCAGTTTTCTACACTTTTTTGCAAGCAATAATGTTCACGCGATCGTCACTGCGAACGTTCTTTCAGTTCTACATACTCAATCTAAAACTGTACAAATCATCTATAAGCTATCTACAAACTATTTATAAATTATTTACAAATTAATGATGCTTCGGTGCAGATAATCCTTGATCCCTTTTCATCCCCTATGATTTTCCTGATAGGTTCTCCTGCTGTCTTAATTTTTGTAGCTGGGTAGCTTCGAGTTCGGTGAATCGCGATGCAGCGAGTCCATTAGCTTGACGATGCAGCAGCTTTCAGAGAATTTGATGGAGCTTGAAGTCGATCGAGGGGCTGGTACGATACCATCCTTAAATAATGGATTGGCAACACTACACTTTTTAACTTCCTTACTTCCTATGGAGCCATCACTGCCCACTGAGGTGATTCTCAGCCACCCAAAACGATCGCTTGGTAGCCTGCACCTGAATTGGAATCCACAGCCAGGGGCATATCTCGATCTCGAAGGTAAAACCTATGCAGTGCTGGAGCGTCATCATCGCTATCAGTTCAAGGCAGGCAAATACTGTCTGCAAAAAATTGCCCTTTATGTCCAGTCCATTCAGCGTCCGGCTGAGCAGAGTGAGTTTAATGGACTGTGGATTATTGGCGATGCGACCTGTCGCTACAGTGCGCGATCGGAGCTAATTCGGTGTGCGATTAATCCGTCTGGTCCCTGTGAAGGATGCAGCCACTATGAAACGATCGCCGAAGCCTGAAGTGGCTTTTGCCAAACGGCCCCACCGATTGCTTCGCACGTTCCTGGAGAGATAATCGCCTCACAGCCTGTCCAGCTTTTCGCCTACCTGGAGCCGCATCCCGTTGACAAAATCCCAGCCGGACTGCGATCGTTTTCCGGCAGGCTGCACCTCTTTGAGCAACAGCACCCCTGCCCCGGTTTGCACCACCGCGCCCTGACCTTTCAGCAATCCCACGATCGTTCCCGGTTCCGCGTCTTGCAGTGCATCAGCCTGGGTCCATTCCTGCTGGATCTTGCCGAGTTCTGGCGGCATAACGGAAAGTGAACAGTCCAGGGGAAGAGTAACGCTAATCTTGAGGGGCGCATCTCGAAACTGAGTCACGCAGCTCGGATAAAAGCCGCGAATCTGATTGTGTAGCTCCAGAGCCGATCGCGTCCAGTGAAGCTGATAGTCTTCTTTTTTGATCAGCGGCGCGTAGGTTGCCTCGGCATCATTCTGCGGCACAGGCTGAATCAGGTTTTGCTCCAAACCAAACAGTGTGTTTACTAGCAGCGTCGCCGCATCAAAGGACAGGGTTTTTGCCAGGTCGAGGGCATGGTCGCTAAGGGCGATCGGCGTCACAGACTTGAGCAGCATCGCGCCTGTGTCCATTCCCGCGTCCATCAGCATCGTGGTAATTCCGGTTTCTGCTTCGCCGTGATAAAGGCTCCACTGAATCGGCGCAGCTCCGCGATACTTCGGCAAAATCGACCCGTGGGCATTGATGCAGCCCAGACGCGGCATATCAAGAATTTCCTGTGACAAAATCTGACCGTATGCCACGACCATAAAAGCATCTGCCCCTGCCTGACGCAAAGTTTGCAGCACCGTTTCATCTTTTTTGATGCGCTGCGGCTGCCACACCGTTAGCCCCTGCTCGATCGCCAGAGCTTTCACCGGAGAAGGCGTGACCTCATTGCCGCGTCCCCGTCGCTTATCGGGCTGCGTCACCACGCCCAACACCTCGATCGCCTCATGACGAACCAACCGTTCCAGGCTGGGCACGGCAAACTGAGGAGTTCCAAAAAAGATAATTTTCATAGGAGACCACAGGAAAAAAGCAGGCGATCGCAATCATGCCGAATCATGCTGCTGAACGATTGAGTTGCCGAACTTCTAATGGGATGGACTTCGGATTTGATTTATTTTGGCTCGATAATAATTTCAATTCGGCGATTGCGCTGGCGATTGATTGGCGTATCGTTTGCTGAAATCGGGCGACTGTGCCCATAGCCTTCGACCAGCCAGTGATAGCCCTCCTTGAGCTGACCTCCCAGATACTGCTCGATCGCCTTTGCCTGTTGAAACGATCGCTCTCGATCGGCAGCTTCGGTGCTTTGAGCATCCAGATGGGCAGTCACGCGAATCGTCGCGCCTGAATACTGCTTAAGGTCACTGACAATGCTGTTTAAAATCGCATCGGTTCCCGGCTTCAGCGTCGTCTGGTCTGACTCAAATAAAGCATCACTGGGCAGCGTCACCATTAGCCGATCGTCCTGAGACACCGTACTGGTTGCTGCCGGAGGAACAGCTGTTGCTGGATTGGGGCTGGCAGTCGAACGGGAAACACCCGGATTAAGCTGCTGCTGAATTGCCTGAAGCCGGGCGGTAATATCGCTGCTGCGATTCGGCGTTCCCAGGCGATTTTCAATTGTAGTGGCGCGATCGCTAATCCGGTCTAGCTCCTGCTCAAGCTTGGTGAGTTCGGTTTGCAGCTTTTGACGATCGGCATTGGCCAGGGGCAGTGCAGCCGCATCGGTTACGGTGGTTGTTGCAGGAGCAGGACTCGCGGCAGGCGAATTGCCAGCGACGATCGAGGTATCAGGCGAAGCAGTCTTGCCCTGCCAGGTCTGGGGCAATCGCTCAATCTGTCTCAGCAGGGTCTCCGAGCTATTCAGCAACCGCTCGACAAAGGGCATTTCCTGCGTTTGAGCCGGATAAAAATGAGCGATCGCCACGCCTGCAATCACCGCAAAGCTCCCGCCTGTGCCCAGCAGCATCAGCCGAAATAGCCAAACCAGGGCTGACCCGCGCTTACGAGGTTTCGCGACGACTGTTTTTGCTGGCGGGTCAAGCAGTGCTGCCTGCGGGGGAATTGGCTCATTGACCCCGGTCGAACTGCTTTGCACTGGCTCTGCGGTGTTAGAGGGAGAAGTCGAGGGGGATTGCGTCATACACACCTCATGCACGTCCTTACATTCCTGATGATGCTAACTCAATTGGTCACAAAGTCCAGCATTTTGCGGCAGTTTTTTCTTCCCGATCAGGACTCGCGCTAAAAATAAACTTTCCGGGAATAATACCTGTAATCGAGGTGAAATGAATCATCGCTGAGGATTGAGCAGCCCGTAGCAAAGCTGTATTTCGCAACATTAAGGCAAGTTGAAAGATTTTCTAAGCAAACCATCCTGAACGGTAATCCCTTGCTATACATGGAAGTAGAAAGCTTTTGCTGTTTGGGCGCACTGTTTCAATTACCGTCGTCCAGAGGCTACTTCTATGGTTTCACGGCTTCCTACGGGATCGGCGCAATGCCCGTCCCGGCTGTGTTTGTCAGTACTTTTGCTATCGTGTGCCGTGTGGGGTGCAGGTTCGCGCTGGGCTTTATCTCGCTCAGTTTTTGACTCGATTTCGACTTCTACCTCGACTTCTGCTTCGATTTCCACGGTTGGTTTCACAACTGACCAATCGGGAAATCACGCTCCGCTTTTTACCGATACTTCTGTTCCCCAGTCTGACCATCCTCCTCACACCGATAATTCCATGACCCCTGTGCAGCTTGACCCGCTCGATAGTCCTTATCCGGTTCCCTGGAGCTGGATTATGGCAGTGCTGACCGAAGCAAAAGCAGACGCAACGCCGCGATTTCGCTACTACCGCAGTCCTTCCCTGATTTCGCCCGACGGAGAGTACGCCGCTTACAGCCGGATTCAGGTGGAACTGGGAACGCACTTCACTCAGAGCCGAGTGGCAAGCGTTCTGTTCCTTGAGAATTTGAAAACGGGTGATCTGCACACAATTACCGCTTCTTCCCCGTTTGCCGATAACCCATTTATGGCAGAAGCTGAGCCAGAAGAGGCAGGGCGCATTGCCATTCTGATTCCGGTTGCCTGGTCTGAGTCGGGCGATCGCGTGCTTGCCCGTGAGTTTGAGTCGATTTTTGGCAGCGATATTGCGTCTGATTTTGCCGTTGTCTGGCATCGATCGTCTAACCTGACCCGCACGATCGCCCCAACCCAGGTAGACTACAGCAATGCCGTGCTGCTGGGCTGGAGCCAGACTGATCCTAATCAGGTGCTCTTTCGAGCAGGCAATTTGGGCGATCCCGAATGGTTGCTCTATGCGGTCGATGCAAGCGGTCAAACCCGCCAGATGGCTCAAGATCAGCCGATCGTGTTCGGGCAAACGGTCAACAGCATTTGGGCAGGACCACAGGCGTACGTTCGTCCTTGATTCTGCTCTAGATTCTTTCCCTGCTTAAATAGCCGCTCAGGGCGAGGGCGAAGGTGAGGGTAAGACTTCCGCCTGTCCATTCCACGGGCTTACCTCCAGCACACCATCCGGTTGAAACACCACGCGAAACTGAGCCAGCGGTTCCTGGCTGTTTGCCTCGTTGGGGGGATAGCGTAGATCGACCAGGGGCGTTTCGTTGACAAAGTTGAGTGCAGGGTCATTGGCAAACCTAAAGCCCAGCACTTCTCCTGACGGGGAAACCCCGACCCGGTAAATTAACGCTTCTTTGAAAGTTGGCTCAGTTCTCCAGGCGCGATCGAGGCGCTCGTACAGGGCAACTTGCAGCCGCTCAAGCTCGATTGGCTCTGTAATCTCAGGTCGGTTTGTGAGAATGGCAGCTGCCGCTGGATTGGTTGCTGCATTTGCAGATTCCGTAGCGGCTCCGGCACTGGCGTTTGCGGCAGGCGACTCAACAGGAGAAGCGATCGGCGAAGATTCGGTCGGGCTGTTAGTTGCCTCAGGCGAAGGCGACTCGGTTGGGGCAGGGGAACTGCCGGGAGAAGGGCTGGCAGCAGGCGAGGCTCCGGGCTGCGTTTGGCTGGTGGCGTTCGGCACAGGCTCCGGTCGGCGCACTTCGGGAATTGGCACAAAGAACAGCGCGGCGGCAGCAGCAGCCAGTCCCGCAATCCCTAGCAAGGCAGGCACGGTTTGCTGAGTCGCAGGTTTTTGCACCGCAGCCTGTCGTTTCGGGAGCGGCGATAGATTCAGCGTCAGATCGGGCAGCGTTTGACCATCTGCTAGCATTTGGTCGATCGCCTCAACCAGATCAAAAAACTGAGTGGTGGTCAGGTCAAACTGGGCAGCCGTGGGATTGACGGGGCTATCAACGTGAACTTCCTGCGGCTGAACCAAAAGGCGATGCAGCGTAGGACTGACCTGGGCAATTTGAACTGACGATCCGCCGCGCTGCCCAACTCCTGCCGCATTGCTAGCAAGCTTAGATCGATGGGGAATGCCGCTGAGGTAGGTTTGGGCATAGTCGCTCACGGTGGTTATGAGCTGGTTGAGCAAATCTCGCCCGCCGGACAACGGCTTTTCCTGTCCTGCCAGATAGCACTGAAAGCCTGTAACCATCGATAGCAAAGAATGAGCCATACCGCCGCTAGCAGCCGGATCGCCTACCCCTTGCAGAACTAGGGTGCAATTCGGCAAACTATATTGCCGTTGAATCGTCATGACACTTCTCCATCAAACAAGCTGCTCCAGAGCCGCTGGCTTCCTGCCGTGCCTGTACAAAACAGGAGCTGACCCAGCAGGGTAAGTGCCAGTTCGTTGAGCTTTTCATCAGAGCTGTAGGCCGTGACCGCCGATCGTTTTGGGTTCATCCGCGATCGAAAATGGGCGCGAAACCGCTCCAGGTAATTCGATAAGCGCAAATGGTGGTCGGGAGTAAACTGTTTTTCGACCATTTGCTCGTAGGCAAACATAAGCTGCCGCACTAGCACCGTGAGCCGACGGGCAAGATGGCAGGTAATCACGACTAATGCTTTGCCCTCGGTAAGGCTGAGCGGACGACGCTGACTGTTTCGTCGGAGCGGGTTTGTTGCTCGCAGTTTCCACAGTGCCACGCGGTTCGGAATCACGTCGCTTAGCTCCAGCTGTCGGGCAGCCGCTAAAATTGCTTCGGAACCGCCTAGATCCAGAGCTTCGATCGCCAGCAGCAGCAAATCAATATCTTGACGAGTCCGACGCGGACAAACTCCTTCCGGCACATTGGGGTCAGGGAGGAGTGATAAAACTGCCGGAACTGATGGGGTGGGTGGACTACTTGCTTGCATTACCCTCAAAAAGAAAAATCAGCAGAGATTCTAGCAAACCATACTTTACCCGGGTAGATTTGCCCAGAGTAGATTGCTCAGTTGGATTTGCCCAGTATGGAGCAAAACTAGGGTGAAGCAAAATGGTGTAGCACAATTGCGGGAGTCTGCCCAGTCCATTATCCTAGCATCTCCGTATCCGCAGGTTACACTTCATTCGGTCAAGTTTGCTGTATAGCAGACGGGGCAACCGACTTTATAGTGCCCTTAATTACCAGGATCAACCTATGCAAAGATAGGAAAGTGATTTGAACGCAAATCAAACTGTGCCGCTTCGGGTGCAGGATGCAGTTGCGAGGTTATTTTTTGAGACGTTGTTTATGAAAGTTGGCGATCGTGTACGAGTCAAAGAATCAGTTGTGGTTTACAACAATCCCACTCACCGTAACCAAGCGTTTGACATTCAGGGCATGGAAGGAGAGATAATGGCACTCGCTAACGAATGGCATGGCAAGCCGATCAGCGCAAACTATCCGCTTCTGGTTAGGTTTGACAATAAATTTAAGGTGCACCTGCGCGAAAACGAGCTGGAGCTAGTTTAGATAAACGACAGCCATCTTTAGTACGTTTGTGGTTTGTTTGCGATCGGGTGGTTCGCGAACTGCTGTTGAGGAATTCATCCAGAGGAATTCATCCACCCGATA
Source organism: Leptolyngbya sp. ST-U4 (assembly GCF_039962215.1). Lineage (NCBI taxonomy): Bacteria > Bacillati > Cyanobacteriota > Cyanophyceae > Leptolyngbyales > Leptolyngbyaceae > Leptolyngbya > Leptolyngbya sp. ST-U4. Next base: position 90,673 of record NZ_JAMPKZ010000013.1, read on the forward strand.
AGCCCCTCGCACAAGGCTCAACCACCCTCTAGCTCAACCACTCTCTAAGGAGTCGTAGACGGGGCGGCATCAGCAACACTGCGATTCTCGATCGTTCTTACCGTAACGACTTGTGGAGGCGTTGCGTCAGGCGGATAAATAAATTGCAGCTCAACTTGTCGCCTTGCCCCGCGTGGCACTGTCATTCGGATGAGCGGCTGCCCTTCCTGTCCGCGTCGCTGCACAAGGTGCATATAGCGAGTCTGGGGAATGCCAAAGTCGTTAATGAAGCGAATCCGCACCGTCCCCCGGAAAAAGATCTGATCATAGGGCGGATTGCGGAACCGTAACCCATCGCGCTGTCGCTCGTCCTGCATCGGAGTTTGCATCATCACGGCAACTTGCTGTGTCGTGTCGGTATTGTTTTGCAGCGGCAGCGTCACGTTGTACTGCACGCCATAGTTGCCATGGGCCCGATAAGCCGTGTCCGGGTAGCGTACCAGCATCGGGGCACTTTGAATCTGCCCTGTGCCAAACGTATTGCGATCGACCGTGCTGAGGACATAGGAAAAAGCCCGTCCCGGCTGCGGAATGCTGAGATAGTCTACCGAGGAGTTATCAGTCGCTGTTGCAGTCCACTGCGTCCCCTGCGAAACACCTGCCACTCGGCCGTAGAAGAATCGTGTAAACGATCGGCTATTGGGCGGCGTCGGAATTCGATCACGCGGACCCGCAAACGTTCCGTTCCTCAGCAAATTTTCCCATTCCACCTGAGTCGGAACTCGTTCTACCCCTCTTGTAATTTGGGGTGCGTACATCGCAAGGCTGGCGACATAAACAGGTCCATTGCTGTTTAACTGCATCAGAATCGTTCGACCATTGCTAGGGAGCGGACGATTATCTCGCACAGGCGGACGACTGACCGCGGCCGCGTTGTTTGTGCTGATACCGGTCGCCAGCGGACGCGCTACGGGATTGCCTTCTGGATCGGTCTGCGCTTCTTCGGATGCAGCGGGAGGGGCGGGTAAGCCGGGAATAATGTAGCCAGGGGGCAGTGTGCCGTTGGTTGCCACGGTTAATCGCCGCAGCGGAATCGGCACGTTTGCCAGAAGATAGGTTCCCCCAGGCGGAATGGTAATTTGAGTGGGCCAGTGCGTCTGTCTCTGCCCTCGCAGCACATCGTTGGTGGTGCGGCTACCTGGTCCTGCAAAGACGGTTCCCATCGGGTTCGCCACATAAGCGGGCAAGTCGAGGAAAGGAGCCTCCTGACTCAGGTAGCTAGCTCCCTGCCCAATCTCAATTTTGACGGGCTGCCTGCTGGGATTGGCGATCAGAATTCCCACATAAAGGGTTCGCACGTCGTCAGGCGTGGTGCCCCTGGCAATGTGATGGGCAAAGATATCAAATCGCCCCTGAAATGGATAGTTCAGGTGGGCGGCTGGACTTCTCATCCCCGTGGGAGAAAAGGTCGAAAGCAAAATCCCCTCAGTTTGAATCAGCTCTGGACTATTGCTGTTAAATACAGGGGTGTCATCAAGCTGCCCTGGAAGTGGACGGACTTCCTGCCCCTGCACAATCTCGATCGGACCTTCGATCGGACGAGGATTCAGCGGCAGCTGGGGAATGGTTGGAGGCGGTTGAATGGGGGCGGCAGGGGATCTTCTAATTTCAGTGGGGGGAATAACAGGAACCCCAGGACGAGGGGCAATAATTTGCGCGAGGGAAAGAGCGGAGAGGACTGTTAGCATGAGCGAACCGAACAGATGCCGATAGCAACAAACCAAAAAGCAAGGATACACAAACCAGTCATTGCCTGGTCAACATCCTTTATCAGGCGTTAATGTGCCCTTTTTGGAGCAATATAATTCAGTAAAAAATTCTGTTATCTCGTTCTTGTAATCTCTTAAGGAGAAGCAGTAAAGACAGGACTGCACACCAACTCAATCAGGAACACTGGCTGAACCGCAGGAAAAAACAGACAGATGCGATCGTTCCAGACTGCAAATCTGCCAGATTGAAGAATTTTAGAAACAATGCTTCTCACCATATCATCAAGTGCATCATTACTCTGCTGGAGAAGTTAAGGCTCTACCTGGAGCAGTGAAGGGGTGCGCGATCGAATCGGCATCCAAAAACTAGGAGAAACAGCCAAAAATCATCAAGGCATATTCCTCTGCTTCATAAAATCCTGGATCGATGACCAACCACAAGCCAATGCTCAGCCCAGAGTGACTGGCAAAAGACCCTACTGAGACTATAAAAGTTTTTCCAGGGTTGCCCCTGCTTATCCGCAAGCTTTACAAAATCTTTGTAGTGGAAAACCAGTCATTCGAAAAAGCTTTATCCAAAACCGCGCAGAAAAGAGTTGCAAAAATGCAGCAGGTTGTTTAAGATTGGAAATCGTGCGATACAGACTGTTTTCAAGTCTTGCTTTCCTGATATTGCGGGTCTTCCTGCGATTGATGAAACGGTGATCGCACGTGACTTTACAAATGCAGAGTTTCAAATCAAGTCTTAAGTCTTTAATCGACTTTGATTCGGCATTTAGGCTCTGATCAAGATTTGAACGTAAGCCTTGAAAAGGCTCCTGCGGGCATAGTTTAGTGGTAAAACCATAGCCTTCCAAGCTATTGATCCGGGTTCGATTCCCGGTGCCCGCTTCTAAAAGTTCAGGTTAGGGTTGATTCAAGTCAAATTTGGATCGATCGCTTCAATCTCAGGTCAATATCAAAAGATTGCTTTGCCCACTTCTGCCCTGTTTCTGTCCTGGGGCGATCGGGGCTATTTTACTTTGCTCTGCCGAATTACTGCGCTACGGCAAGGTTCAAGTGGACAGAGCAGGTTAAACTAGAAAAATTGGCTTTTAGGCTGACCGTGTCTGTTTGGGCGAGTGGGAGCTATGACATCGTTTTTGTTGGAAGTTGGAACCGAGGAATTACCCGCTAGTTTTGTGAACGACGCGCTGACTCAGTGGCGATCGATCGTTCCCGCAAGCCTGACGCAAGTGTTTTTGGGGTTCGATGCCGTTGAAGTTTACGCGACACCGCGCCGTTTGGCGGTTCTGGTGAAAGGACTGCCCGCCCAGCAACCCGACCGCGAAGAAGAAATTAAGGGTCCGGCGGCTCAGGTAGCTTTTAAAGACGGCAAGCCCACCAAGGCGGCTGAGGGATTTGCGCGATCGCGGGGGGTGGATCTGTCTGCACTAGAAATTCGATCGACCGACAAAGGCGAGTTTGTGTTTGTGCAGCAAAAGATCGCGGGTCGTCCAACCGCCGAGGTGCTGACCGAACTCGTGCCGCAATGGATTTCTGGGTTAGAAGGCAAGCGGTTTATGCGCTGGGGCGATGGCGATTTGCGCTTTCCTCGTCCAATTCGCTGGCTGGTTGCCTTGTTGAACGATGCCGTTTTGCCGCTTACGCTCGTAAATGGCTCCGAAACTTACACAAGCGATCGAATTTCTCAGGGGCATCGGGTGCTGCATCCTGAGCCCATTAGCCTTAGTCAGGCAGAATCGTATGTGTCTAGCTTGCGAGATGCTTTTGTCGAGGTAGACTCGACGCAGCGTGAAATCAAAATTCAGGATCAGGCACAGGCGGTGGCTCAGTCCGTGGGAGGGTATGCCTCGATCGATCCAGGTCTGCTGGAAGAAGTGCGCGATCTAGTGGAGTATCCCACTGCAGTGGTCGGCAAATTTGACGCAGCATTTCTAGAGCTTCCGGCAGAAGTTATCGTAACCGAGATGGAAAGCCATCAGCGATATTTCCCGGTGCTGAAGTCTGAGGAATCGTCTGATTTGCTGCCCTACTTTATTACGATTTCCAATGGCGACCCGCAAAAAGCAGATATTATCGCTGCCGGAAATGGGCGCGTGATTCGGGCAAGGCTCTCGGACGGCAAATATTTCTTTGATGTCGATCGCAAACAGCCTCTAGAAGCCTATCTGCCCCGGTTAGAAACCGTCACTTTTCAGGAACAGCTTGGTTCGGTGCGCCAGAAGGTCGATCGAATTGTGCAAATTGCCGCTGCCATTGCCGATCAGCTTGGAGTGAGCGAATCCGATCGGGCGAGTGTTCAACGGGCTGCCCTGCTGTGCAAAGCTGATCTGGTGACGCAAATGGTGGGTGAGTTCCCTGAATTGCAGGGGGTGATGGGCGAAAAATATGCCTTGGTCAGCGGAGAGCCGATTGCTGTTGCGAAGGCAATTTACGAGCATTACCTGCCGCGCAGTGCAGCCGATCGCCTGCCGATATCGCTGCTGGGTCAAGTCGTGGGGCTGGCAGACCGAATGGATACGCTGGTAAACATTTTTAGCATCGGGCAAATTCCAACAGGTTCTGCTGATCCATTTGCGTTGCGGCGGGCTGCCACCGCGATCGTAAATATTATCTGGGCGGCAAACCTATCGATCGATCTCGATCGCCTGATTGGGCAGGTCATCCATCTCCTCAAAACCGCTCTGCCTAAAGGCATTGACCAGGCAGACAGCCTGCAAATTCAGCTCCGCAATTTCTTCTTACAGCGCATCCGCACTCTGTTAGAGGACGATCGCGCCATCGACTATGACCTGATTAATGCTGTGCTGGGCGAAAACGACCCCGAATATACCGACCGTGCCCTGCATGATTTGCTGGATTTACGCGATCGAGCGCAGTTCCTTCAGACGATTCGCCGAAACGGAATGCTCGATAAAATCTACGAAACGGTCAATCGGGCTTCTCGGCTGGCAGCGCAGGGCAACCTGGATACGCAGCAGCTCGATCCGCAATTGGTCATTCAGCCGGGGTTATTTCAGCAGCCTTCTGAGCAGGCATTCTACGACGCGCTGATGCAACTCTTGCCACAAACGACTGCTGCCCGTGATCGCCGCGATTATCAAAAGCTGGTGGAGGCTCTCGGTCAGAGTGCGCCTGTGGTCAGCAATTTCTTTGACGGTTCGCAGAGCGTGCTGGTGATGGACGAAAATCTCGACATTCGCAAAAACCGTTTGAATCTGCTGGGGCTGCTGCGAAACCATGCCCGCGTTCTGGCAGATTTTGGAGCGATTGTGAAAGCAGGCTAAAGGCTAAAACTGCGAGCGGGTACGGGTTTTACGGTACGGTCAGCGATTGACTAAAGCAGCACAAGTGACACACCTCCGTCACAAAATTTGTTCATAATAAAAGAACATTGCTTGCGATCGTCTTTTGCTCCGGTCGCTCCATCCCACTATGGTTTCAACCCGTTCCCTGAATCACGCTGGGTTTGCTGTTTCGCTGCTGGCAGCCACCCTCTTTGGAAGTTTGTTTGCAAATCCGGCTGATCACGCCGCCCATGCTACCCAACCTGTGCTTCTCACGTCTGCCGAGGTTCGCTTGAATCGTGCGGGAGAACCCGTCGGGGTGAATCGAGAAGCTGTCCTCGCGCTGGCTTTGGCTGGAAGCATTGCCACAGGCGTGGGCCTAAGTGCCATTCACCGACAGATGCACCCCAACTGGGCAGAAGAGCATCTAGAGCCGCGTAGCCGGAGAAATCGTGGGGCTGTGAATTATTCTTCGGGCACCCAGTTTCACACTGCCAGTCCCCGGCTTCAGCAAAGGCTGGTTCGCCTGCTGCATGACGATCGCGCTGCGGCCTCCCGGCTCGTGGCTCAGGCACAGATTCGCTATCCTGGTCAATCTCCAAACTGGTACGTTGAAAAAGTGATTTATGACCTGGAGCGCGATCGGGGCCGAGTGTAAGCCTACTGTGGACGAGTAAAGTTTGACATCGGCTTGAAGGTCTCGACAGGTACGCCTTCTAAAGCTCGGTTCATGAAATTGCGCCAGACCGGAGCCACCAGCGTTCCACCAGTTGCGCCAATCCCGATCGGGGTATAGTCATCGTTTCCGACCCAGATTGCCGTAGAGAGCTGAGGCACATAGCCCGCAAACCAGATGTCGCGCTCAGAGGAGGTGGTTCCTGTCTTGCCTGCTGCCGGGCGACCAATCCGAGCAGAGGTTGCCGTTCCGCTGCTGATCACGCTTTGCATCACGTCATTCAGCGCAGCAGTTGCCCAGGGGTCTAGCACAAGCTGAGGCTTGGGTGTGTTGTCCAGCAAGACTGCGCCCTGACTGTCGGTTACTTGAACGATCGTCGTTGTGGGAGATTGCCAGCCGCCGCTTGCAAACGTGGCATAAGCCCCTGCCATTTCGAGCGGAGTCAGATCGACCGAACCGAGCGGCAGCGATGTTACCGGATCCATCGGACTCTTGATTCCCAGCGTACGGCAAATCTCAATTACACGGTTAATCCCTACTGACTGACCCAGACGAATGGCGGGAATGTTACGCGAAACGGCGAGTGCCTGCCGAATCGAGATTGGTCCGTAGAAACTGCCGTCATAGTTTTGTGGTGAGTAGTAGCCATCGCCATCAGGATAGCTGACAGGCGTATCAGAAATTGTGGAATTGGGGTCGTATTGTCCGGCTGCAAAGGCAGCGTAGTAAACAAACGGCTTAAAGGCTGATCCGGGCTGACGGAGTGCCTGGGTGGCGCGGTTGAACTGGCTCTTGCTGTAGTCTATGCCGCCCACCATTGCTTTCACATAGTGGGTTCGCGGATCGACAGCAACCAGTGACATCTGATCGGCATAAACGCCTTGTCCCTGAATCGAAGCCATGCCCTGGCGCACGGTTTCCTCAGCGATGCGCTGAAGGTTCATGTCCACTGTGGTTTGAATCCGCATTCCGCCTTTAAGGACGGCATCTTTGCCAAAGCGATCGCTGAGTTCCTGCCCCACCGCATCGGTGATATAGGGAGCCTGACTGCCGCGAAATGCCGTAATTTGTCCGAGCTTAATTTGTTCTGCCTGCGCTGCCTTCATTTCTGCAGCGGTAATCCAGCCCAAGCCGCGCATTCGGTTTAGTACTGTTGCCTGCCGCTGCTTGGCAAGCTGCAAATCAACAAACGGGCTGTAGTCTTCGGGAGCCTGGATCAGCCCTGCCATCATTGCAGACTCTCCCAGGGTCAGCTCTGAGGCATGTTTGTTGAAATAGCTCATTGCTGCCGTTTCAACCCCATAGTTGTTGTGCCCCCAGTAAACCTGATTCAGATACATTTCGAGAATCTGGTCTTTGGTAAACACCTGCTCTAGCCGTAAAGCCAGTACTGCTTCTGCCACCTTGCGGTTAATCGTGCGGCGCGGATCGAGGAAGAGGTTTTTTACAAGCTGCATGGTGACGGTGGAGCCGCCTTCCACGGTTCGCCCTTCTTCCAGGTTGGCGAGAAAGGCACGGGCAACGCTGGGGGGATTAATGCCATGATGCGAGAAGTAATAGCTGTCTTCGATCGCCAGCACAGCCCGCTTCAGTTGGGGGGAAATTTTATCCAGGTCAACGACTTCCCGGTTGGCTTCGCCGTGCAGACTGGCAAGTAGCCCCCCCTTCATGTCGTAGATATAGCTGGTTTCAGAAGGCACATAGTTCCGCAGGACGCGTACATCTGGCAGGTTGCGAAAGCTCAACGCCAGCCCGACCAGTCCTCCCGCCACGACCGAACTGGAGAGCATCGTGAGCGCCAGCAGTGTCCCTGCACTGACTTGAGCAACTCCCTGAAGGTATTGCAGGACAGGAGAAGACTTGCCTGCTCGATGGGGCTTCTTCGCGCTTTTTCGCGGATTGACCGGGTTCGGTTTAGCGGTGTTGGAAGACACAGTCGTGTTATTTCCCTAGAATTTTGCAATTATAGTAGTCTGGTTGCCCATTTATAGCGTAGCGAGTGACCCTTCTGGCAGAGGCTAATGCTGGAAGTGTAACCAATCTTGTTTTATCTTGACCACGTCTTTCTTCCTGGAAGACTCTGTTTTCGTTAAATCTTGCCGCCTATGCCTGCTGAACACTCGATCGACTCCTCCAAATCCTCTTTTTCCTGGCTCTGGCGCGGCACAAGCGAAGTTTTCCCCAATCAGCCAGACTCCACCGATCCGAACGAAAATATTACCCAGCGCATTCTGCAAGCCGATCGCCCCTTACGAATCAAATTTGGCATCGACCCGACGGGCAGCGATATCCATTTGGGGCATAGTATTGTCTTCCGCAAATTGCGATCGTTTCAGGATGCCGGACACAAAGCCGTTTTGATTATCGGCGATTTTACTGCCCGGATTGGCGATCCGACGGGAAAATCGGAAGTCCGTAAGCAGCTTACGGCGGAACAGGTAGCTCAAAACGCCCAGACCTACCTCGACCAAGTGCGCCCCATTCTCGACTTTAGCCCGGAAAAGCTGGAAATTCGCTATAACTCCGAGTGGCTGTCCAAACTGCATTTGGACAAGATTCAGGATTTGCTGGCAACGATGACGGTAGGACAAATGCTGGCAAAAGAAGGCTTCGCCGAACGCTACGAAAAACAGACGCCGATCTACCTGCACGAGTTTCTCTATCCGCTGATGCAGGGATACGACTCGGTGGCAGTCGAAGCAGACGTGGAGCTGGGCGGAACCGATCAGAAATTTAACCTGGCGGTTGGGCGCGATTTGCAGCGTCATTTTGGGCAGCGTCCCCAGTTCGGTCTGCTGATGCCGATTTTGATTGGTATAGACGGGGTGCAGAAAATGTCGAAATCCCTGGGCAACTATGTGGGCTTGAACGAGTCGGCGCAGGAGATGTACAACAAGCTGCAAAAGGTTGCCGATAGTCAGCTCACGAACTACTACGAGCTGCTGACGAACCTGCCGCTGGATCAGCTTCCCGAACAGCCTCGCGATCGCCAGATTAACCTTGCTCTGGAAGTCGTGACCCAATACCATGGAGCGGAAGCTGCCCAGAACGCACAACAGGCGGCGAGTGCGGTTGCGGGCGGAAACGTTGCTGAAGCGGCGAATGCAGAGGAATTTTCGATCGCCTTGATGCAGTTTCCGGTCAAGCTGTTTTACCTGCTCAGTGCAACTAAACTCTGCAGCAGCAGCTCTGAAGCCCGCCGCCAGATTCAGGGCAAAGCAGTCAAGCTCGACGGACAGCCGATCGACAATGTGGATCTGACCTTCAACCAGCCGGAGGAACTGAACGGTAAGATTTTGCAGGTCGGCAAGCGCAAGTTTGTTCGTCTGGTCGCTTAGGGTCTGCCGCAATGCTTCATCTGTCTCCTGCCGATCGCATTATTGTTCCCCTGGATGTGCCCACCGAGAAAGAGGCTCTGGCTTTGGTCGATCGCCTGCCAAAGGTCACCTTCTGGAAAGTGGGTTTGGAACTGTTTGTCAGCACGGGCGGTACAGTGCTCCAGCAGCTCAAGGCTCGACAAAAGCGCATCTTCTTGGATTTGAAGTTTCACGATATTCCAAACACGATGGCAGGAGCCTGTCGATCGGCTGCTCAATATGGCGTTGATTTGCTCACGGTTCATGCTGCTGCCGGGGAAATTGCCCTCCAGAAGGCACAACAAGCCGCGATCGCGGGAGCCGAAGCTGCTGGGTGTTCGCCGCCGAATCTGATCGCGATTACGCTGCTGACCAGCATTACGCCACGGGCACTGGCATTCGAGCTAAAGATTCCGCTGGAGCTAAACGACTACGCGCTTCAGATGGCATTACTGGCAAAGGAAAGCGGTCTGGCGGGGGCAGTGTGTTCGCCCCAGGAGGCAAGCCAACTTCGATCGGTTTGCGGCGAAGACTTTCTACTGGTGACCCCGGGCGTTCGTCCGACTTGGGCAGAAGCCGGGGATCAAAAACGCTCGCTCACCCCCTCAGAGGCACTGAAAGCAGGAGCAAATTATCTAGTGATTGGTCGTCCGATTACGGCTGCCGATGATCCCGTTGCTGCTTTTGCGCGGATCTGCGAGGAATTGGGCTGAATTGATCAAGGAAATGAACGCAGACAACCGAATGCTGAAGCGATCGGGCTGGATTACTAAAGTGGTAGGGGCGATCGTGGGTTTGAGCAATGGAGTGCTTCAGTCCCCGATCGCGCTGGCTGCATCACGTCCACTTATGGCGATCGATCAAAGTGACGTGAGCGAAAGAATTGCAGCTTCCAGTTATATTCGTCCTCGTGCTACCTGCCCTACCCGCTTATCAGAACTCATTTCCCCAATGCTGCGGGATTTGCCCGGCTATGCCAATCGTGTCAGTCAACGGGCTGCCCTATCAGACGATCCAGCGGATAGTGCGACCTATGTGCTGCTTGCGGGTCGCGCTGAGTATGAGCCGTTGACTCAGGGACCGGGAGAATATTTGCCCGCGACCGAGAGCGACCTGCCACAGGTATTTTTCACGACGCTAGAACGACTGTACATTCACGATCGCCCCGTCAACCTGCAAGTCTTCCACTGGCTATTTCTCACGCAGACGCGGGTGGGCTGGCGATTAGTTCTAATGCAGTCTGCGATTGGTCATGCGCCTGATCCGGTAAACCCCGAACCTCCTACGCCGCCTCAAGATAGCAGTCAGGGGGTGATTGCTCAGGCAATTCGGCTATGGTTGAGGGATTGTGAAGCCGGAAGCGTTTATCCCTAGAAGGGAGTATTGAATCAGCGACAAAGCAAACCCCGATCGCGTTAGTGTGGCTTAAAACCACTTCAGCGATCGGGGCAACAGTGAGGCGCACCTAGCGTTTTTACTCAGTGATAGTTTTACTCAGTAACAATTTTACTCAGGGACAATCTCGGAAGGATTGTTAAACACGATCGCAAAATTATCGCGTTTTGCCTGGCTCAGCAGCCGCAAATGTGCCTCGGCATCGGGACGACGACGGAAGCGAGCCACCGTCATCGGAGCTTGCTCCGACAGGCGTACCACGCACCAGGGATTAAGGCGATCGCGGTAGGCAGAAGACTGAATTGGGGTGGCTTCAACGCTTGCAGCTTCAATCACAGTCGCAGGTGCAGCAGGGGCTAGAGGAGAAGTTACAGCAGGAACCGTGGCAGAAGAAAGGGTCGCAGCAGAATCAGCCGCCACGGGCGTTTCGGTGGGTGTCATAAAATCACATCCTGATTATGGAAAATACTGTGCTGTCGCGCTCCTAACGGCTCAGTTAGCAGGGCGATTCATCAAGAGCAAAATAGATTAAAGGCTACGATTGTAGTCCCTGTCAAGTCGCAGTTAAGTCATGGGGCGAGTCCGGCTCAAAACTAGAGAATAGATGCATTTCAAGGTTGGACGCTCAGGAAATGTTCTGATTGCCCAGAAGGAAAAACGGCTTCGCATCGCTAAGCATTCCCGATGCCACCATCAACCAATGCCAGTATCAAACAGTACGCCTAAGCAAACCGCTGAGCGATCGTAGATTCTACTGCGCTGCAAAAGCTGGCTCAGAGTTTTGGTGTGCTTCTTTTGGTGTGCTTATTAAGCGTTAGTGGAAGTCCCGGAAGCGAAAATGGCTCCCTAATTTGCTCCCTGATTTGGCTATCGTTCCCGCAGGCTGCCTTACTCTATCAGGTTTCCTGGCGATCGGATTAACTCATTTCCTGTCGAATTTCGTCGAGCTTCGATCGCACGGTTTGAATATCTTGCCAGGTAAGCCACTTGGGGCTGCCCTTATCCCGGGAAGGGTTTCGCAGCAGGTACGCCGGATGCAGCATGGGCATACAGAGCCGATTGTCCCACTCAATCCACTGCCCGCGAATCTTGGTAATGCCGCGCTTGTCGCCCGTTATCCCCCGCACTGATGCCGCCCCCAACAGCAGAATAATCTTGGGGTCGATCATGCGAATCTGCTCCATCAAATACGGACGGCAGGCATCCATTTCCTGCACGGTTGGAGTTCGGTTGTCGGGAGGACGGCACTTGACGATATTGCTGACAAAGTAGTCGTCTTCAGTGATCTGCACCGATGCCAGAATTTTGTCCAGGAGCTGTCCTGCTTTTCCTACAAACGCCAGTCCGGTTTCATCCTCGGTTTGCCCCGGACCTTCTCCCACAATCAGGATCGGAGCCTTATCATTGCCTCGCCCCACGACTGCATGAGTTCGATTTTTGCCCAGTTCGCAGCGATGACAACGATTGCAGTGCTCTGAGATCTGCTCCATTGAGCGATAGATCCCAGATGGAATCGGAACTTTGACATCGGTGGGAATTAGATCAGGGTTAAAGTTAGCAGCCGGAGCCGAATCTGCGGCAGGAGCCATTCCCGCCAGGTTAAACAGATCCATTTGATCATCACTAGCCATGAGTCTTGCGTGGGGGTGCGCTCAGTCGGATAAGAATTTCTCTTTGCAAAGACTGTATCTTAAGGCATCTAAGGGCGATCGTCCAACTGCCAAAGGGGGAATTGGGAGGGGATGGCTGGAGATTGGCAGATAACGAGGGGGGAAATTTGGGAATACAAGGTTGCAAAGTTAGCCAACAAAAAACCGACAGTCCAAAAAGAAGCTGTCGGCAAGTCGTGTGTTCCCTGTTGATGACTCGGCTAGAGTTGAGTCTTCTACAGTATGCAGTTCTACAAGCGCGGGTAACAGGATCGTAATCATCCTTTGGTGTGATCTTCGTCACCGCGCGATCACCTTGTCTTCGGAGTGCAGTGAGGTTTCCATTAGAAAGGGCTTTGCCTAGAGCAGGTAGTCCTTCTTGAAGCAGAAGACAAGTAGGGCAAACGTGGGAAAATAAGGCAAATCCAAGGCAGCACGTTAACGGGCAGGAATAACCTGATGAAAGATAAAAATTACTCCTGGAAAGGCAGTCCGAATGCGGGGCGAGTATTGACGATTCTGGCGCTGGTCGCAGCCGCGGTGCTGGTACTTGCTGGATTTAGCTAGGAGAATTCGCTTCTAGCTGTGCAAACTTCGCCCGGATCGTTTCAATGCGCTTGCGATTAACGCCCAGGTCAGACTCGCCCAGACGAGAAGCAGAGCGCACATTAATCACCCTTGCTGCTGGGTCGATCGCAAATTCGACGTCATCCACAAAGCCCATCAGGGCACTGGTAAACTCAGCGTAAAGATAGCCGGGTGAATCAGCGATGATTTCGGTGCGATCGAGGGCTTGAATCACGTTCTTCAGCGTTGCCATTGCTTGGCTGGGGTTAGAGCGAACGGCGATCGGCTGAATAAAATGCTCCTGATCGGTGGGAGTAGTCTGGCTGTTAACGCAGTTTGGCGTGGCAGGGCAGGGGGCGAATTTACCCGATGCAGCGCCTAAGTGGTCGGGACGCTGACCAGAAAAGTGAAAGAGCGGTTTTCCTGCCATTGCAATTTCATCTGGAAACAGTGTTGAGGCGATCGCAGGCGAAGACAGAGGAACCGGAAACAAGGTTTGAGCAGTCACATTTGCAGCGGCTCCTAACCAAAGCATCAGGGTCAGGAAAACGGCAAAGCAGAGAGACAATCCCGACGTAAGCATGAGAAAAAGTAAGCGAAAAGAACATTGGAAAGGCTCTCACTAACTTACTACTTGCGATCATTCAATGGCATCTGATTGGGCAAAAGCTTAGTTTATTGCAAAGATTCGTGCAAAATTAGCCGATTTCCGGCGGGGTCATAGGCATAAATTTCGCGCCCGTGGGAAGCAGTGGTGATCGTTCCGGGGGGTGGATATCCGATTGCGGTGAGTCGATCGATCGCCACTTCAAGCTGCGGCACTTCAAAACAAAGGCTCATACTGCCGCTGGATAGCGATTCAAATTCGGATTGGTGATTGGTTTTGGGCTGAAAAATACCAAGCCGCAGTCCGGCAAGCTGAAACTCGGCATAAACGCCCGGAAGCTCTAAGTCAGGAGGCTGTCCAAGCAGATTTTGATAGAAGGGGACAAGCCGGCCATCGCGATCGGCAAGGGCAACAAAAACGGTGTGGTACTGCAAGGACAGCATTCGCTAAAGAAAAAGAACCAGAATAAATATCTTAGGCTTAATAAATATAACGATGGCATGACATTCTGATACCTGCTTTTGCAATACAGTAGGGTGGATTGAATTACAGTGGAAAAGACCCGATCGCAAGTCGATGACCCGGTAGGGGAAACTGGCAACGCGCATCGCGGCGATTAATCTTCAGAGTTTTGTGAGTCTTGGGGTAAGCATGAAACTGGCAGCACGGATTGGGGATGTCACACCATCGCTGACGTTAGCGATCGATACCAAAGCAAAGGCAATGAAGCGGGAAGGCATCGACGTGCTGAGCTTCAGCGTAGGCGAACCCGATTTTGATACTCCAGCGCATATTCGAGCCGCCGCAGAAGCCGCGTTAAAGCAAGGTAAAACCCGCTATGGGGCAGTGGCAGGCGAACCGAGACTCAGAGAAGCGATCGCTCACAAGCTTCAGAAAGATAATGCCTTGCCCTATCAGCCGGAAAATATCGTCGTGACGAATGGCGGCAAGCACTCGCTGTTTAACCTGCTGATGACGCTGATCGAACCGGGCGACGAGGTGATCATTCCTGCGCCTTACTGGGTCAGCTACCCCGAAATGGTGAAGCTAGCAGGCGGCACACCCGTGATCGTCTCCACCACGGTCGAAGGCGGCTTTAAGATCTCGCCAGAGCAGCTTCAGCAGGCAATCACGCCGCGCACCCGGATGTTTATCCTCAACTCGCCGTCTAACCCGACCGGAATGGTGTACGCTCCGGCAGAAGTGCGGGCGCTGGCGGCGATCGTGGCTCAGCATGATATTTGGGTGGTATCCGATGAAATCTACGAAAAGATTCTATACGACGGAGCGGAGCATCTCAGCATTGGCGCGGTGAGTCCCGAACTGTTTGAAAAAACGATCGTCAGCAGCGGCTTTGCCAAAACCTATGCGATGACTGGATGGCGAATTGGCTTTCTGGCAGCTCCCCTGCCGATCGTCAAAGCGGTTTCCACGCTCCAGGGACACAGCACTTCAAACGTTTGCACCTTTGCTCAGTATGGGGCGATCGCGGCTTACGAAGGTTCCCAGGACTGTGTGACCGAAATGGTGAATGCTTTTGCAGAGCGGCGCAAGGTGGTTTTAGATTATGTCAATGCCATTCCTGGCTTTACCTGTCCGCCGCCCAACGGAGCATTTTATGTGTTTCCCAACATTGGCAAGCTGGGAGTGAAGTCGCTCGATTTCTGCGATGCGCTGCTAGAGAAAAAGCAGGTTGCTGCCGTGCCGGGAATTGCCTTTGGCGCAGATGACTGTATTCGCCTTTCTTATGCCGCCAGCCTGGATGCCATTCATGAGGGAATGCAGCGTCTCACCGATTTTGTGAATTCGCTGCTGTAGCTGATGTCCTACGCCTGCGATCGATAAAAGCTCACTGCCGTATTGCCGTAGACTTTTTGCCGGTCGCGCACCAGTGTGCCGATCGCTTCTGGCATTGCCCGGCTGGGATTGTGTTCGGCAGCTAGCTCTCCTGCTGGAGCAAGCAGATCATGCTGGTCGATCGCTTGCAGCACGGGCTCATACAAATTGCCGTCATAGGGCGGGTCAAAATAGATGCGATCGAACTGCTGTCCCTTGAGGGTGAGCAATCGCTGCACCACGTCGCCTTGGAGTAACTGAAAGGTCTGATCGGGTTTGGCGACCTGCTGCCAGTTTTGCCGAATCACCGTGCAAGCCCGACTCGACTGCTCAATGCCCACAACCGACGATGCACCGCGACAAAGAGCTTCTGCTGCCATTGCCCCACTGCCAGAGCAAAGATCCAGCCAGCGACAGCCTACGATCGTGCCCTGCCAGATGTTAAATACTGCCTCTCGCACCCGTGCCGGAGTCGGACGAGTTGCCTGTCCCGGTAAGGTTTTGAGGAGACGATTGCCGTAGATCCGAAGCGACATGAACGCTAGCGAGAAACTGCTCCCACAGGCTGCTGCTGTTTCACAAAAGCAACAAAGTTCGAGAGAATTTGCAGCCCGGCAGAAGAGGATTTTTCTGGGTGGAACTGAACTGCCATCAAGTTTTGCTGGGCAATGGCTGCCGTCACCGTTTGGCTGCCGTGGGTAATGGTGGCTGCTGTGACAGAAGGATCGATTCCCTCAGAAAGGGAAGTGCTTCGCACTGGGTCAGCATAAAAAGAGTGAACGAAATACACCCAGGAATTCGGCAAATCTTTCCAGAGCGGCGACTGCGGCTGCGTCAACTGAAGCTGATTCCAGCCCATGTGGGGAATCGTCAGCCCGGGTTCTGGCTGAAATCGACGCACTACGCCGCGCACTGCGCCAATCCCCGGTTCTCGCCCTTCTTCACTGCCTTCCAGCAGAATTTGCAGCCCCAGACAAATTCCCAAAAATGGCTTGCCGCTGGCAATGATGTCGCGAATGGGTTGGATCAGGTCACGCGATCGAAGATGCTGAATGGCTGGATCAAACGCACCCACACCCGGCAGCACCACCCCATCTGCCCGCTCCAGGTCTTTCACTGAGTCTGTGATCAGGGGCGTTGCGCCTGCTCGCTCTAAGCCTTTGCAGGCAGAGTGCAGGTTGCCCATGTCGTAATCCACCACAGCGATGATCGTCATTGATCGTTCTCCATTGGGATGTTTTTAGTTATAGCAGGGAATGGGGGTGAGGGGTGGGAGATGAGGGGGGATGGGGAGATGAGGGGATGGGAGATGAGGTAGGATTTGTTGTGCGGGTTTGAGGATGTTCTGGGGGATTTTGAGCGTGAGGGCGGTTTGGTTTCACCAGGATTGGGGTCACGGAGGTGGTTTGAGTCAGGATTATTACTCTTTCAAACATCCGCTTTGGCTAGCTTCTGGTGATTTTTGAATAAGCGGTGCGAATTGCGATGGAAACTGCGTTGATTTTGACTTCTTTTGCGCCCTGGCGGAAGCATCAGCGATCGAATGCGTCGGATGATGTGCTGGTGGGTTTGCAGGAGCGGGGGTTGCCTGAGTCGGTATCACTGGTGCGGCAGTTACCTGTAAATTTGCCCGTGGCGAAAGAAATCACAATCGCTAAACTCAAGCAGCTTCAGCCTAAAATTTTGGTGTTGTGCGGCTTGGCGGAGTCTCGATCGCGGATTAGTTTAGAGCAGCAGGCGACGGTTCGGGGCAGGACGTATCAAACTTTGATTGATCTCAATTCTTTGGTGGAAGGGCTGTTGATTACAGAAATTAGTCAAGATGCAGGGCGGTATGTCTGCAATAGCCTGTATTATGCAATGTTGGATTACACCTTGAATGATTGGGATCAAGCTTCAGCCTGCGACTGTTTGTTTGTGCATATTCCTGTTGTAACCAAGGAAAGTCGATCGCAAATTTTAGCCGATATGAGTTCTATTCTCGATCGATTACTGGTTCGGGCTAGAGGAGTAGGTTTCAGTCAGTTTGCCAGCAGGGTTGAAAAGAATTCGTGAGATTAGGACGAAGACGAATGATTGTATTTAGTCTGGGTGCTGCCGAAGGGAGTTGTCCGAGAATTCAATATCAGCGTTCTCAATCGCAAGGTTGAATGATCGGAAGCGAGGTTGAATGATCGGAATCGATCGCCCTTCAACCAACAGACCAAAAACAGACCAATGCAGTTCAGTTGTGAATGAGGATTGCTACTATGTTTCGCCGTTCCCCTCGTTATCGCCCCTGGAAACGCAAAACGCAGTCTCGCCCCTGGTGGCTCTATGTGCTGCTGATTCTCAGTTTGCCGATCGGCTTAGAGTTTTTGATGCGGGCGATCGTTGGGACAACGGGTGGTGCAACGCGGTGGTTTGGCGACGAATCCGCCTGGGCAAAGCAAGTGCAGGCGTACCAGCTTGGCTTTGCTGACCCGCGTGGACAAGCCTATGAGGATTTGCCCTATCAGGGAAACCTGCGTGCGCTGCGAAATCCGCTCATGAGCTACCAGCTTCAGCCCAATCAAAAAACTTCTTTTTGGACGATTAACGCTCAGGGATTTCGTGACCCCGATCCGGTTCCGCTTCAGAAGCCAGAAGGCGAGATGCGAATCTTTGTGCTGGGCGGCGGCATGGCATTTGGACAGCTTAGCTCCAACGATCAGGCAACCTTTACCCATCGGCTGGAAACGCTGCTCAACGATCGCGTTAAGGCACAGCGCGGTAAACCCAACCAGTTTCAGCCTACGGTTTTGCCTTACCGTGCTGATCAGGTCGAGCAGGTGCTTACCCGTCCTCCCCGGATTCAGGAACGCCAGTATCGCGTGATTAATGCGGCGGTTCCCGGCTACGCCTCCGGCAACGATCTGTCGATGCTGATGCAGCAGGTCGCGAACTACAATCCTGATTGGATCATTATCCTCAACAGCTACGAGGATCTGCTATTGCCCAGCGCTCAGGCAGGCGTTGACATTCCCGGGCTGGATGCCCTGCTGAAGGGCGATCGTGACCCAGTAGGAGCAAAAGCGAAAGAAACCGTTCAGGGCTGGTTGAATCAGCTTTATTTGGTGCAGGGAACACAGCGATTTGTGCTGCGATCGCCTTCAGAATCAACAACGCCTACAGCTCCGCTTAATCTGCTCTCGGCAACAGGGACGATTGATGCTAGCCTGCCCACCGATACCACCGAGCTGGATCAGCGAATTTCTCGCTACCGAAATCATCTCTTGCAAATGGTGCGCTGGACCACCGCCAGCAAAAAGCGGCTCCTGATCGGACTCCAGCCCGAAATCAGCACCCGTCAGCAAAGCGTCCTCACGCCCGAAGAAAAAGCCATCCTGACGGAACTGGGCGACAGCTACGCGAAGCGAGTCCAGACGGCTTACCCCAAACTTGTCGCTGCGGCTCAGCAGGTCACCAAAGGCACTGCCAACTCCACTGTGCTAGACCTGCATCAACTTTACGCTAACACCCCCGGGCAGGTTTTCCTCAGTCCCACCAGCGTTACCGATGAGGCAAATGCTGTGTTAGCAGAACGGTTTTTTAAGGCGATCGAGCAAAAGATGGCGATCGAGCCGAAGCCGTTTGGGTCGTAGGGGGTAGTTTAGGTCCGGCTATATTTTCTCCTCCCACAACACTGCCCTTTGAAGGATGTAGAGCTTCCTAATTCCATCTATCTCTTAGGAAGAGACCCTCTTTTGAGCAGGAGAATAATCCATGACCGCGATCCTTGAAACCGCAGCGCAGGCTGGCTCTTTTAGCCAACTCATGAATGCGTTTAAAACGGCTGATATTGAGCAAATGTTCCAGGGAGAAGGACCTTATACGATTCTGGCTCCCACTGACGAAGCCTTTGCAAAGCTGTCCGAAGAAACTGTGAACGATTTGATGCAGGATACCTACAAGCTGAAGCAGGTTTTGCTGTATCACGTTTTGTTTGGCGATGTGCGATCGGATGATCTGGCAGAAATTCACGAAGCACCCACGGCAGAAGGATCGATCGTGATTGTGGAGCAGAATGCAGACTGCATTAAGGTGAATGATGCTCAGGTAATACAAATGGATATTCTGACCGATAACGGAGTGATTCACGCGATCGATTCAGTGCTAATCCCGACAATTCTTGAGCCGTAATCGGTTACACCCTCATTCAGGGTAAAACGCCAGGATGAAATTCCACCTGGGAGAGAGAAGACGATCGATTGGATTTATCTCAAACGGGAGAATCGCTCGATTTCACGATCGCTGTACTCTTTTGAGGACTGATAAAAGGACATTGCCGAGCGAAATTAGCACCCTTATCTAAGAAGTGTTGTAAAAGCGGGTTGCCAGAAAAAGAGCAATACTGCGCTGAATTTAAGGAGAAAAATCATGGAAGAAACAACGAATCAAAATCCGAACATGGGTGATCCGGCAGAAGCAGAACCCGGTCGGGGTGCACCTGGCGACCAGTGGGGCGTTCAAACCGCTCAGTCGATCGCGGTGAATGACCCTGAAGCGCGGATTCCCTCCAACGTCGATGTTGAGCAAAATATTCACCAGCTCGAAGAGTTTGCAAAGCAGGAAGGTGGCGAAGACGACCTTCACACGACCGACGGTTATGTGATCGACGAGTCCGGCAGAATTGATAACTTTGCGATCGAGCCGCCGATGTATATCGAAGAACACGGTGAAAAGATTTATCTTGACGAATAATTCTCTAACCCCTTTTGGGTTTGGAGGATTTTAGGACAATCCTCGATTAAAAACAAAAGATTGCAAATTTCGGCAGCAATTGGAGGCTTAGCTCATCCAGTTCTGCCGAATTTTTGATTGAACTAAAACTCTTTAAACCTTGCTCCGAGACCTCTCTCCGAATGATAATTCTCACGATCTAAATGCTTTTCAATCCCGTCTAATTTACCATTGAAAGGCGAAAAAATGCCTGATCTCGACTCTACTTATTTATTTAGGGGGCTGCATTATAGAGAGGTGATCAATTAACTCCATTCGATCGCGCAATGAGCGTTGACAAAATTACTGGCTTTGAGGTCAGTCGATCTCCGATTACACGCTATCGAAAGACCTTTACTGCCTTTCCAAATCGCCGGATTTGCTTCGAGTCGGTGGTGAAAAAAGTGACGAAAAAAGCGGCTCAAACGAGTAAATCACTCATTACCATCGTGATGAGCAGTACAATTGCTCGTATGACTATCTCACTCGATCTCAACAACTGCGTGATTCTCGGCATTGACCCTGCGATCGCAACCATTGGTTTTGGTGTGATTCGGGGCAGTGAGGCACTAGAATACGGCGTCATTAAAACCCCGGCAAAATCGCCCATGTACGATCGCCTCAGCCAGATTCACACAGACATTAAAGCTTTGTGCGACATGGTGAAGCCCGATATTGCGGCGGTCGAGATGCCCTTTTTTGGGCGCGATAACACTAATGCGGGAAAGGTGCTGCGGGCGTTGGGCGTCATCGAACTCGCGTTAGGCGACTGGGGATTGAGCGAGATCACATTTCTGCACCAGTCCCAGGTGAAAGCTGCTGTTGCTCAGTATGGAGCCAGCAAAAACGATATCAAGCAGGCTGTGATGCACATTTTTGGATTGCCCAAGCCGCCTTCCCCCGATGATAGTGCGGATGGATTGGCGATCGCTTATGCTGCTCAGTGTGGCGCACGGGCAAATGTGGCGTAGGTGTTTTGCAGTTTTAATTTGCAGTTTCAATCACCGACGGCTTTTCAAACTTTCTCCGAACCCATAGTCTGTCCCTTGCGGCAGATCATCCCCCCTGGGAGAGTTGTCACAATAAAGCGGAGAAGGACTGCGATTTTTACCCAGAATTAGCGTTTAAGCTTTCTCCAATCGGTTCTTGATCGATCGGTGTCAAATCTCTAGATCTAGAGTAGGATAGTTTTGCTTAACGCCAGACATCCCTACCCATAGGGTTTTCTTGCCGCCTGATTTCGTTTTTTAACCACCTGTCATTTACGCTTGCTGTCATCCCAACGAGGACGCACCATGGTTCAAGACCTCGAACGCAACCGCACCGTTCAACCATTCCCTGAAGCGGCTCCTGCTGCCAACCCAGTGTTTTTCCGCACCTATAGCCGTCGCGGTGAGAAAACGGCAAATCTGCGCGAATCCTGGGATGAGGTTTGCGATCGAACGCTGCGCGGCATTGTTGAACTGGGCACCCTGACTCCCGAAGAAGCCGACCTGCTGCGGCGAATGCAGCAAGAGCTAAAAAGCTTACCTTCCGGTCGCTGGCTGTGGGTGGGCGGCACGAGCTGGATTCAAAAGCCCGAAAACTTCTCCGGCGCATACAACTGCACCAGCACAAACGTCACGGATTGGCGTGCCTTTGGCTTGATGATGGATCTCGCCATGATGGGCTGCGGTACAGGCGCAATGCTGGAACCCAAATACATTTCTCTGTTGCCTGCTATCCGCAATCGCCTCACGGTAAAAATGCAGGGCGACGTTGGGATGGCTTCCGCTGAAACCCGACAAGATGAAACGACGGTTGAAATCAACGGGAATCAGGTGCTAATTCGCGTGGGCGATAGCCGTAAAGGATGGGTCGATTCCTACCAGACTTTGCTGGAACTCTCTACAGATGAACGCTTTACTGACACTGTAGAAGTCACGATCGATCTCAGCCAGGTGCGTCCCGCAGGTGAGCGGCTCAAGGGCTTTGGCGGCATGGCAAACCCAATTCGTCTGCCTGCGCTTTACGATCGCTGCGCGACAATTTTGAACAAGGCGAGTGCTTCGCAGAATGGAGGGAGCGGACGAAAGCTGACTTCGGTGGAGTGCTGCCTGCTGATCGATGAAGCGGCTGCCTGTGTGGTTGCCGGAAACATTCGGCGCAGCGCAGGGATGAGACAGTTTGATGCCGATGATCAGCTCGGCGCAACTGCAAAAGACAACCTCTGGATGCAGGATGCGGAGGGGAACTGGCGCATCGACCCGGAACGTGACGTGCTGCGAATGGCAAACCACACTCGTGTCTTCCATCGCAAGCCAACCCTGGAAGAATGCACTGATGCTGTTCGTAAACAGTTTTATTCGGGGGAAGGAGCGATTCAGTTTGCGCCAGAGGCGATCGCCCGCAGCAATGCCGATTTGCTAAAAACGGCTGAATTAAAATCTGAATTCCTCCAGGCTTATGTGCAGGGTAATGGCGCCGCCTGGATTCAGCAGCAGGTTCCAGGAATTGCTGACGAGGAGATACAGCATCGACTAGGACGCTATGGGCTGAACCCCTGTGGTGAGATCCTGGGCGAAAATTTCCACTGCAACTTAGCGGAAGTCCATCTCAATCAGCTCAATCCCAACAATCTGGAAGACCAGGAAGCTGCCTTTACTGCTGCTGCCCTTTCGGTTGCTGCCCTGCTGAATCACCAGTTCCAGGAGCCGCGCTATCGCTATTCTCGATCGATCGATCCGATTGTGGGCGTTTCGTTCACCGGGCTGTTTGACTTCTTTGTGCAGGCATTTGGCGTGGAGTGGCTGCACTGGTGGGAGCAGGGTCGTCCTGATACAATGACGGGTTTGCAGTTCAAGCAGCGCGAAAAAGAATATCTGATGCGATGGAAGGAAACGGTGCAGCGCGTGGTGTGGGATTACTGCGATCGTCACAAATTGCAGCGTCCCAATCGCTGTACGACGGTTCAGCCTGCGGGAACCAAGTCGCTCCTGACAAGTGCAAGTCCGGGCTGGCATCCGCCCAAAGCGCAGCGGTTTATTCGCCGCATCACGTTCCGCAAAAACGATCCGGTCGCGCTCGCTTGTCTGGAGTACGGCTACAAGATTGTTCCCTCTCAGTCCGATAAAGACGAACAGGGACGGCTGCTAGACGATGCTTTTGATCCGCGCTGTACCGAGTGGCTGGTTGAGATTCCGGTCGAAGTGCCCTGGGCAAATATTCCAGGAGCCGATCGCGTCGAGATCTCTAAGTTCAATGCATTGGCGCAGATGGATTTTTATATGCAGGTGCAGCGGCACTACACGACGCACAACACGTCTGCAACGATCGAACTCCGCGAAGCCGAAGTGGAGCTACTGGCACAGCGAATCTACGACGCAATCCAGAACAACGAAGGCTATATCTCTGCCGCGCTGCTGGCCCGGTTCGATGATCACCAGACCTTCCCGCGTCTGCCCTTTGAGCCGATTACAAAAGAAGAGTACGATCGCCTCAGCCGTGAAGTGGTCGAACGTCGTCAAACTGATGACTTCCACTATGCCCTCAGCCGCTACGATTCGGGAGAACTGAGCGAAGCGGGTCCGGCAGGCTGTGACAGCGACAAATGTATGCTGCCTGAGTCAAAGTAGAGCAGTAAAACTTCAGGCGATCGACAAATTTGTTTGAGCCTTCGATCAGGAGTGGGACAATTCCACCCCTGATTTTTTTGCCTCGCTTATTGCTCAAGCACGCTCATAAATTTCCCTGGCGCAAACGGAGCCGGAATAATGGGCGTGAATTGAACGCGATCGGTTGCAATCCGTTTTACATAGAACTCGTTAATCCGGTGATTCACCCATTCTCGTGAACCAATGATCCAAATTTGCCCTTTCTCGCCATCGGAAAATGGCAGCAGTTCACTGAACTCTGTAGACATGATATTTTTGCCTCGCTAAGCGTTGATTTGTAGAGAAGAAAAGCCTAAGGCGTGGTTTTCCCAACCACTCATTTCGCATTAGCAAGGCGATCGATCGTAAGATCATCACAGCCTAGCCTCCTGCTCCTTCAGGAAGTTAGGTTAGCTGGTTAGTCGTGCGCCAACACTTCTAATCAGCGTCCTCACCTTAAGCTTTGTCTACTGGTACTCAATAACCAGTGTTGATCAGGATAGAGGAAACCTTCTTTGTAGACAAGCGTACTCCAAGATTTCTTAGGCAACTTTCCTTGAAAAACTGCTTCACATTGAATTTTCCTTTAACCCGATCGTTCTTGCTAATTCCTGTCCTAGCGGATTAGACCGGATGGAAGGACACACAAAGTAAAGAAACGCTGAGGAATTCTGGCTAATGTTCTTGTTTGGGATATTGTGCAGAACAATTGCCGGGCTAATATCGAGTTTAGGCAATTAGACGGAATAAATTCAGTCTAACCACCTATGGAGGGCAGATAGCCCGAATGAGTTCAGTCTAATCAAGAGTTGGGCTGCTTCATATCTTGGTAGAGACATCGCGAATTGTTTGAAAGGTATTTAGGGTTCAGAGCCTTTGAGAGAGCTTAAACTTGAAGGAATCGGAATTTACAGTTTTTGGGATAAGGTACTTTTCCTAATACGGCATTGCTGCAAAATAATCTAGCATTAATCGATGAATGAAATGGTAAGAACCTCCTACACGCTGAAGTATGAACCTTTCAGTACAGTAGTTGAGAAAACGAGCATAATTCCAAGGTGAATTTCCGCTTTTCCAAAGAATAAGCCGTAATACAAAATGCTGTAAACACACCAAACCACCAAAAAATAATGCACTGATTAAGCCAATACCCGTTCCAATTCTGAAACCTGTAACGAGACTTTGCAAAATCAACAACAAGCTAGTTAGCAGTCCAGAAAATGTTCCTGTTATGATGGCAGTCCTCCCAAGTTCATAGATTGTACCGTTTGGTAATCTTTGAGTTTCTGTATCTTGGGAATAGCTTATTCTATTAGTTATTCCTAAAGTAAAACCGACAACTGAGCATCCAAAAAAACCAAGGACTATTTCAGTTAGAGATCCAAAAATCAAACCAAAAATTAAGCCGCCGATCATTCCAAGAATTATTCCTAGTATCAACCTATAACTAAATTTTTGAGATGGGGTTCTGAGCCAAGAAGGATCTATTCTCTCAATTGAAAATTCATCTAATCCTCTATATGCCATCTGTTGAGCAAGCCAAACCAGCCATTGTCGAGCTTGTCTTGCCGATGGTGTTTGCTTTTGAGTATAGAGATAAGTATCTAGGGGACGACTAAGCATTCTATGCACATAAGAGTCTAAGAGATACTCTAGAAAATCTGAAGTAGAGGTTAAATTCTTTCTATTTTCGATCTCAATCTCTTGGTACACCAAGATTGTGATGTTTAACAACAAAGGTTTTCGCACCAGCTCCAACAGTATTGGAATAGCTTGTAGTATTTGCCAAAGAGCTGATTTCTCCAACAGTGTAAGATAATCCTGAATCTGCTGATTTGTTAAATCTTGTAGATAAATTGCCCCCTCTAATTGTAGTTTATGTGCCTGAAGCTCATATTCTTTTCGGCGGCTACAGACAGCCATAGATAGAGATGGTTTGCTTTGTAGCCATTGATTAATTGACTGTATACAAGCTGCTTGATGCTCTATTCTTGCTTCGTCTAATCCATCTAGAAGTGGTAAAAGTTTTTGGTTTTCAATCCATTTTTTAGCAGTATCTGCTCGAACACCATATTTAGATTTCAGTTCTGCAATTAGCCAATCTTGTATTACTCTGTGCGAAGTATCCCATGTAGACAAACTAAACAGTACAGGAATAGCATGATTTGGATCTACTTCGGCTTTGTGAAGTAGATCTTGAGCTAAATCTAATAATGTTGTCGTTTTACCAGAACCAGGCTCACCCAAAATCAGCAATCTACCTGCAATATCTGCTCGTTCAAAAACATCTATAGTCCTTGCCTCAGGTGAAACTTGTATAGTAGATACACTTCCAGTTTGAATTTCATATCTCCGAGGATTTACATAGCGAGATTGGTTTTGTTTATCCAGATTAATTAGCACTTCCCTGTGCAGTGAAGACTTTAGTCGAGCAACTATTTCCTCTTTGACAACAGCTAAAAGAGCTTGCTCGATACGAGGACGGATAGAGTCACCAGATTGTTGTATTAGCTGTTGAATAAGTTGTTGATCAGAAGTAGTAATATTGACGACATAGCTTTGGTGAGAGCCAGAGCCTATCTGAACTTGGTTATAGACGTACTGATTTTCAGAGCTAGTATTCATATCTTGTTGGGAAGATAGCTCTCTTGAGGTTACATTGTCATCACCAGTTTCCATATGTAGTCATCCTCCAAAGGAGAGTTATCACCTGAGTATCAACGCCTAGCCAGTCGAGAACGTGACTTTGTAATCTTGGTTGAATTAGTTTAGACATATCAGAGGGATCACTTGTATCAATAATAAGCACACCGTTCAAGAAATCTTTTTCAAAAGACGGCGTGATGAGGAATCCTATTAAATCTGATTTTACAAAACTTTTGTTGTTATCACTTAAGTGTTTATAGTTGGAAGGAATTTCTGAGGGTGGCATTAGTTGAATAGTCAGAGTCCTGTGTTGATTATTCTTGTCTATTGTATTAAATGCATAGCCATACGCTCCTTCACCAAATTCAAACGAAGCATACAATTCCCTGTCAATAACATTCCTGCTTCGACAAACTATTTGAATCTTCCAGTTAATGAATCCTTTTCTGATAGGTATTGCAATATAAATTCTAACTTCATTACTCAACCCAAAGGATTTTTTGAGATCCTCACAAAACTCATTTAATTTTGTTTCTAAGTGTGGAAAAGTAAAATCTTTTGTGATTCTTGAAAGTTCTTCGAATTGCTTCTTCTTTTCTAATCCGTCACTTATCAAAACAGCTATCCCAGGTAAAACTATAAAGCAAGTGGCAATTATTCGAGCATTTCGCTTGTTCTTTAAAGTAGTCCATGACTCTGGGATAGGACTGCTATCTCCTGTGAAAAAAGATTGTGCATCACCTAAACCAACGACTACTGAGCTAAAGATAATGAAGCATGAAAACAAAATACTTCTTGGAGTAATATTACTGAGCCAAAATTTAATTTCATAATATGCGCTGTTTTTGGGACGCATAGAAGTTAAGTAATTACTGAGACTAAGCTGTTTTTAGCATAAAAATTAAAGATCAGACATTCACGCCGGAATCTTAACAATTATTATTCTTATAGACTGATCTAACTTAACTTTGATTTATGCAATATTAAGTCAGCCATCAGCTCAGCAATCCCGCTGCATCGGAACGAATTTGGTCATTGATGGGATGCAGAGGCTGTCTGCGTCCCGTGAGCGGGAACGTTATGCCACTTGGTCTCGGATAAGAACGTACTTGAAGCTCATCTGTTGGTAGCAAAAGCAACAGTAACTGCTATATATTGGCAACAACAGTTCCATTACTTCAGGGTTTCTGTGCCAGCAAAAGACATTTACCATGACACTGTGAAGCGTGCCTTACAAAAAGATGAATGGACAATTACACATGATCCATTCCCGCTTCAAATTGGTAAAAAGCGCTTATCGGCTGATCTGGGCGCAGAGCGCTTAATTAGTGCCGAAAAGGGATTGCAAAGAATCGTTGTTGAAGTGAAAAGCTTTGTAGGACAGTCTGATGTTAAAGATTTAGAGCAAGCACTGGGGCAGTACGTCCTATATCGTCAAATTCTTAGCGAGATGGGCATCGAGCGCAGCCTTTATCTAGCGGTCTCTCAAGCAACCTTTAACAGCGTATTCACTATAGAATTAGGACAGGTATTGCTCAAGAATCAGGTGGTCAAGTTAATTGTCTTTGATGATGAAAGTGAGGCGATTGTACGATGGATACCCGATTAAAATACCAAAACATTATTAAGAGCGTCCTGCAAAATCACGCTGATTATCGTGCTACGCTGCCTGATGGCTACACTTCTCAGCTCATTTTTGATGATGAGCGAGGGCAGTATTTGGTTCTAGATATGGGCTGGAATGGTGATAATTACCTTCATGCGACCCCAATCCACATCAGCTTGATTGGTGATAAGGTTTGGGTGCAATACGATGATACTGAGGAAGGGGTAGCGACAGATTTAATGCAAGCAGGTGTTTCTAGAGAAGATATCGTATTAGGTTTTCGTCATCCCAAAATACGACAGCATACAGGTTTTGCAGTGGCTTGATTAGCAAGGATGGCGATCGCAGTATAACAAGCATCATGCAACGGACGAATAACTTGCATGGTTTCATCAGAACTTATCTCAACATTGCGAGGGCTGAGTCGGGCAGATAAACTCTACGTCATGCAGGTTCTAATTTCTGAACTTGCTCAACAAGAAACAGATTTAATCAAACCCGATCAGTCCTACCCTGTATGGTCGCCCTACGATGCGACAGAAGCAGCAGATACGATGTTAGAAGTATTGCGATCGGCTAAAACTCAGGACAATGCGTAACGCTGAACAATACCCTAGGACAAGTCAACATCTTTATAGAGTTTGATGTTTGCTTCTACCGCTCGCAGTTGCAGTTTGAAGTTTGCCCAAAATCTCCTGCCTCGAATTGATTGGATCAGAAGCGATCGCCCCAAACACTAAAATGAAACGATTGCGCTCTAACACTGTTCTGTGAATCTTTCTCCTGCTCTACAACAAGCGATCGCAATCCATTTATCCATTGATTTCCCTACAGATCCCAAACACGCCAAGTTTTTAGCCTGTGCGATCGCCCCAGCTGCAGACTTCCTACTTACAGGCTAATTACAGGCGATACAGACCTCGCTGAGGGACAGAACTGAGTAGAGGCAGCGATCGTCATGGTAGCTATGTTCAAAAGCCTTTTCTACGACGCATAGGGCTAAGTTTGTCCCCCGCCCTTAATTCCAAAAAAACTAGCTCTTCTCAAAGTCCCCCAATTTTGGGGGATTTAGGGGGCGATGCAGAACATTCGCAAAGATTCAACCATCCTCTCCCCCTTCTATAAATTTCCCTATTCAGAACAATCCCAAAATATTGATTAAGTTGATTTTATATTCAATGAGCATTCACTCACAATTTTGTAACGGAGTGTAAAGAAATCGCACAGTTTTTTTATCAATTTGTGTCACTTAAGCGCCCGATCGCCCTTTTGGTAAGGCTTTTCATGGTACAAACACCTATGTACCTCAAACTGTCGGCGGTCAGTCTCATCATCTAGCCTTGGACTGAACTGCTATCTTCCTGTAGGCGTTTATTGCGTTCTGCAGTTGCAGCCCGACCCCGACAGCCCGTGCCTCAGCCTAGAATCCAAGGAGCCTAACCGCATGTTCACCCACGTCAAGCCCGCGATCAGGCATATCGCGCCCGACAACCTCAATGGGCGATCGCTGATCAAAGTGGTCTATGTCGTGCTAGAGCCGCAGTACCAGAGTGCCCTCTCGGCGGCTGTCCGATCGATCAACGCGAACAATCCTAATCTGGCGATCGAAATTAGCGGCTATTTGTTAGAAGAACTTCGCAGCCCTGAAAACTACGAAGCCCTTCAGAAGGATGTTTCAGAAGCCAATGTCTTTATCGCCTCGCTGATCTTTATTGAAGAACTGGCAGAAAAAGTCGTTGCTGCGGTCGAACCCCACCGCGATCGCTTAGATGTGGCAGTGGTCTTTCCCTCCATGCCGCAGGTGATGCGCCTGAACAAGATGGGGACTTTCTCGATGGCGCAGTTGGGTCAGTCGAAGAGTGCGATCGCCCAGTTCATGCGGAAGCGCAAAGAGCAGTCGGGCAGCAGCTTCCAGGACGCAATGCTAAAGCTCCTCAATACGCTGCCGAAGGTGCTGAAATACCTGCCGATGGACAAAGCGCAGGATGCCCGGAACTTTATGCTCAGCTTCCAATACTGGCTGGGCGGCTCCTCGGAGAACCTGGAAAACTTTTTGCTGATGCTGGCGGATAAGTACGTCAAACCCTCTGGCAATCCGTCTGGAAAGGCGATCGTCTATCGCGATCCCGTCACCTATCCTGACATGGGCATTTGGCATCCCCTCGCGCCCCAGATGTACGAAGACCTGAAGGAGTACCTGAACTGGTACAGCACCCGTCAGGATGTCCCCGAAGATGTGAAAGATCCCCTGGCTCCCTGCGTCGGTCTGGTGCTTCAGCGAACTCACCTGGTGACCGGCGATGACGCGCACTATGTAGCAATGGTGCAGGAATTGGAATGCATGGGTGCAAAAGTCGTGCCCGTCTTTGCAGGCGGTCTGGATTTCTCGAAGCCCGTCGATGCCTACTTCTATGACCCGATCAAGAAAGACCAGGCCTTGGTAGACGTGGTGATTTCCCTCACCGGATTTGCGCTGGTGGGCGGTCCCGCTCGTCAGGATCACCCGAAGGCGATCGACTCCCTCAAGCGATTGAACCGTCCCTATATGGTGGCGTTGCCGCTGGTGTTCCAGACGACCGAAGAATGGCAGGACAGCGATCTGGGTCTGCACCCGATTCAGGTGGCGTTGCAGATTGCGATCCCCGAACTGGATGGGGCGATCGAACCGATCATTCTCTCTGGGCGGGATGGTGCAACGGGCAAGGCGATCGCGCTGCAAGACCGGATCGAGGCAATCACGCAGCGGGCAATGAAGTGGGCCAACCTGCGCCGTAAGCCGAAGCTGCACAAGAAAGTCGCGATCACGGTGTTCAGCTTCCCGCCGGATAAGGGCAACGTGGGTACAGCGGCTTATCTGGATGTGTTCGGCTCCATTTACGAAGTGCTAAAAGCTCTGCGCGACAACGGCTACGACGTGCAGGACGTGCCCGAGTCAGCAGAAGCCCTGATGCAGGAAGTGATCCACGATGCTCAGGCGCAGTACACCAGCCCAGAGCTAAATATCGCCTACCGGATGTCGGTTCCTGAATACGAGGCATTAACCCCCTACTCCCAGCGACTCGAAGAAAACTGGGGTGCGCCTCCCGGACATCTGAATACCGACGGCGAAAATCTGCTGGTATTTGGTAAGCACTTCGGCAACGTCTTTATTGGCATTCAGCCCACCTTTGGCTACGAAGGCGACCCGATGCGGCTTTTGTTCTCGCGATCGGCAAGTCCGCACCACGGTTTCGCGGCATACTACACTTACCTGGAGCGGGTTTGGCAAGCAGATGCCGTGCTGCACTTTGGAACCCACGGTTCGCTGGAATTCATGCCCGGTAAGCAAATGGGGATGTCAAATGAGTGCTATCCCGATTCGCTGATTGGCACGATTCCCAACCTCTACTACTACGCGGCAAATAACCCGTCCGAAGCGACGATCGCCAAGCGTCGAGGCTATGCCGAAACGATCAGCTACCTCACCCCGCCTGCCGAAAACGCCGGACTTTACAAAGGGCTGAAGGAACTGAGCGAACTGATCGCGTCTTACCAAACCTCGAAGGAGAGCGGACGGGCGATTCCGATCGTGAATGCGATTATCGAGAAGTGCCGCCAGGTCAACCTCGATAAGGACATCACTCTGCCTGAAAATGACGCTTCTGAACTGAGTCTGGACGATCGCGATTCGCTAATCGGCAAGGTCTACATCAAACTGATGGAAATCGAGTCGCGCCTGCTGCCCTGTGGTCTGCATGTGGTGGGTAAACCGCCGTCTGCCGAAGAAGCCGTCGCAACTCTGGTGAATATCGCCGGACTCGATCGCCCCGAAGAAAGCATCAAGAGCCTTCAGCGCATTATTGCCGAAAGCATCGGACGCGAGATGGACGAGATTTACCGAAACTCCGATCGGGGTGTGCTGGTGGATGTGGAGCTGCTGTTCAACATCAATCAGGCGGTGCGATCGGCAGTCGCAGCCATGGTGAAAGAACAAACCGATGCCGAAGGGCGCGTCTCCAAAGTCACCAAGCTCAATTTCTTCAACATCGGACGCAAGGAACCCTGGATTGAATCGCTGACCCAATCGGGCTATCCGAAGGTCAATGCCGACGATATCAAGCCCCTGTTCGAGTATCTGGAGTTTTGTCTGAAGCAGGTGATTGCGGATAACGAGCTGGGCGCACTGCTCAAAGGTCTGGAAGGCGAATACATTCTGCCTGGTCCTGGCGGCGACCCGATTCGGAACCCGGATGTGCTGCCCACAGGTAAGAACATCCACGCGCTGGATCCCCAATCCATCCCGACGACCGCAGCCGTTCAGGGCGCGCAAATTGTGGTTGAAAGACTGCTCGATCGCCAAAAGGCTGAAAACGGCGGTGCGTACCCGGAAACGATTTCCTTCGTCCTCTGGGGGACAGACAACATCAAGACCTACGGCGAATCCCTAGCGCAGGTAATGATGCTCGTCGGCGTGCGTCCGGTCCCCGATGCGCTGGGCCGCGTGAACAAGCTGGAAATGATTCCCTTAGAAGAACTGGGTCGCCCCCGGATCGATGTGGTGGTGAACTGCTCTGGTGTGTTCCGCGATCTGTTTATTAACCAGATGAATCTGCTCGATCGCGCCATCAAAATGGCAGCGGAAGCCGATGAGCCTGTGGAAATGAACTTTGTTCGCAAACACGCGATCAAGCAAGCAGAAGACATGGGCATCAACCTGCGTCAGGCAGCCAGCCGCGTCTTCTCGAATGCTTCTGGCTCCTATTCGTCGAACATCAACCTGGCGGTGGAAAACAGCACCTGGGAAAACGAGGCAGAGCTACAAAATATGTACCTGTCGCGCAAATCCTTTGCCTTCAACTCGGACAATCCGGGCATGATGGATCAAAACCAGGATTTGTTCACCTCTGCCCTGAAGACGGTAGACGTGACGTTCCAGAATCTCGACTCCTCGGAGATTTCGCTGACGGACGTATCCCACTACTTCGACTCTGACCCGACAAAGCTGGTGGAAACGCTGCGGAAGGACGGCAAAAAGCCTACTGCCTACATCGCAGACACAACGACGGCAAATGCCCAGGTGCGTACTCTCTCGGAAACCGTCCGTCTCGATGCTCGTACCAAACTCTTGAATCCCAAGTGGTATGAGGGAATGCTGTCCCACGGCTACGAAGGAGTCCGCGAACTCTCGAAGCGACTGGTGAACACAATGGGCTGGTCTGCTACCGCAGGGGCAGTAGACAACTGGATCTATGAAGACACCAACACCACTTTCATCAAAGACGAGGAGATGCGGAATCGCCTGATGAACCTCAACCCCCACTCGTTCCGCAAGGTCGTCACAACCCTGCTGGAAGTGAACGGGCGCGGCTACTGGGAAACCTCCGAGGAAAACCTGGATCTGCTGCGGGAGCTGTATCAAGAAGTGGAAGACCGGATCGAAGGCGTGGAATAACTGCAATTGCAAGATCACCCGCCTGGGTGATCCACTCTAACGAGGTAGAACGTCGATCGACCCCCGTATCTTAAGGAAAGATAAGTGACGTTCATGGAATTGACCCAGCAGGGGGCTGCTGGGTTTTTTATTGAAACTTTTAGGCTGGATTGCCTCGTTAATTGCCTCGACTGGTTGCCTCAGGTGATTGACCCGCCTACTTCTTGAACCGGTCGCGCCCGCCGCATCATCATCAGTCCTTTGTGGCCATGGGGTTCGCCAATCATCACAACAGAGCAGGGGATGTGTCGCAGGGCGCGATTGGTAATATCGCTCAGAATCAGTTCGCCTGCCGCCCGATCGCGTCGTCGTGAATTTCGCATCACCACCAGATCGTGAGCGCGTGAAGCTTCGATGATCGCCCCCGCAATATCGCCCGATCGCACAATCTGAATATTGGGATAGACAAAGGGCACATATTTAGCAACGAGCATCCTGAGCTGAGATTCAATCCAGGCTTCGCGCTCTGGTGGACTGTAGCGATCGCAAACATGCAGCAGGGTAATGCTGGCATTGTTGGCATCTTCCAGAATGTCAGCAAACAGCAGAAGCTGGATGGACTCACGAGTAGGATTGTCGATCGGAACCAGAATTCGCCGGAAATTCGAGGGCGAATCGAGCAGGCGCATAATCGCCACCGGACAGTGAGATGCCCATAAAACGCGATCGATCACGTTACCAAATAGTCGGGCGCGGATGCCCTGCGTTCTGCCCCAGCCCATCGCGATCAGATTGGCGTTTTGTTCTCGGCTGGCACGGCTAATGCCCTGAGCGGTTTCATCGTCAATTCTTAAAACGGGCGTTGCGTTTGCACCCAGGCTTTGACAAGTTTCGGTTGCCTGCCGCAAAAATGCTTCGCCTTGCTGAATGTCAGAGTCAACTTGGGGCGAATCCATATGAACATGACCTGACGCGATCGACAAAGGCACAATTCTGCCTGCCTCATGCCGTGCGAAAAGAGCCGCCATTTCCAGCAAGTTACGCTGCGTTTGGGGGTTGTAAATCGGCACAACGATCGTTAATGGGCGATGCGCTTCTGGGGCGTCGCTGAAAGAGTCGATCGCCAAAGCTTCGGGTAGGTTAGTGCTGGGGGTTAAGCCACTGGCTGCACGGGCAGTAACAATCGGTCCCAGCGTTGCCGTCACCACAAACATGACAATGACGGTATTTAGCACATCTTCGCTGATAATGTTTGCCCGAAAGCCTACAAACGCTGCTGCCAGAGTAGCCGCAACTTGAGGAAGCGACAGCGACCACATGGTAATCATTTCTCGCCAGCCGTAGCCAAAGAGAAACTTAGTACCGAGTGCTGCCAAAAACTTACTGCCGATCAAGCCCAGGACGATCGCCAGCGTCAGTTCGATATTGCCCAGGCTGCGGATAAAACCGGGAATGTTAATAATCAGCCCCGTATTTACAAAAAAGATGGGAATAAACAGCACACTTCCCACAAACAGGATCTTTTCCTTGACTGAACCTTCTCCCACCGCAGTGTTGACTGCCAGCCCGGCTAAAAACGCACCGACAATTTTTTCAATGCCAATGAGTTCTGCACTGATCGATGCAATAAACACCACCAACAGCACAAACAAAAACTGATTGCCCTCTGCATCGCCCGATCGCCGAAAAAACTCCTTGCCCAACCAGTTAAAGCCAAACAGAATAACCGCAGAATAGATCAGCAGCGATAGTAGCAAGCTCGCCAGACTAAAAACGCTGAAATCTCCTTTATTGATGCCTACACAAATCGCCAGCACCAGCAGCGCACCAATGTCCGTAAAAATGGTTGCGCCGATCGTCACCGTCACGGCTTCATTGTTTACCAAACCCAGGCGACTCACGATCGGATACGCCAGCAGCGTATGAGATGCCAGCAGCGATCCAATCAGCACCGAGGAATTCCAGCCAAAGCCAAACACTCGCCCGACCGCAATCCCTGTAAGCAGGGGAAACAGAAACGTCAAAAACCCAAACCCCGCCGATCGATGCTTAGTTGCACGAAACTGTTCCAGGTCAATTTCTAGCCCGGCAACAAACAGCAGGTACACCAAACCGATATCCGACAGTAAGTGCATTGTTTCCGACTCATTGCTGAGCAGCCGCAGCGCATTTGGACCTAAAATCACGCCCGCAATGAGCAGTCCGAGCAGTCCGGGCAGCCGAATCCGCTCAAATGCGATCGGCACAATGAGAATGACTGCCAGCAGCAGAGCAAAGGAAACAATCGGTTCGAGTTGCATAGTCCCTGAAAAAAACTGCGAAGGCAAAGCAGAACAGGCACTCAGCCTACCTCAATCGCCAAAGCAGAGAATCCATCAATGGAAAGAGCAGCCGTTTCGAGAGCAGACTCAAGGAAGGATTGTGGGAGAACCAGGGCAGGGGGATTACTTTAGTAATTGTTATTCGTCATTGGTCATTCGTGACCCTGATGAATCATGATCCGTTACCAGTTGCCAATCACCACGAACGGCTAATCACGATCGCCTTCAACATTTGCCCTAACCTTTATTGTTTTCTTTCACTTAACAAACTCCCCCCTTCCTAACCTTCTGTAAAGTTTTACGGATTGATTAATCCCTTCGATCGCAAATCTCGCTAGTATCGCCATATCCCTTCTCATCACCGGATGCCGATCGACTATGCGCTTCTCACGTCCCTCTGTTCCGCCTGAAGTGGAAACGCAAACCCGAATCCTGGAGGCAGCCAAAAAGCTGTTTGCTCGGCGGGGCTATGACGGGACGACGACGCGAGATCTGGCGCAAGCTGCGGGCGTGGCAGAAGGCACAATTTTTCGTCACTTCGAAAGCAAGAAGGCGATTCTGATCGAAGTCGCAACGCAGGGCTGGGTGGAACTGCTCACCGATCTGTTGACGGAACTGAGCGAAATGGGCAGCTATAAAGCGATCGCCCAAGTGATGAAAAAGCGAATGCTCAACCTGCACAAAAACGCTGACCTGCTGCGAGTCTGCTTTCTAGAAGCGCAATTTCACCCCGATTTGCGCCAGCAGATTCAAACCGATGTGATCGTCAAAATGACTGACGTGGCAGAAGCCTTCTTTCAAACCGCCATGGATCAAGGAATTTATCGCCGTATGAATCCGCGTGTTGTGGCTCAGGTGTTTCTAGGAATGTTTACGATCGCCGGATTTAGCCAGGATTCGATTATTCCCGAGGGCGCATCGCCGCAGGCATTTATCGAAATGGCAGAAGGGATGGCAGATATTTTCCTGAATGGCGTTCTCACCCCAGACCCTGCTCACTAACTGCCGCCTGCTCACCCGTTGCCTGTGGTGGGTCGCCGTCCTAACAAGAATCAATGTCTATCGCGCACATCATTCTCGGTCTGCTTCAGCAGCAGCAAAGGACGGGCTACGACCTGAAAACAGGCTGTTTTGACGACTGCATCGCTCATGTCTGGCAGGCAGACCAGTCGCAGATTTACCGCACACTCGAAAAGTTAGAGGCACAGGGCTGGGTAGATTGCACCGTCGAGATTCAGCACGATCGCCCCAATCGCAAGGTTTACCAAATCACCCAGGCAGGCAAAGCCGAACTGAATCAGTGGCTTCAGACCCACCAATCCTTGCCAATCGTGCGGGAACCGTTGCTCATGCAGCTTTACCTCGCCTCAGACCTGTCGAATGAAGCAATCGTTGCCCTACTCGAACAAGAGCAAACTGCCCATCAAATGCGGCTGGCAAAGTGTGAAGCCGTGCAGCGCGATGTTCCTCTTGCTCAGGAAATGCCTTCACTGCAGCCGCCTGCCCGCCGCGAAAAGGTGATTCATCAGCTCGTGCTGGAACTGCTCCGCCGCAAAGAGCAAACCTATCTGGACTGGCTCCAGGAAGCGATCGAGCAAATTCGCGCCTGTTCCTAAGCCGATTCCTGCCTGCTCAAAACCTGCCCAATCACCTGAATCAGATCCTCAGGATCAAAAGGCTTTGCCAGGTGGCACTGGTATCCGGCGGCAAGGGCTTCCTGCCGTTTGTTGGCAGAGGTGCAGGCAGTCAGGACAATTCCGGGAAGGGCATGGTTCTGAAGTTCCGAACGGCTGCGAATCTCCTGCATTAGTAGATCGCCGTCCATTTCCTGCATTCTGATGTCGCTAATCAGCAGATCAAATTGGCTTTCTGATTCGTCTGCGGCAAGTGCCTGCAAAGCTGCCTCGGCAGAAGTGACCGTCTTAACGATCGCCCCTTCATGCTCCAGCACAAACCGGACAAACTGAAGCGTTGGCACTTCATCATCCACTGCCAGGACGCGCACTCCTGCTAGATCAAAGGCAGTCTGCGGCGTGGATTCAGCCGATGGAACGATCGCTGGCTGGAGCCCGGCAACCGTGGCATAAGTCGCTGCAAGGACGGAAACGGGATGTGCCCTCGCTTACCCTGAACTTTCACCCCGCTTCCGCACCTGCTTGTAGCATCGAATAAAACGCGCCTCAGCTCAGACCCTACGCGACGCTGCGCTGTGCCGAATTAGGCTCCATTCTGATCGGTGCTTCAGGATGAAGGTAGGACTTGATCTGAGCCATTACTTTGTTAACGCTCTCTTCCACCATTTCCAGGTGCGTCTGGCAGTTAACTTCTGGATTGAGCGGCGGCTCGTAAGGATCATCGATTCCGGTAAAATTCTTGATTTCGCCTGCTCTTGCCCGCTTATAGAGTCCTTTTACGTCACGCTGTTCGCACAC
Source organism: Leptolyngbya sp. ST-U4 (assembly GCF_039962215.1). Lineage (NCBI taxonomy): Bacteria > Bacillati > Cyanobacteriota > Cyanophyceae > Leptolyngbyales > Leptolyngbyaceae > Leptolyngbya > Leptolyngbya sp. ST-U4. The sequence continues at coordinate 128,584 of NZ_JAMPKZ010000013.1, forward strand.
TTCGATCGGCGTGCTGACGTAGACTTCCATAAAGTCACCAATTTTCTCTCGCACTTCATTCCGAATTTCACGGTAAGGCGAAATCGCGGAGACCAAAACAATGACCCCATTCCGGGTCAGCAGATTCGCCACAAAGCCAATCCGGCGAATGTTCTCATCCCGATCGGCTTTACTGAAGCCCAACCCTTTTGTCAAATTTTCACGGACGACATCGCCATCCAGCACCTCTAGCTTGTAGCCTTGTGCCCGCAATTCTTTTTCAACTGCCTGGCAAATGGTGGTTTTACCTGCTCCACTCAACCCGGTGAACCAGACTGTTAATCCGCGCTTTTCGACTTTCATTGAACCTCCAGACGATAGTGACTTGAAACATTTATATAGCGGACAGTCGTTTTGTGAAAGCGGTGCTTCCTCATTGCCAGCCAGACTTTTATCGCTGACGTTACTCAAGCATGAGTTCCTGAACGGAATGTAGCAAACTCAGAGAAAAAAGATTGGAAGGACAACAAAACTGCCGCAGCCTTGAATCAACCGTTCGTCAATACTGCAAAGGGATGCTGCGAAAGAGAATTCCCAATTTTACCTTTTTGCTCATCCCTCAGCTCCTTTTTCCGAATGGCACGCTCTAGAACTTGAAAACGTGTTTAAGACGACTGCTGCGAAAGGCGACGCACGCTTTCACCCCCCAGTAACCGATCGGCAGACCGCAGAATCTGAGGAATCTCGCTGGCATGGGGGCTATTTCGCAGGCATTGCGTGAAGTCAACTTCGCTGGCGCAATCGGCTTTTCTGCCGAAGAACCAGTGTCCGCCGTTTCCCAGCAGGTTGTACCGCATTTTGGCAAAGTCGTGCATATCGTATGCTTGAACCAGATTAAACAGCCAGAGAATTATAGGAATGTTGATATGGTATGGGGTTTCTTCGGGCTGCGGTAAGCCAACATGCCAGGTTCGATACCAGGATTCACCAAGTGCCTCGATCGCCGCCTGCTCTAATCGATTCAAAATGGGCGGCAGCAGTTCCCCAGCGCGCTCCAGCAAATCCAGCGTTTTCAGATGTTCGTCAAAATCCTGTGGACGGGCGGCTCCGACGCTTAGGGTATGCACCTGCGGCTGACTGAGGCAAAACAGATTGTTAAAGACGATCGGGCTCAGGGGCGCACAAAGGTCGATCAGCTTTTGCGAGGGCTGATAGAGCATTCCACCCTTATTGGAGGGGCTGATGATAAACACGCCCATCTCATGCCGGGTTGCTGCCTCGATCGCTGCCCAGTTGGTCTGATTAATGTAATACCAGTGCAGATTGACGTAATCGAATTGGTCGGTGTCGATCGCCCGGATGATCACATCGAGCGGGGCATGGGTCGAAAAGCCAATGAAGCGCACCTTACCCTGTTGCTGAAGCTTCTGCGCCACCTCCAGGCAGCCGCCGGGGCGAATCGATTGATGCAGTAGCTCTGCGTTGTTGATGCCGTGCAGCCCCAGTAGATCGACGTGATCGAGCTTCAGGTAAGCCAGCGATCGGTGAAAAGTGTCCTCGAATTCCTTGGGGCTATCAGTCGGGGCAACTTTTGTTTGTACGATGATTTGGTCGCGAGGGAGTTTGGGCAAAATGCGTCCAAGCTGCATTTCGGATGTGCCGTAGCCTCGCGCGGTTTCAATATGAGTAATGCCAACTTCGAGTGCCCGCCGAATTGTTGCCTCTAAATTTGCCTGGTTATCTACCGGGATATCGCCCGGTGAAACGTCCTGCCACTTGTACTGATAGCGCATTCCACCGCAGGAGAACACAGGCATCAACAGGTTGGTTCGTCCAAATCTTCGGTATTCCATCAAGGTTTCGCCCACGACTCGTCAGGAAGGTATCATGGCGAAGGCAAGCCGCTCCGCCCTAAAACTGGCAATAATAAAACTAACGAAACTTTATGCAGTCGGCAATTCTTGAGCATTTTCTACAGGAAAAGCCAGACTGTCTCTTAACGATCGCATTATTTCTTTTGATATGGACCCCTCAGATTTAGATGAACTTGAAAATGCTGTCCAGGATTTACTGTCGATGGCGCAAATAGAGCTAGAAGAAAGCCGCCTACAGCAGCAGCGTCAGGCACAGATTGATCAGGAAACCGCCCGAATCAAGGAACGGCTGGAGCCGCTGCTAGCGCAGGTTGAACAAATGCTGGCTCAGCTTACCCTAGAGGCATTTGGTGAAAGCATGACGCGGCTCAAACTGGAGGAAAAAGCTGCAGATTTAAGAGAAAAAATCGAAAACGCCCCGCTGCTGGCAGCTCAAACCGTCGATCGCCAGCTTATTCTCCACGAAGAAAGATTGCTTGATGAACGGCTCGCCGAGCAGACAAATCGCTGGCGACAGGGACTCAAAGCCGACCTGCTAGAGATGATTGCTGAACAGGAGGATTTCTATAGCGCCACGGAGGCGTCGATCGCCGTGCGTGCCTATCTGCATGATTTGAAAGCGATCGGGGCACTGGAGGACGTCGTGGGTGCGCTGATTGCCCAGATTAACCACCGCAGCGAAGAAGGTCCGGTTGCCCGGCTCAGAGGCAGCTATGAACAGACGCTCGGCTTCATCTACAACAAGGCTCTAGAAAACCGGGCAAGAGTCGAACGTGCCCCGGATGTTCAGCTTCGCGTTCGCCATCGCACTTTTGAAAAACGCCCCAATCCTTACAGTTCCCTGGAAGGCAAGGTGGTAATTTTTGGCGGACACGATCGCCTTGAAACCGCAATTCGCAACCGCTTGCGCGACTCAGAGGTGAATTTAATCTGGTGTACCGCTCAGGCAGGACCCCAGATCGCAGAGCAGGCAGAAAGCCACATCGCCACAGCAGATCTGGTTCTGGTCATGACCGCCTATACCAGCCACAAACTAACCGACAAGGCAACTCAGGCAGCCCAGCGAACCGGAAAAGCCGTTGAAATGATTAACACTACCGGAGTGGTGCGGGTGCTAGAGGCGATCGAATACGGGCTAAAGATGAAACAGTTTGCCCGCCGTCATAATCATCTCTCGAAGCCGGCTTGAGTAAAGGGGGCAAGGGAGTGAGGGATAGTTTCACCCATTCACAGGCCTGCCCCTTCCCTTCCCCAACCTGCTCCCCACTCACCCTTTCATCTCCCTGTCTCCTCATCCCCCGATTTTTGCCTAAAACTCCCGCACACTGGGCTGCCCATCCTTGAGTTCGCCCACCAGCACAATATCGGCAACGCCCACAAACAGCCCGTTGTCCAGCACACCCGGAATGTTATTGAGTGTTTTTTCCAGTTCAGCCGGATTGTCGATCGTGCCAAACTTGACATCGATGATCAGGTTGCCTTGATCAGTAATCACCGGACCATCTTTTTTAACCGCCATCCGGATTTCGGGTTGACCGCCCAGCTTCTCGATCGCCTTCATTACGGGGGTCATTGCCATTGGCAGCACTTCGATCGGTAGCGGGAAAGCTCCCAGGCGATCGACGAGTTTAGAGCTATCAACGACGACAATAAACTGTTCTGCTAGCCCGTCAACAATTTTTTCGCGGGTGTGGGCTGCGCCGCCGCCTTTAATCAGGTTTTTCTGGGGATCAACTTCGTCTGCGCCGTCAATGGCAATATCGATGCGATCGACTTCATCCAGCGTGGTGAGCGGAATGCCGTATTGCTTTGCCAGCACTGAAGCCTGAAACGATGTGGGAATGCCTTTGATGTCCTTCAGTTCGCCCGATTTGAGCCGATCGCCCAAAAACTGAATCATAAAGGCTGCGGTTGACCCTGTGCCCAAACCGACGATCGCCCCTGACTGCACCCGGCTAGCGGCTAATCTGCCCACTTCCTGCTTCATCACCTTGACCGGATCAACTCCTGCCGTCATATCAAACGCCTCCTCTGCTCATGTCTTTTGTGCTTCGACCTGCTTCTCATTTGCAGGACAAACGCGATCTAGCATGACGCAAAGCGGTACAAATTCAAAGAATTCCGCTCTGACTCTGGCAGGAAGGCTATTTTCTCAAGGCTTGTGCAAAGTTTGCTTATCGACTTTGAATCAGTACATAAGGCTGCACAATCAGCGCATTAAAGCGGCGCGATCGCTCCTGTCCCCAGTCAGAAAGCTGCTGCTGAGAGGGTTTTTGAATTTTTTGAGCCACGATCCACTCCTGCACGATCGCCACCTGATCATTCGCGATCGCAATGCCCACATCGACTAAATCCAGAGCCGGATCGACCAGAACGACGGCATCGCGCTGAGCATGGGGAATCAGCCAGTCCCACTCTGCCTCGTCCACCATTTTTTCTAAATCAGCTCTTAAGTCCATAATCCAAAGGGATAATCGGCATTTCACAATTCTAACAAGCGGCAGTTTGACCCCGTTATCGTCCCAGGGTATGCAGGCCATGAATGCGATCGACACAATGCTGCGTCACGGCTTCTAGCTCTTCTCGCTTGTTAGACACCGGAGGCAAAATTGGCTCCCCAATTCGCACGGTAATGGGCACACGCCGAGGTCGCTTATCCCCTTTGTGAAGAATCTTCTCAGTTCCCCAAAGGCTGATGGGCAGCAGCGGAACCTGTGTTTTAGCGGCCAGCATTGCGGCTCCCAGTTTCGGAGAATGAATCCGGGCATCTGGGGTGCGTGTCCCTTCCAAAAATACGCCCACTGCCCAACCTTGCTCTAACTGTGCCAAAGCGGCTCGAATTGCGCTGCGATCAGCTGAACCCCGCTTGACCGGATACGCCCCATAAAGCCGGATTGCCTGACTCAGCACAGGAACATTGAACAACTCTTCCTTTGCCATGTAAGATACCGGACGACGTACACAACAAGAGACGATTGGCGGGTCGAAATCGCTAGCGTGATTCGCAACCACCAGCAGCGGTCCTGCTTTAGGCACGTTTTCTGCGCCATGAATTCGCCCTCTAAAGTAGCCGTGCAGCATCGGAGCCACCACTGACCATTTGAATAGGTGGTAGAGCGCAAGGCTGATTCGGGGTTCACGCTGACGCATAGATTCTGCTCAAAATGGCAAATTGATTATCGCGTAGGATACTTTAGCAAAGCGTAAGGCATGGGGCTTTAAGCTTCCAAGATTGATGCGTTACGGCTTTGCCTAACCCATCCTAACAATGCTGGATTTGTATTCCTCAAAAGGCTTGAGCTGGGATCTCGGCAAGACTGCTCACATTGGCCAGTTCCATTCCGGGACAGGCACGCTTTAGCAGTCCGGTCAGTACTTTGCCTGGACCCACTTCGATCGCCTGATTAATTTCCAGGTTTGTAAACGCCAGGGAAATTTCGCGCCAGCGTACTGAGCCAGTCATCTGCCGCATCAGCCGATCCCTCAGCAGCGCAGCATCGGTGGCAGGGGTGGGGTCAACGTTCGACAGCACGGGAACCTGAGCGGATTGAAAGGCGATCGTCTCTAACACCTGATTAAATTCTGCTGCCGCGTCGCTCATCTGCGGCGAATGAAATGCCCCGCTGACGTTCAGCTTCACTGCTTTCTTAGACTTCACGTTTGCCATGATTGTCTCAACTGCTTCGGGAGTGCCGGAGATGACGACCTGGGCATCGCTGTTGTCGTTGGCAAGGACGACGCTAGGCGTTTGGGCAAGCTGCGCTTCAAGCTGGGCGCGATCGAACCCGATCAAAGCTGCCATCAGACCACCAGAAGCCTGTTCCATTAGCTCCGATCGCCGCTTTACTAAGCGCAGTCCCGATTCAAAATCAAACACGCCTGCGGCATAGAGTGCGCTGTATTCACCCAGGCTATGTCCGGCAACAACATCTGGGGTGAGTCCCCGATCGCGCATCAAATCGGTGAGAACTGCCTCAATCACATACAGGCAAGGCTGGGTGTACAGCGTTTTGGAGAGCTTATCTTCTGCGCTCTGGCAAATTTCGGGCACAGACCAGCCAAGAATTTTCTCTGCCTGAACAAACCGCGCTTTCGCAGACTCGATTTCGAGCAGATCGCTGCCCATGCCGCTAGCCTGGGAACCTTGTCCCGGAAACACCCATGCTGTTTTCATTGCAATTTGTCCGAGTTCTTGATCTAAATTTTTACTGAATTGAGTGAATTGATCGATCGGGTTGATTGGTTCGACTCAAATTTCAGGGCGGTGATACAACAGTCGCTATTTGCCCCATTGAAAAATAGCTGCGCCCCAGGACATACCTGCCCCAAATCCGGCAGAGGCAATTACGTCTCCGGGTTTCAAGTGTTCTGCCCGCACCGCTTCATCCAGGGCGATCGGTATCGATGCCGCTGAGGTATTGCCGTATCGCGCCATGTTGCTGATTACCTTTTCTTTAGGCAGCGCGAGCCGATCCGCTACAGCATCAAGAATGCGCTGGTTTGCCTGATGCAGCAGCAGCCAGTCGATTTGCTCCACGGTCAGGTTTGCCCGAAATAAGGCTTTCTCGATCACTTCCGGCACTTTTCGCACCGCAAAGCGATAGACTTCCTGCCCGTTCATCTGAATGGGTTGATAACTACCCTGTCCGATCGCCACATCATCAACTAATTCTCTTGGCTGTCCCTCATGAGCCAACGTCAGATAGTTGCTCAGGCTGCCGTCGCTGCGAAGCTCAAATCCCAGGAGTCGATCGCCCACGCTCGAAGCCTGCATCACGACTGCGCCTGCCCCGTCTCCAAACAAAACGCAGGTGCGACGATCGCCCCAGTCTACCCAGCGCGATAAGACATCTGCCCCGATCAGCAGCACGGTTTGATAAGCTCCAGTGCGAATATACTGGGCAGCAGTCACCATGCCGAAAACGAAACCGGAACAGGCTGCGGTCAGGTCAAAAGCTGCGGCTCGATGGGCACCGATCGCCATCTGAATTTGACTGGCACTGCCAAACAGATCGTCTGCTGTGGAAGTTGCCAGGATGATCAGATCCACATCGGCAGCGGAGATGCCCGCCATGTTGAGGGCATTTTGAGCTGCCTGCGCTGCGAACTGCTTGAGCGATTCCCCCGGGGCTGCCAGATGCCGCTGATGAATTCCGGTACGGCTGGCAATCCACTCGTCCGAGGTTTCAACGACCCGGCTCATATTCTCGTTATCTAGAACTGCCTCCGGCGCAGCCGAGCCGCTTCCGGTGAAGGCAACCCCGATTCCTGATTGGTTTGACATTATTCCTCGTTGGTGGCAGTTGCCTGGATTTTTTGATACTGCGATCGGATGCGATCGAGGACATCATGATCCACCGCTTCTTTTGCCAGCCGGATCGCATTAAAAACTGACGGAGCCTGAGAGCTGCCATGACTGATAATGCAGATGCCATCCACGCCCAGCAGCAGTCCGCCACCGTGTTCTGCGTGGTCAACTCTTTGCTTGATCCGGCGCAGGTTGGGCTTCAGCAGCATCGCGCCCAAACGCCCCCGCCAGCCGCGCGGCAGTTCTTCCCGTAGAATTTGCAGCAGCACTTCTCCAACCGCCTCGGCAAATTTCAGCAGCACGTTGCCAACAAAGCCATCGCAGACAATCACATCAAACCGACCGGAAAGCACATCGCGCCCTTCAGCATTGCCCACAAACGAGAGGCTGGAATTCTTTTCTAATAATTCGTAGGTGCGGAGGGCCAGTTCATTGCCCTTGGAAGACTCTTCGCCGATGTTGAGTAAGCCGACCTTCGGCGCATCTACACCCAGTACGTACTGAGAATAGACATTTCCCATCACCGCAAACTGCTCCAGAAACTTCGGACGGCAATCTACGTTTGCGCCCACATCCAGAATCAGCACCGATTTATTCGCATCCATCGTGGGTAGGACAGTTCCAATGGCGGGGCGATCGATGCCCCTGATTCGACCCAGGCGCAGCAGAGCTGCTGCCATTGCCGCCCCCGAATGACCTGCCGAAACGACCGCATCGGCCCGTCCCTGCTTTACCAAATCCATTGCAACGTTGATAGATGCTTTGGGCTTGCGTCGCAGACCGCTCAACGGCTCCTCATGCATCTCGATGATGCCCTCAGCCGGAACAATCTCCAGCTGAAGCGAAGTGTTGTGCTGCTTCATCACAGCTTTGATTTGCTCAGGGTCGCCCACCAAAAGGACTTCTACCCCTAGCTCTGCCTGTGCTCGTAATGCGCCCGCTACGATTTCGCCTGGGGCAAAATCCCCTCCCATCGCGTCCACTGCGATCCGTGCCTGAGTCGATCCCATTGATCAAAGTGATAGAAACCTCACAAATTTTATCAGATGAAATCTACTCCTTAACGCAGAGATTTAGCAGAGATCTCACGGAGAGAAGCTCAAATTTTAATGCTCTGTACTGTTGGATGAGCGAAACTCTTGTGTTTTATAAGCGTGCCTTCTGGGTTTACCTTCTGGAGTCACTATCTTACCGGTGCCCGAACCCGGACGGGCAAGAGGCTCATCCTACCAAAAAATTGGAGCTGCACACTGCGGATTACTCCGTTTCTCCGGGTGGTACAATCCGCTGAAACAGATAGCCCGTGCCGCGAGCGGTCAGAATTAGCTCCGGGTTGCTGGGGTCATCTTCGAGCTTGGCGCGCAGGCGGGAGATATGCACATCCACCACTCGCGTATCGACGTGACGCTCTGGCGTATAACCCCAGACTTCCTGCAAGATTTCAGCGCGAGAAAATGGCTCACCTGATCGCCCCACCAGCAGTTCGAGCAGGCTAAATTCCATACCTGTGAGCCGAATGCGCTCATCGCCTTTGTAGACCTGGCGTTTATTGGTATCGATGCGAATGTTGTTGATTTGAATGACACCAGAGCTGGGAATGCCGGACGTGCCCGTTTTTTCAACGCGACGCAGCACCGATCGAATTCGGGCTTCCAGTTCTTTGGGGGAGAAAGGTTTTACGACATAATCATCTGCGCCAAGCTCTAAGCCTGTGATGCGATCGGCAACGTCTCCTAGCGCAGTCAACATAATAATCGGCACGTCAGACTCTTTGCGAAGCTCCTGACAAACGCCATAGCCGTCGAGCTTGGGCATCATCACATCTAGCACGACCAGATCGGGGTCTGCATTGCGAAATGTTTCGAGAGCTTCTTCACCGTCGGCTGCCGTGACGACATCGTAGCCAATCATCGAAAGGCGAGTTTCGAGAATGCGGCGGATACTGGCTTCATCATCGACCACCAGGATTTTTTCTTTATGGCTTTCCAACTGACTTAACACTCCTTGAAGCGTGTTTTTATCAATAAATTTTTGTCACTTTATCATTAAGATATTAGCTCACTTAATTCAACAGAGAGACCTTCATCTCCCATTGTTCTAACATTTCACTCTTTCTTAAGAGTCATTTCGCTTCTGAAGATTCTTTAAGCACTCTCAAATTATTTTCTCTCCAAGAATGCCTAAACCCAAAAAGCTCTATGTCTGTAATGCCTGCGGTGGAGAATCGCTGCAACATTTTGGCAGATGTCCGAACTGCGGCGAGTGGGACACCCTAGTTGAACAGGTGGTTGCCGCGCCTGCCGCGATTAACCGACGCGCTACCGCAGTTGCTGCCCGCAATGGTAGCCGATCGAAAACAGATGCTCCTCAAGCCGTTGCCTCGCTGACTTTTGCCCAAATTCATGACCATCCCCGATCGCGTATTTCCTCGGGCTATGGGGAACTCGATCGCGTGTTGGGCGGTGGCATTGTCCCCGGTTCGCTGGTTTTGATTGGTGGCGACCCTGGCATCGGGAAATCAACCCTGCTATTACAAGTTGCAAATCAGCTTGCTCAACGGCATCGAACCCTCTACGTCTGTGCGGAGGAATCTGGGCAGCAGGTGAAACTTCGATCGCAGCGATTGGGAATTGGGCTGGCTGAACTCGCCGAAGATGCCCAACCCATTCATCCAAAGCTGCTGGTGGATGATTCGCCCCGGTCTGAGGATGCCGACCTTTACCTGCTGCCCGAGATCGATATGCAATCGATCGTGCGTGAACTGGAATCGCTCCGTCCTCAGGTTGCCATTATCGACAGTATCCAGGCAATCTACGATACGGAAATTGCATCCGCTCCCGGCTCGGTGTCTCAGGTGCGGGAGTGTACCTCGGCACTGATGCAGGTTGCCAAGCGCGACCACATTACGCTGTTCATTGTCGGGCACGTCACGAAAGAAGGCGCGATCGCCGGACCGAAAGTGCTGGAACACCTGGTGGATACAGTGCTGTACTTTGAAGGCGATCGATTTGCCAGCCATCGTCTCTTGCGATCGGTAAAAAACCGCTTTGGCGCGACCCATGAACTGGGCGTGTTTGAAATGGCAGACCGTGGCTTAGAAGAAGTCCGCAATCCGTCGGAGCTGTTTTTGGGCAACCGGGATGAGCAGTCTCCGGGCACGGCGACGATCGTGGCTTGCGAAGGAACCCGTCCGCTCGTGGTGGAGCTTCAGGCGTTGGTCAGCCCGACAAGCTATACCTCACCGAGGCGATCGACGACGGGGCTGGAATACAACCGTTTGCTGCAAATTCTGGCGGTGCTGGAAAAGCGCGTTGGCATTCCCTTGTCGAAGCTGGATGCGTACGTTGCGTCATCGGGGGGTCTGAACGTGGCGGAACCCGCTGCCGATCTGGGCGTAGCAGTGGCGATTGCGGCCAGCTTCCGCGATCGAGTGGTTGACCCGGAAACGGTGGTAATTGGGGAAGTTGGACTAGGCGGACAGATTCGTCCTGTCTCCCAGATGGAACCGCGTTTGAAGGAAGCGGCAAAGCTGGGCTTTAAGCGGGCGATTATTCCGTCGAGCCACGGTATCTCGATCCCTGGAATGGAGATCGTGTCCGTATCTAGAGTGGTAGATGCGATTACTGCGGCACTGGTAGGGTCAAAATCATAAAAAGTTGCACAATTTCTGCCTGAACTGTGATCCAATTTTGTGATCTGTGAGTAAGCTGATCATCCAGACCGATCGCAAATGTCGATTGAGTTCGATCAGTTCATGGTGCGTTCAGGCGGAGTGTCGGTGTGAGGAATGTTTCCCAGTCTCAGTTCAATTTGCCCCCCATTCTAAAACCTCGGTTGGATGGGTCTGGCCAGGGCAGGCGATCGGTCGAACTGCCTCCAGTGCAGCAGGCGCAGCCCCTCCCTGAGCCGAATCACCCCCTACAGCCTTCAGAAGCGGTTCAGCCGCCACCCGCAAAGTCAACGGTGGGGAAAGTCGGGAAGCGGCAATCAAAATCAAAGCCCAAGCCAAAGTTCAATCTCAAATTCAATCTCAAAACAGACTTACTCAACCCAGCAGCAGCCCAGCTCAAACGGCTACCTCAACCAAAACTCACCGTTCCTGCGGTCAAACTGCCTGCGATTCCCCTGCCCCCGATGCCCGCTTTCCTGAAGACCCAGCCGAAACCGTGGGAGTGGTCGATCGTCTGGCTCTGGGCACTGGGTGCGTTCGGTGGCTTGGGCATTGTTGCTTTTGCCTGGATGGCAAGTCTGCCTCCCTTGCCCGAATGCCGTTCCATAGCCCGGACTTCGCCCGGAAACCTGCGGCTGTACTGCGCTCAGGAAAAGGCGCGATCGGGTCAGCTTCCAGATCTCCTGGCAGCAATGGCACTAATCAACGGCTGGTCAGAGCAGGAACCTTTGTACGATGAGGTGCAGCGATCGATTTCGGATTGGTCAACACTGGTGCTGATTGCGGCTCGCGATCAAATGGCGCAAAACGACTTGAAGGGTGCGATTGATACGGCAAACCAGATTCCAGCATCGAGCGCGGTGTATCCCGAAGCGCAGGAAACGATCGCCCACTGGGAACAGCAGTGGCAAAAGGGAGAGCAGATTTATGCCGCCGCTCAAGCCGCAATGCAGGCAAAAAATTGGACAGAGGCATCTGATTGGATTGCGACGCTGAATGAGCTTCAGCAAGACTACTGGCGGGTGACTCAAGCCGATCGTTTGGCGCAGCAAATTCAGGCAGAAAAGCAGGGCTGGCAGGCACTCAACAAAGCGCGAAAAGTGGCGCAAAGCCGATCGATTTCGGATTTAGCAGGGGCGATCGGGCTGGTGAAAGACATTGTGCCCCAAACCTATGCCTGGCAAGCAGCGCAGGCAGATCTTGAACAATGGGGGCGATCGCTGCTTGATCTGGCAATGCGTCAGTGGCAGCAGGGCGATCTGAATGGGGCGATCGTTGCCGTTCAGCAGGTTCCCTTGAATGTGCCGCTGCCGTCCGAAGTGCAGGATTTAGTCAAGTTCAGCCATGCGGAGAAGCAGGTAGCTCAGGTCAATGAAGATTCCTCCTGGCAGCAGATCTGGAGCCTGATCGAAGGCATCTCGGCAATGAGTCAAATTTCTACTTCGAGTCCGCTCTATCCGCAGGCGCAGGCAAGGCAGCAAACCTGGGAAAAACAGTTTCAAGACGGTGTTCAGCTTCAGTGGGCAACCTTGGGAGCACAGCTAGGGCAGCAATCGACGTTGAATTGGGCGATCGAGCAAACGAAACCGATCGTTGGTCGAAGTTCGATGACGAACGAGGGGCAAAATTTGATCGCTCAGTGGCAAAAGCAAATTCAAATTATCGAAGATCAGCCCATTCTGAATGCAGCAGAGACGGTCGCCGCCCGAAACACGATTCCCGACTTGCAACAGGCGATCGCTCACCTGCGACAAATTCCGTCCGATCGGGCAACCTGGAGCGAAACTCAGCGTCTAACGTCTCAATGGCAGCAGCAGATCCAACTGCTTGAAGATCAGCCGATTTGGAACGAGGCGCAAACTCTGGCAAAGCGGGAACAATACACCGAAGCCATTGCCCTTGTTGGGAAGATTGGCAGCAGCCGTGCCCTGTATCCCCAGGTGCAACAGGCGATCGAAACCTGGAAGATGGCGATTCGCAGCGCAGAAATGGCAGCCGATCGTATAATCCTGAATCGGGCAAAAGCGTTTGCAGCGAAAGGGGATTTGACCGGAGCAATTGCAACCGCAGCTGAAATCCAGCCGGGTCGGGATTTGTATCTCGAAGCGCAGGGGACGATCGGGCAATGGCTGAAGCAGCGAGATGGTGATGCGTTTAGCAGCGATGCAGACGAAGCGGATGATTTGTTTTAGGCAGCTCTTCGCCCTTCCTCTGTCAAAAGATAGGTTAGCGATCGAGGGGCGATCGGTTTACTATTCGGTAGACAGATTCAATAAAAGGTTTTGATAGCTGTACCTTTGCTACGGTTAGAGTCACGCTTGATTCAAAACAAATTCGTTTTCTTCAGTTGGTGTCGCTGTTCAAAAATTAACCTGACAGATGCTCTGAAGGGGTGTATGAAGGCGATATGGTGAAAAATCCGTTTTGGGATCGTTTGGAGAAAAAAAGAACACCGCCTGTTCTGCGAAGCTTCTTTGCAGCGCGACAGAATACTCCGGCAGATTTGTCTCCGGCTGAGGGAGTTGCAGAGCCGGACAGCTCACCGATGGAAGGCTCGACCGCAAGAGCTGGTTCTGTTCCGGGCTGGCGATGGTCGTTGACCTGGCTGGTTGTGCTGGCGATCTTTTGCGGCATGGGAACTTCGGCGTTTATCTGGCTGGTGATGCTGCCGCCGCCTGTTGAATGCAAGCAGATGTCTGACCAGAGTACAGATATGGAGCGGCTTTACTGTGCTCAAGAAGCAGCGCGATCGGGCGAATTAAAAGATTTGGTCGCAGGAATCGAGACGCTGAATCAATGGTCTTCTGATCATCCGCTTCACGGACAAGCCCAGGATTTAATTGCCACGTGGTCTGGGCAGCTTCTCGAAATCGCCCGCGCCAAGGTCAAGCAAAATGATCTCAAAGGCGCACTGGCTGCCGTTCAGAAAATTCCGAAAACGACGCCTGTTTACGCAGAGGCACAAAAATCGGTGGCGATCTGGCAAAAATACGCGCAGCAGGCAGCCGTGATGTATGCCAAAGCCCAAACCGCGCTCAAGCAGCAGCAATGGGATATTGTTGCCGAACAGATTCTCGCTCTGTCTGATTTTGAGCAAACCTACTGGCAGCTTGAGAAAGGCTCAACGGCTCTGAGTCAACAGCTTGGAGCAGAAAAACAGGCACGCCAAACGCTTTCCCAGGCACGCAGACTGGCTGCCAATCCCGATTCGCTTCAACTTGGAGTAGCGATCGCCACCGCTTCCCAAATTTCGGGCGGAACCTATGCGGCTGAAGAAGCTAATCCTTTGCTGAAACAGTGGAGCCAAAAGCTGCTGACGCTGGCAAACCAGAAATGGCAGCAGGGCAACCCGCAGGCGGCAGTCGATCTGCTTCGCTCGGTTCCCGCAACCGTCAAACTGCCAGAAGTGCAGGATCTCGTCCGATTCGCGCAGGCATATCAGCTTGCAATCGGCGGGGCAACCTCGAAATGGATGCCGTCGCTGGGGCAGCTCTATCGCCTGATGGAAGCGATCGGCGCACTTAAGCAAATTCCCTCTGGCAGTCCGTTTTATGCCCAGGCACAAAGCCTCCAGAAAAACTGGCAGGCACAGCTTCAGGATTTGGCTCAGCTTCAATTCGCCCATATGACCGCAGAGGTGGGGCAGCACAATAGTTTGCAGTGGGCGATCGCTCAGGCAAGCCAGATTCCCCCCAAAAATCCGCGCCGTCTCCTGGCACAAACGCTGGTTTCTCACTGGCAGAAAGAATCAGAGCGGATCGAAGACCAGCCAATTCTCGATCGCGCCCTGGCACTGGCAAAACCGGGAGATAGCCGATCGCTAAAAAATGCAATTGAGCAAGCCCGACGAGTCCAGCCCGGACGCTCACTGCGGCTCCAGGCGCAAACCCTGATTGCCTCCTGGCAGGATCAGATCGAACGGATCGAAGATCAGCCGCTGCTCGACCAGGCGTGGCTACTGGCGGAAAATGGCGACCTCGACACCGCAATTACCGTGGTGAAGAAGGTGGCTCCCGGACGAGTACTTTATCGTGAGGCACAATCCCTGGTCGATCGCTGGAACACCGAACTCATCGTTCGAGCGCAAATTGCCGCCGATCGTCCCATTCTCGATCGAGCGCGATCGCTGGCAGCAAATGGCGACCTGTCCACTGCAATCAGCGTGGCAAGCCAGATCGACCCTGGACGTGCCCTATACGGCGAGGCGCAAAGTGCGATCGGAGGCTGGCAGTCAGAACGCGATCGGCTTTGGAACCCCCAGCCTGATGTTTCTGACGATTACAGTGAGCCATTGCCCGACGATTCCGAATACAGTCCTGCACCGGACAGCCAGTGGAGTCCCTCGCCGGAACCATTTTCAAATTCTACTGATCCGGCAACCGGAGGACTGCCCTCGGCGATCGAAACTGTGCCCGCTCCAGAATCCTCGCCAGTGGTTGTTGAAACCGAGCCCGGCCCGCCACCCCCGCCAGAGGCGATCGAACCAGCCCCCGCCCCTCAGGCAGAGCCATCCTCCGAAGAGCCTCCGTTTGACGGCTACTACGACAATCGCTACAACAACTAGGGCTAGTCATGATTAGAATTACTCACCCCTAGACTATATCTCGCACCCTAGTTCTGGTATGGTGTGTCCCATAATTCTTGTGTGACGTTGTGCCTTCATGCGCGATGCTTTGCCAAGCCGTTTGCTGCGGCTGCTGCTGATTGATGCCGACCCCGTGTTTCGGCTGGGACTTCGGCTGGCACTCGCGCCGTTTCGCGATTTGGAACTGGTGACCGAAGCTTCAGACGGTGAAACTGCTCTGCAACTGCTTGCCGATCGCTTTAGCGCTACGCTTGCCGATCGCTTTAGCGTGACGGATATTGCGGTGGTGGTTGATTCGGTGCCCGAGCGTCCTGCTGATGCTCCGATCGATGCCAATCCCAACCTGACCGCAGGAATTGATTTGGTGTTGCTCGATGTCGGCCTAGGACGTACAGACCCCACCCAAATTCAGGGACTAGCCCTCTGTCAGCAAATCAAAGCTCTGTATCCCGATTTGCCCGTGCTGCTGCTCAGTGCCAATTCCGAACCGATCGTCCGAGCGGCAGCGCAACAGGCAGGGGCAAGCGGCTACTGTGCCAAAACTGCTGATGTGCCTGTCTTGGTAACAGCGATTCGGCAAGCAGCCGGGCGAGGCAGTTTTTCTGAAACGGTCGAGGCGGCAAACGCAACAGAAAGCCTATTTGATCAAAGACTGGAGCAACAATTACCCCTTCGGAGAACTGCGAAGCAATCGCCCCAAACCTTACCCAATCCTCGAACCGCGCCTTCTTCTGCCGTGACTCGGCTGCTGCAACGCTGGCGAAGCTCTGGCAACCGTCAAATCGATCGTGCCCTCGCTGAAATCAGCGCTTCCCTGCAAGATTTAGATTTATCAGCGATCGATCGGGCAGTTCTGGCGGGGCAATCGCGTGAGCTACGAGCTGCCCGTTGGGTACTCAATCGCCTGCTGCCGCCTGTTCCAGGGGCTGATGAATTGCAGGATCGCCTGCCCAGTACTGCCCAGGGAGTCCCTTCCTCAGCTGGCTCCGCTGCGGATGTCCCGAACCCTGCAAGCCGTTCTCTCGCGCTGCCTGGAGCGACAACCACTGCGATTCAAAGCCCTGCTGCTGCTGGGGCAATCGTCCCTGCGGATTCCCGCACCGTGCAGTCGATCGTCTTTGATGCGGTTTTTTCAAAGCTGCAAACCAGTTTGGTCAATCAGACCGACGTTCCGCTGGAAACGGACATTCTGCGAGAAGACAAAAAGCGCGAACTGTTCTACCTGATTCTAAGAAAGCTGGAAGATTTGCTGTCGGAGCTGCGCTATTCCCAGGTATCGCCGGATCTGCTGGATCAGAAGCGATCGTCCCTCCTGCGGGATTTGTGGCAAAACACTACCTCGGATTTTTTTGGACGCTATGCCACGCTGATGGTAGACGGCATCGAGTTTGATCTGGTCAATGTGCTGCTGCAAGACGAAGAAACGGTGCAGGCTGCCATTCTCAACAAAGTTCCGGGCGTGGTTGAGCTGCTGTCTCATCTGCTGTTTCAAACGCCGCTCCTGGTGGGCAGTACACCCTACCTGGCAGGCAACCCCGAATCCCTGGCGCGAACCGAAATTCTGCTGGAGAACTTGATGATTCAAGTCGCAAATGCCGTAATTCAGCCCCTGCTGAATCGTTTTGCCAATGTGGAAGCAATCAAGCAAAACTTTTACGATCGCCGCCTGCTGTCCACCCGCGAAGTCGAGCGGTTTCGCAACGATCTATCCTGGCGATATCGGCTTCAGCGACTCTACAGTGAGCCAAAGGATATCTTTGAAAGCCAGTATCGCCTGTTTGTCTTTACCGGACGCAGCATCAAGCAAGTGCCAATCTACGCACCGCGCAACCCCGAACTCGTGCAGCTTAGCGGCATTCCCTTTGTCGTCACCCTCGCCCTCGAAACCCGCGATGCCGTTGCCCCGCGCCTGCAAAATGTGGTTGCGTTTGTCGGCAATGGTTTAATCTATGTCTTGACCAACGTGATCGGGCGGGGGATTGGCTTAATCGGTCGCGGCATCGTCGAAGGCATTGGCAATGTGATGCAAGACGATCGCCCCCCTCGAAAATAGCAGTATCTCTAACTGAATCTCTAACTGACAAATTGCCGAACCTCACCTTGTCGGATGCCCGATGCCCTGACGCTTTACAATCACCTGACGCTTTACAATCAGGAGAGTGGCTGATTCGAGGTTGTTTGAACAGGATTTGGTATTCTACATCGCCCCCTAACTTCTCTAATGTGGGGACTTTGAGATTCAGAAGAAGAGCGAGGTTTCCCCTCAGAAGAGGGCTAGACGGGCGGTTCGGATGACAACTTTCAAACATCCTCTCAAGCTACATTGCCCATCATTCACCATTCGGGTGATTTGTTCATGCGTTTTCAATTCTGGCAACCCTCTCTGACCCGTCGATCTATCGCTCGTCTATGTTTGAGCCTTCTGCTGGGGCTGGTTATTTTTTGTGCCCATACTGCGCCTGCATCCGCACTCCTGACCGACGATCGCTTCGACGGCAACATCTTCCCTCTCTATGCGGGCAACGGCTCCCTCGTTCCGCCCAACATCACGCTGGCAGAAGCATTCAAAAATGAAAAGCCAACGCTGCTGATGCTTTATACAGACGACAGCCTGGACTGCAAAGAATACGCGCTCGTCGTTTCTCGGATCGATGGGCTGTATGGGTGGGCAATGAACATGATTGCGCTAAGCGTAGACCCGCTGCCACTCAAAGATCGCTATCGCTCGGATGAACCTGGCTACTATTACAAAGGCTATGTGCCTCAAACCGTAATATTCGATCAATCCAACAAAATTGTGCTGAACGAAAAAGGCTCGATTTCCCTGGAGCGGATTGATGATGTGTTGCGTGAAGTGTTTAACCTGCTGCCGCGATCGGAGTCAACAGAGCTGAGACGGCGACCCGTCAATGAAATCAGCACTGAGCTTGCTCCTTAGTCACGCTGTTTTTACTCCAAACTGCCTTAAAAACAAGGTTTCACGAAATTTCATGAATACTGCTCAACACAGTTCATGATCGCAACTCACAAAAAAGCAGCAGGTCGAGTCGACGCGCTGCCCTTTATTTTGATTCAGAGCGGAGAAAGTTATTTTCCCCGCTTTTCTTTTTCTCTGCTGCGTCGATCGCGCCACTCGATTGTGGTCAGATACGCAACACCACCGGTCACCGCGATTAAAAGTCCCAAAGTTGCAAACGCCAAAACGGTAAGCAGAGGAGAGGATTCACTCATAGCCGCTCCGCCCGAATAAATTTCATCAACACACCCGCATCACTCAATCGGGATGCCTCCAGAATTAGAGTCCGTTTCGTGCCCAAACAACGAGCGCGATCGAAAATGTGAATACGGACAGCAGAGAAACCCATCCTAAAGTCAAAATATCCATGAGCAGTTAATCAAGAGAGACATCGAAGCATTACAAATCTGATCATAATGCAAACGGTCTTCACTCAGGGTCGTCACGCCAAGCAGATTCCCCCTTTCCCCTTCCCCCACCCCTCTTCCCATGTCCCTCTCCCAACTCGCCCGATCGCAACACCACACCCGGCAGAAAAAACGCCTCACCCTTTGTCTCGGAGTCGCGATCGTCGCCCATGCGCTACTGTTTGTCGGATGGTCGCTAGAGCAGCGCGAAAATCGGCAGGCTCAAAAAGACCCGATCGGCGTTGAATTTGTTTACCTTGATCCGGCGATCAACCCGTCCAAAGAAACCGAATCCTCGCGTCGCGCACAAATTAATTCCAATGCAGGCGGCTCAAGAAATGAAGCTTTGCCACCTAGTGCCGGAAAGACGAGCCAGAGCACAGCCCCCCAACCGATTCCCGATCGACCCAGTACCCCTAATCCGCCTCAGTCTGTGTCTCAATCTGTGCCTCAGTCTGCGCCTCAGCCTGCTGCTGCCAATCCTGCCCCGTCCTCCGTTCCTCCATCTCCCCGTCCCAGCCCTGCAACTTCAGAGCCATCTGAAATTCAGAGAACGACTCGATCGCCTGCCGTCCCCCGTTCTGCCCAACCTGCCGTTCCCCAGACCGCAATGGTTCCCCGTCCTGCGGCTCCAGTGGGGGGGGCAGCCCCGCCAATCAATCCTCAGTCTGGGCAGGGGCTCGACGGGCAAATCAACCCCGATCGCACAGCCCCTGGGCCCGCCAGCCTTGATGCTGCTGGCGATGAGCTGTGGGGTGCGTATGTCTCGACGCTCAATCGCCAAATTGACCAGAACTGGCAAAGAATTACGGTTTCAGCACTGCGTCAGGCAAAGGTGCAGTTTGAGATCGATCGCCAGGGTCGCTTAATCAATCTGCGTCTGGTGGAGTCTTCCGGCGACCCATCCGCAGATACGGTTGCGCTTCAGGCAGTGCGGGTGGCTGCGCCCTTTGCCCCCTTTCCGACTCAGACGACTGAATCGCAGTTGCGAGTCAATTTCACGTTTACCTATTATCCTGCGGACGAATCTGCTGCCAGCCAAACGCTCAGTTCGCCACAACCCTTAACACCCGCGCAATAATCGTTTACGCTACTGCAGAGCCAGATTCGCTAAGCTCAGAGAAGGAATTTATAACACGCTTCATTCATTAAAAATATGTCAGCGATCGTTCATTCGGAAGCTCTGCGTCCCCGCTGGCGCACAATGGTTTTGGCTGTACTCGCCTTCTGGCTCAGTGCTAGTCTGCTGCTTGATCTGGTGATTATGCCCATGCTGTCGATGGCAGGAATGCTGACCGAGCCCGGCTTTGCGGCTGCGGGCTATTCGATTTTCTGGGTATTTAATCACCTGGAGTTATTCATGGCTGCACTGGTGCTAACCGGAATGCTGGTGCTTCGCACAATTTCCACCCATTTTCAACACCGCTGGGCAATTCCGGCAGCTCTAGCTCTGCTGGCGATCGTCTGCTGCTACACCTACGGGCTTACCCCAGAAATGAGTGCTCTGGGACTTCAGCTCAACTGGTTTGAATCGACTCCGGCTTTCTCTGGCGCAATGGTGCAGATGCAGGGCGTTTACTGGCTGCTGGAAGTTTGCAAACTCGCGATCGGGGCAATGCTGCTGAGCTGGTGCTATCAATCTGTAACCGAATCGTAGCTCATTCCGCAGATTGGCTATTGCATTCGATCGATCGTCCGATACTGAATCGCCTCTGCGACATGATGTGTCTGCAAACTCTCTTCATTGGCAAGGTCAGCGATCGTGCGAGACACTTTCAAAATGCGATCGGTGGCTCTGGCAGATAGTCCTAGTTTGCGAATTGCACTCTCTAGTAAATTGCGTGTTGTGTCGTCTAGTTGGCACCACTGCCGCAAATGACGGCTCTGCATTTCTGCATTCGATCGCAATGTTTCTTCCTTAAAGCGATGCAGGGTTCGATCGCGGGCTGCCTGAACTCGTGCCTGTACCGTGACTGAATCTTCGCCGATCGTCTGCTGGGTAATCTCCTCTGGCTTAAGGCGGCTGACCATCACCTGCAAATCAATTCGATCCATTAGCGGACCCGACAGCTTTGCCCAATACTGCTCCCGATGACGTGGGCTACAGGTGCAGGGCTGGATCGTATCGCCAAAGTAACCGCAGGGACAGGGATTTGTGCTGGCAACCAGCGTAAATTTTGCAGGAAACGAAACCGACTGCCGCGTCCGCGAAATCGTGACATGACCGTCTTCGAGCGGCTGTCGCAAAAATTCCAGCACATCCCGCTTAAACTCTGTCAGCTCGTCCAGGAATAGAATTCCTCGATGCGCCAGCGAAATTTCCCCCGGACGCGGATAGCTGCCGCCGCCGACCAGCGATGGACCCGATGCCGAGTGATGCGGGCTGCGAAACGGACGCTCGCCCATCAGACTGCCTCTGTCCTTCAGGAGTCCAGCGACTGAGTGAATTTGTGTGACCTCTAATGCCTCACCAAAAGTAAGGGGTGGCAAAATTCCCGGCAATCTTCGCGCCAGCATCGTCTTTCCACTTCCGGGTGGACCTACGAAAATCAGGTTGTGCCCTCCTGCAGCAGCGATTTCTAGTGCCCGGCGCGCCTGGGTTTGCCCTTTGACATCTTTCAGGTCGAGACTCTGAGAACGCGATCGAACGAGCTCTGCCTGACCATCGAGTTTGAGCGGCTGATAGCGATCGGGTTGATTCAGAAAATCCGCAACTTCCGAAATGTGCTGCAATCCATAAACTGAGATGCCTTGCACCACCGCTGCTTCGCGAGCATTGTCTGCCGGAACAATTAGCCCTTTCATACCTACCTGCTGAGCGGTTGCTGCGATCGCCAAGACTCCTGCGATCGGGCGCAGTGCCCCATCCAGTGACACTTCCCCCAGAAACAGATGGTCAGACAAAACTGCCGGGCTCACCTGCTCTGAAGCCGCTAAAATGCCCACACTGATCGGCAAGTCGAAACTCGGACCTTCCTTTCGCAAATCGGCAGGAGTCAGGTTGATTACAATCTTTCGCATGGGAACGGTATAGCCCGCATTTTTCAAAGCAGCTTTGACCCGTTCCCGGCTTTCCTGAACGGCAGTATCCGGCAGTCCCACCACCACGATTCCGGGCAGCCCCCCTGCCACATCCACCTCAACGCCCACCTTCACTGCGTCGATCCCAACCAGCGATGCACTCCAGACTCTAGCCAGCATAATGTTTTTCCGCGACTGCTCCGGTGGCGGTTGTCAAGCGCAACTTCTCAGGAGACGCAAAACCGTTTCCCACCCTAGAGAAATAAAATATTTCAGGTAGAATGCCCAAAATCCGAAAGATTGCACCAGTGCAGCAAGAGCAATGACTGATGAGCCGGGCCACAGATGTTCTTCTCATCCTTGACCTTAAGGAAATGTTTGAGGGAAGGAAATGCTTGAGGGAGACTTTGAGCTTGCAATTTCCCCCATGCTACAAAACATCAATACCTGGCTTCGAGAAAATAGTAAAAGACTGCTTGACAATTAATCTGAGCAGATGATCTAAGCACGTTACTCATGGCGGCAAACGATGCAAGCTTGTGTTTATGGAGGAGCATTCGATGACTTGAACATCGATCGGTTTAACAAAGTTGTAAAAGCACTATCACAACGTGTCAAAAAACCGTTCAACTCCTGATCCGTTCAACTCCTAATCATAGAAGAACAGCAAGCCCATTTCACTATGGATAGGCTCAAAGAGGATTGAAATGCGATCGTCAAGCTTCGAGTAACTTGTTGAGATGAGCGTTGCCCTGCACAAAGGACGGCGAGTGCCTGAACGACTGGATACAAGTCCCTGAGCCCTCAGTAATGCTGTCGCTATGGCTATTGTGCCTGCCGCCATACAGCTTGCTTGCCTTTCCTCTCAAAGTCCATTGCTGTTAACAGCATCCTTGAGCGATCGCCTTTAAAACTAAACGGTTTAAACCTGATAAAAAAGCTCCCAAACCTTACAGTCAGGAAGCTTCAAGCACTCATCGAACATTTAGACGATTTAAGAGCAGTAGCCGTTGCAAAGCACTTTCCCTTCAAGTAATCGCGTCAAAGCAATGCCGCAAACTGCTCTTACCCCTTAGAATGACAGCAAATCCCATGATGTGAGATTTAATTTTGTAAAGCCCTATGACGGAAACTTCTGACACGATTTTTAGCAAGATTATTCGTCGCGAAATCCCTGCGGAGATTGTCTATGAAGATAATCTTTGCCTTGCTTTCAAAGACGTTAATCCTCAAGCCCCCGTTCATGTTCTGGTAATTCCTAAGGAGCCGATCGCAAAACTATCGGATGCAGAATCTCAAAACCACGCACTAATGGGTCATTTGCTGCTGACGGTAAAGCGAGTCGCTGACCAGATGGGGTTAACGAACGGCTATCGCGTGGTGATTAATACAGGAGAGGATGGCGGACAAACCGTTTACCATCTGCATCTGCACCTGCTTGGGGGTCGTCCATTGGGTTGGCCCCCCGGTTGAGCCAGCGTCATACTCTAGGTCGGTTTTAGGAGTGGGATGAGAAAAATTCACCGCTCGCTTTACAAATTGAAATATTTTCCTTAATATTTGATTAGAGGCAATTCAACTTGCTTCATTGCGAATAAACAATAGCACTCATCGAAAATATGACGACTACCTTACAGCGTCGCGACTCCGCGAACCTGTGGGAGCAGTTCTGCACCTGGATCACCTCCACCGACAACCGCCTCTACATCGGCTGGTTCGGCGTCCTCA
>NZ_JAMPKZ010000014.1:0-130964 GCF_039962215.1 Leptolyngbya sp. ST-U4
GTGGTTCGTGCTCAAGAATTGGATGCGTCAACGCTGGGATGAATTTGATAGCTTTCGCGATTGTGTCGATGCTGCCTTCAACCATTGTTCGAACGTGTATCCGTAAAGCTATAGCTTGAAGAATACTCATTCGGGTTGTCGCATTTCAACCGTTCCAATTTTTACAGTCTTTGTCTTCCTGAGGAAGTCAGGGATTGGCTTTAGGTTGCTCCCTGACTTCGTAGCAGTCTTGAGCCTGCTCAACGTCTTTTAGGGTCGAGCTGCAAGCCCTTTAAAGCTGAGCGCGGTTTGATTATCGCGGACATCACCAAATAAATTTGCTGTGCCCGTCGTCAGGTTAACGCCGTACAGCGATGCGTTAGAAAGTGCATAGGCAGTGTTGGTTGCGGGGGCAGTTGCGCTGGCAGGCTGGCTGACAATATCAAAACCCGCGTTCCCGCTGAAGTCAACGCCTAGTGCTCCGACGCGAGTTTGCGTTCCGGCATTAGGCGGATTTTGAATGAACAGTTCATCGGTGGTGGTGTTGATGGTGAATTGTGTGGTGGCGGCGGGTGGCGTGATCGGGGCTACGCCTGTGAAACTGTTGATGTAGGCGGTTGCTGCGATCGAGTTCGTCGCGCCGTTCAAGTTGCCATCGGGCTGAATGCCGTCCAGGGGGTTTAGATTGCTATCCACAACGGCTCCGGTATCTGGCACTAAGCGCAGATTTTGTCCGGCATCGCTCACTACCCGAATGCGATCGACCGACGGATTAAAGTCGAAACCAAAATTCGTGCCGCTCAGCGGAATTGCAAAAGGCTGGGCGTTCACGGCAGTGGCGGCTCCAGTGGCAGGATCAATGCGGTAGAGGCGGCTGGTACTACCCAAGCCAAACAGTTGACCATTCAGCGGACGAAAATCGATGCCCAGCAGGTTTTCCCCTGTTTGCAATCCGGTAACGCTGACTCTTCTAACGTTTGACAGGTTGTCGTTATTAAAAAATGCCAGATTATTGTCAGTGGTTAAGCCCACGAACTTCGCGGTTGCCGGATCAGGCGCAGCAAGCGGACTGGTAGACAATCTGAGACGGTAGCGCGTTTCACCGTCGCGAAGCGTGGTTTTAAGGAAGTAGCGACCTCGCTCCAGAATCGTGTTGATGGGTTGAGACTGCTGAGCTGTGTTTTGCGAAAAGCCGATGCGCTGACGATCGCGATTGAACAGTGCCAGGTTTACATCGCTTTTGAGTCCACGCAAAACGCCCTGCAAGCTGCTGCGAGTGGTCACCCGAAAGCTAAAAAAATCAACTCTGTCACCCTGATTAGCTGAATCACGAATTACCTGCTGTCCCTGCAACACGCCGAGATTTTGCGCCCGGTTGAAGCTGTTATTTGAAGCCATGATTCAATACTCCGATCAATTTAATTAGACTGGACAAATTAGATTGGACAAACTCAGTACGCGCAGAACAATCAAGTGGATGCACCTGGGTTAGAAAAGAACCGCGCTTTGCTCTGGGAAAAGGTTTGAAAAGTCATCATCATGACCCAAACTGCCTCCTTGCCCCCAATGATGAGGAAACCAAACTATTGCTCAGGTTCAAAGTCCCTTAGTTTTGAGGAACTTAGGGGGTAACACAGCACTTTCAATGCTTCTCAAACAACTTCTTTGCAGGCGTAAATCACTTCAGATCACTCTTTAGATAGGTGAACGATCGCCGTTTTTCTGCTAGCTAAATCGCAAAAAGTGAGTAGTTGTTTGGGTACAATACGGCTACTGTGCTGTGAAAGAACCCATGTCTGAAGCCGATCGTTTTTTGCCGGAGTGTCGCGTTTGTCAGTTCTATACCTGCAATGTTCATTTGCGCTGTGCGGTTCATCCGTCGGGTGTAGAGTCCGAGCAGTGCCTTGATTTCACCCTTTATCAGCCTTCTGTCCATTCGCCTCGTTCGATTGAGGTTTATCCCGCGCAGAAGGATGCTAAGCAAAGAAAGAAGTCAGCGTGATCTGTGAAGTGATGGGGTGATAAGCCGTGTGGTCTCCCCTCCTGTGCCTGGGAAAATAGCGAGGGAAATTTAGAGCAGTCCTCAAGCACTGAACCGATTACCCTAGATAGGGAAGTGCTTTGCATTGCCTCATGACCCTGAGAAAATTTTTGGCTCTCGTCGCAGGTGGTTTTCTATTTGTTTATTTGCTATTTCTGGCTGGCTCAACGATTCCCAGGCAGTGGACCCAACAGTGGAATTATCATTCTCAGGAAAATTCTCCGGTGAATTCTCAGATCAATTCCCAGTCAAGCTGTCAATATAAAGTTTGCGCTGCGCGGTTTGGCATTCACACCAATATCATTATCCCTGTCTCCAACGGTGCTTATAACTGGCAGAATGATTTGACGCTGCCGTTAACGCAAGAGCAGTATTTAGGGTTTGGCTGGGGTGAGCGCGACTGGTACTTGAATCCACCTCCTGATAATTCGCTCGACTATTACTTCAAGGGTTCTCGATCGCTTTTATTGCCAAACGCCGCCGCCCTTCGAGTTCAAAGACACGATCGGTTTCCGAGCCATTTCGAAATTCGCTGTGGTGGCGTTGATCGATCGCATTATCTTGCATTAATTGAGTATATTCAGCGATCGTTTCAGCGTTCCGCCGGAAGGCGAATTCAAATCCGCGCAGATCCGCAGGCGGGTACTGCTTTTTATGAGGCAACAGGACGGTATTCTTTTCTGCATAACAGCAATCACTGGACGGCAGAAGGACTCCGCACTGCGAAGATTAATACACCCCTGTGGGCAGGCTTCTCGCAGGCAGTTATGCGCCAGATTAAGCCGACCTGTTAACTAGGTTTGGCGCGGCAGAATCGCGAGATGCCAGCATCGTTCAGTCGTTGAAGTTTCCAATGTAAACCCTCTGGTACTTCTCAAATCCTTTGTAAGAACCTATTCTTAGTGCAGAAAACATCACGGGCAGTGCAACGACGCTAACCCATGCTGTGAGCTGCCTCGCCTTCGATTGTTATCCGTCTGAGGCAGTTGAGTTTCTCTGTAATGCCGATGAATGACCCGATCGCTGTACTGCTGATTGATGACCAGGCAATTATCGCGGAAGCGGTGCAGAAAATGTTGGCGGCTGAAACCGATATTACCTTTCACTACTGTGCTGATCCGCTTCAGGCGATCAAGGTGGCACAGTCCTTTCAGCCGACCGTGATTCTGCAAGATCTGGTGATGCCGCAAATGGATGGTTTGCTGCTGGTGCGATTGCTGCGATCGTCCGATACACCAACGTATCAAATTCCACTGATTGTGTTATCAAGCAAGGAAGATCCGGTGATCAAGGCGCAGGCGTTTGAGTATGGCGCAAATGATTATCTGGTGAAATTGCCCGATCGTGTTGAGCTGCTTGCCCGAATTCGCTACCACTCCAGGGCATACAATAACCTGCTAAAGCGACAGGAAGCCGAGGCGCAGCTTCGGGAAGAAAACGAGCAGCAGGCACTCTACATTCAGCAGGTCAACAAAATCACCGATGCTGCCTTTGCCGTTGAGCAAGACATCTTTGAGGAAGGACATTTGGCAGAAGTCGCCGATCGCCAGGATGAGCTGGGGCAATTGGCGCGGGTGTTTACTCAGATGGTGAAAACCGTCAAAGTGCGGGAAGCAGAGCTAGAGCGGCTAAAAGATTCTCTGGCGCGATTTTTCCCGGGGGAGTATCTGCGATTTCTGCGTAAAGACAGCGTGATCGATGTGCAGCTTGGCGATTTTGTCAGCAAGATTATGGCGGTGATGTTTAGCGATATTCGCGCGTTCACCACCATTTCTGAAAGTATGAGTCCACGCGAAAACTTTGACTTTATCAACGCTTATTTAAAGCGAGTCAGTCCCGAAATTCGCAATCACTACGGCATTATTGTGAAATTTTTGGGAGATGGCATGATGGCAGTTTTTCCTGACGGCGCAGATGATGCGATCGCTGCTGGAATTGCCAAACATCGGCGTGTGCAGGAATACAATGAGCAGCGGCAGGCAAGGGGCAAGCTGCCGATTCAGGTTGGCATTGGCGTTCATGTGGGACCGATGATGCTGGGCATGGTGGGGGAAAGCAATCGAATTCAGGGCGACGCTTTTTCGGACAACGTGAATCTGACCGCCCGACTGGAAGGACTAACCAAGGTTTACGGCAGTGCCCTACTAATCAGCGGGCAAACGATCGAGCACCTCAGCACGCCTGAAGCCTACCAGTTTCGCTTTCTGGCAAATACGCTGGTTAAAGGACGCACCGAACCGATCGCCGTCTACGAAGTGCTCGATGCCGAAACGGAAGCAATTCGCGAGCTAAAACTGCAAACGCTGCCTCAGTTCGAGCAGGGGATTCAACACTACCGCGATCGTGCCTTTATCGATGCCAGAGCTTGCTTTGAACAGGTACTCGCCGTTCATCCTGACGATCAAACTGCCAAACTGTACTGCGATCGAATCGAACGGTTACTCTCCGAAGGCGTTCCCGAAGACTGGAACGATGCCTGGTCGATCATTCCCCAATCGTAATCACCACTTTTCCCACCGTGCGTTCCGTTTCGCCTTGCTGATGCGCCGCTACCGTTTCAGCCAGAGGATAGGTGCGATCGATAACCGAGCGAATGTGTCCCGCTTCAATCTGCTGCTTCAGAAATTCCAGATCAACGGCATTCGATTTCAGCAAAATTACTTTGTACTTGGGTCCAGGCAAAAATGCCGTGAAAAAGCTTTGCACATAGTTTGCCGGATAGGGCTGCGTCGTCACGTAATAGCCATTGGGCTGCAAAACTCGCTTACAGTCATCAAACGATCGATTCCCCACCGCATCAAACACGACATCGTATTTCGTCGCGTCCTGAGTAAAATCCTGCTGCTGATAGTTAATGACTCGATCGCATCCCAAACTCTTCACTAAATCAGCATTTCGGGCACTGCAAACCCCCACAATCGAAGAGGCTCCTAACACTTTGGCAATCTGCACCGCATAGGTTCCCACACCGCCCGATGCACCGTTGATCAACACTCGCTGTCCTGCCGCAAAATGCCCTTCATCTCGTAACGCTTGCAGTGCAGTCAGTCCCGCTAAAGGTACAGCCGCCGCTTCTTCGTCGCTCATATTCGCGGGTTTGTGCGCCGCCACTCTCTCTGCTACTGCTGCGTATTCCGCATAAGCTCCACCTGCCAACTGATCGAGCCGCGCATAAATCCTGTCTCCAACGCGAAATCGAGTCACTTGACTGCCCACTTCCACGACTTCCCCCGCCACATCAAAGCCCAAAATTAACGGAAACTGATAGCCCGTCAGGAACTGCAGCAATCCTTTTCTGATTTTCCAGTCGATCGGATTCACGCTGCTGGCATAAACCCTAACCAGTATTTGATCAGCTTTAATCACAGGTTTATCAACATCGGCATAGCGCAATACGTCAGGAGAACCGTAGCGATCGATCACAGCTGCTTTCATCACTCATACTCCAGATACATAACAACGCTTGAGCAGGACAAGTTCTACCCAAAACGATCGGATGCGATCGCCAATAGACTCGCTCTATCTGCACCTACAGTCAATTGCAGTCTTTCTGAAGGGTAATCGCAATCTCTAGAGATAGATTTTGGATGACAGAATTCGTTTTGGAGTGAACGGCAATTGAATAAGTTTATGGATAGATGAAGAGAATACTCAGGAAGCTTTCTAGTTCGGGTTCAGCCTTTAATCTACGATTGCCACCAACATCGACGATTAGAATCATTCTTTCATTCTTCTTAACTCGCTCTTAAGAACGATTGCAGAACAAGCCATAATTTACACCATAAAATCAATTGGCTTCTATCGTTTATTGGCGTTTACTTGGGTCTGCTGCTATGCCAACAGTCTATGGAAATCTTCAGGGCATTCGATCGGCTCAGCTCAAGCAAATTGAGGCATTGTACGATCAGCGTCAGTTGGGCGATCGGGTTTGCACGATTGAGTTTGCTCGGCAGTTGGCGCAGCTCAGCAGCACGATTCATCATCCGATTTGTGTCTATTTGAATCGGCGGGGGCAGGTGATTCGGATTGGGATTGGCACACCGCTTCAAACTCAACTTCCCCAAAGTGAACTGCCCCGGCAAGGCGGCGATCGGCTGAGCGGCATTCGCTGTGTTTCGGTGATGTCTCATGCGCCCGACCGTGGCAGTCTGGTAGCGATGCTGAAGCAGCGATGGGATGCGCTGGCAGTGTTGGTGATTCCCGAAGGAAAACGGCAGAAAGCGGCTGAAATTCAAGAGACTTATCTGGTGCATTTGATTCCCGATTTTGACCAGCCCTGGACAGTTTCAGAGCCAATGCCGCTCGATGAATTGACCAATCTGGAACTGGATGATCTGATTTACGACTGGGAAAAAGATCTGGGCGAATCCGGTTTCGAGCTGGATCAGTTTCAGGCTCCCTCGGATCACGATCGCGTGCTTCTGGTGGGTTTGATGACTGACGGCATGACGGCACAGCAGTTTGAAGAGGGCATGACCGAGCTGCGGCGATTGGTGGATACAGCAGGTGGTGAAGTGATTGGCGTGATTGAACAGCGACGCGGCACTCCCCATCCGCAAACGGTCGTTGGTCAGGGCAAGGTCGAGGAAATTGCGCTTCAGGTGCAAACGCAGGGCGCAAATCTGGTGGTGTTCGATCGCGATATTTCTCCTTCCCAGGCGCGAAATCTGGAGGAGCAAATCGGGGTGCGGGTGGTCGATCGCACCGAAATTATTCTGGATATCTTTGCCCAGCGTGCCCAATCCCAGGCAGGGAAACTTCAGGTGGAACTGGCTCAGCTCGAATATCGGCTGCCGCGGCTGCGGGGACAGGGACGGGGTTTATCGCGACTGGGCGCAGGTATCGGCACACGAGGACCGGGAGAAACCAAGCTCGAAAGCGAACGACGCACAATCCAGCGACGGATTCAGCTTTTGCAGCAGGAAGTCAATCAGCTTCAGGCACACCGATCGCGCCTCCGGCAGCAGCGACAGCAGCAGCAAATCCCGGTTGTGGGACTGGTGGGCTATACCAACGCAGGCAAATCTACCCTGCTGAATGTGCTGACCCAGGCAGAGGTCTACGCCGCCGATCAGCTTTTTGCCACGCTTGACCCCACCACGCGCCGCCTGACGATCGCTGATGACATGAATGCAGCGAGAAAAGAAATTCTGCTTACCGATACGGTCGGCTTTATTCATCACCTACCGCCTGCCCTGATGGATGCCTTTCGCGCCACGTTGGAAGAAGTCACCGAAGCCGACGCGCTAGTGCATCTGGTGGATCTGTCTCATCCTGCCTGGGCAAGCCATATCAAATCGGTGGAAACGGTGCTGGATGACTTGCCTGCAACGCCGCCTACCGCACTGCTGGCATTCAACAAAATCGATCACGTTCCCCCCGAAGTGCTGACGCAGGTCAGGCAGGACTATCCCGACGCCGTGTTTATTTCTGCCACCGAGCGGCTGGGACTCGATCGCCTGAAGCAGGAGATCCTGAAGCTGCTGGGGATTTCGGTGCAGCCTGGAGAAGTGGAAGTGGGTTAAGGGCAACGGTGCCCGATCAAACGTCCTGCTTGCCCATTCCCGCATTTTGTGGCAAGTTGCGATCGGTGCTGTTTTGCGGTCATCGCTTATGTTTCGCCTTCCCCGCTTTCCTGCTTTCCTGCTGTCGTTCTGCCTGCCCTTTTTGTTGCTCAGTGCGATCGTCTTGCTCACAGGCTGTAGTTTGCCGCAAATCAAAGCAGAAGATCGGCTATTCTTACCGCTGAGCCTGGACTTTCTGGGAGAATACCGCCTGCCAAAAGCAGATTTTGAGAATGCGCCGATCGGCGGTTTGTCGGGCATCGCCTACGATCGTCAGCGCGATCGGTTTTATGCTGTGTCGGACGATCGCAGTGAGCGTGCCCCTGCCCGGTTTTACACGCTAAAGCTTGACATTGGCATATCTGGAGTGGCAGAAGATGCAGAAACCAGCGGGGCAATTGGCATTCGATCGGTAGAAATTGAGCAGGTCACAACCCTCAAAGGCGAAGACAATCAGCCCTATGCAGAAGGCACGATCGACTCGGAAGGCATTGCCCTCTCGCCTCGCCGTACGCTTTTTATCACCAGTGAAGGCGTTACCCCGGCAAAGATCCCGCCCTTTATTAATGAATTTGAGCTCGAAAGCGGTAACTGGCGCAGTCGGCTTGCTGTCCCCAAGCGGTTTCTGCCCCCAGAGGAAGAGGGACAGCTTCTGGGTGTGCAGAATAATCGCGGCTTCGAGGCCCTCACAATTAATGCGGGCGGTGCAGCTCCCAACTCAACTGAACCCTATCGCCTCTTTACCGCAACCGAAGCCCCGATCACCCAGGATCTTCCTCTTGCAGATGCAGATAACAGCAGCACAAATCCTCCCGCCCAACAGCCGCTTCGCTTTCTGCACTATCTGGTCGGCGATGAGCTGCCCCTCTTGCTCGCAGAACACCTTTACCTGATTGATCCACCCCCCTCTGGAGCCACTGAAAATGGACTGGTCGAACTGATTAGCCTTGATCAGGGCGGGCACTTTCTCAGTCTGGAGCGATCGTTTGGCGCATCAGTGGGAGTGGGGGCAAAGCTCTATGAGCTGGCGATCGGCGGCGCAACTGATACTTCCAGCATTCCTTACCTTCAGGGCAATATCACCGGAATCGTGCCGATTGCAAAACGGCTGCTGCTCGACTTGAGTGAGCTTAATATTCCCCTGGACAATGTGGAAGGAATGACGATTGGACCCCAGCTCCCAGATGGCTCCCAAAGCTTGATCCTTATCAGCGACGATAACTTTAACTCGCTCCAGGTGACTCAGCTTTTACTGTTTCGGTTAAAGAATAGTCGATGAATCCCTCGATCGCATCAAGCACGCTCCCGATAGGCTGATCTTTATGGACTTGATCTTGATGTGCTGCTCTTTGCCTGGCTGCGATTCCAGACACGGGTGCTAACCTTGCAGTTTGCGCTGCGTACTCTTAAACCGGATGTATTCCGAAGCGAATGCCAGCAGACCAGACGCCAGAATCAGAATCACGCTCAGGGCATTGATATCGGGTTTAACCCCAGTCCTGACGCGGCTAAAGATTTCCATTGGCAGGGTGTTTGCGCCGCCTCCTGCGGTAAAGCTTGAAATTAACAGGTCGTCCATGCTTAGCACAAATGCCAGCAGACAGCCCGACAGCACGGCGGGCATCAGTTCGGGCAGCAGCACTTTGAGAAATGCCTGAGTCGGCGTTGCGCCCAGATCGAGAGCGGCTTCTTCCAAAAACGGATTGAGACCGGATAGACGAGTGGAGACGACGACTGCAATATACGCCAGACAGAAGACAACGTGAGCCGCTGTGATAGTCCAAATGCTGAGGGGAATGCCGACATAAACGAGGAAGACCAGCGTGGCAACGGCAATCGCAATATCAGGAATAATCAGCGGCAGGTAAGACGCGCCTCGATAGAGTCCTTTGCCGGGAAAGCGAAACTTGGCTAAGCCGACTGCCATCAGCGTCCCCAGTACCGCCGAAATTGCCACCGCAGCCAGGGCAACGGTGAGACTATCGCCCAGCGCGGAGAGAATCCGTCTATCGTTGATCAGGCTGCTGTACCACCGCAGGCTAAAGCCGCCCCAGTTTGAGCTAAACCGTGACGCATTAAAGCTGTAAAACGCTAGCACCAGAATCGGAAAATACATAAATCCGTACATCAGCACGGAAAATACCATTTGCCA
Source organism: Leptolyngbya sp. ST-U4 (assembly GCF_039962215.1). Classification (NCBI taxonomy): domain Bacteria; kingdom Bacillati; phylum Cyanobacteriota; class Cyanophyceae; order Leptolyngbyales; family Leptolyngbyaceae; genus Leptolyngbya; species Leptolyngbya sp. ST-U4. The sequence goes on from NZ_JAMPKZ010000014.1 coordinate 9,737, forward strand.
GGAAAAACGGAGCTTGGCTTTGGGCGATTGCGGCACAGAATCATCCTCCACGGGCGGCACAGCTTGGGCGGTTTCCATTGGCATGGTCAGACGGCATCTCGATCGCCATATTTAATCAAAAGTGCGATCGACACGCTCACGGCAAAAATTAAAATCATGCTGAGGCTAGAACCGAGTCCCCAGTTGCGAGTTGCGCCAAGAAACTGGTTGAAAATAAACCGGGAGATCGTCATATTCGACGCACCGCCCAGCAGTTCCGGCACGACAAAATCTCCCAGGCTGGCAATAAACACCAGCAGCCCACCTGCCGCGATACCGGGAAGCGTTTGGGGCACTGTGATCCTGAGAAATGCCTGGCTTGGCGTTGCGCCCAGGTCGGAAGCTGCTTCCAGCAATCGTTTGTCTAACTTTTCCAGCGAGGCATACAGAATCAGCACCATGTAGGGCAAAAAGCTATACGCCATGCCGATAAACACCGCCGGACTCTGGTTTAGCCAGTCCTGTCCCGGAATGCCGATCGCCCCCAAAATAGAGTTGAGCAGTCCAGTCGGTCGCAAAATGGTAATCCAGGCGTAAGCCCGCAGCAGTGAAGAAGTCCATAGCGGCAGCACAAACCCGACCAGCAGCAGATTTCGCCATCGCGCCGGAGCCATGACCGCAATCCAATACGCCACCGGAAAGCCGAGCACCAGCGTCAGCAGTGTAGAACCCGTCGCAAAGTAAAGCGATCGTCCGATGACCCGCAGATAAGGATTGCCGATCGCCTCGGTTGCAGAGCTGCGTGGCAGCAGGATTTCCAGATAGTTGCCAATGCCATAGCCCCCCGCAGGTTGCCCCAGGCGAAATCCCGGAATCAGGCTCAGCTCCAGAATCAGCAGCGTTGGTAATACCAGCAGCACCAGTAGCCACAGTCCCGGAGGAGCCAGTAATACCAGGGGCTGCACTAATTTACTGAATCTGCGTCGCCAGGACGCCTGAGAAGGCTTTTCAGGCAGGGCAGAAGGAACCGGAGGAGTAGTGGTCGACATCGCGGCAAACCTGAAAGAACCTGAAAGAACCTCAAAAGAACAGCCTGCAACAAATACTACGCGCTGGTGAGCTGAGTCCAGTATTTGTCGTACAGGTCGGTTGCCTGGGTAGGAACGGGCGTGATGCCTTCGCACTTGGTAAGCACGCTCTCCGAGGGATACAGATTGCTGTTGTTTTTGGAGTTGGTCGGCAGCTTCTCAAAGGCGGCTTTGTTGGGCGTGGCAAAGTTGAGTCGTTCGACCAGGTTCGCGGCATTTGCTGGATCGAGCATAAAGTTCATCCATTCATAGGCAGCGTCCGGGTTGGGAGCCGATTTGGGAATCACCATCGTATCCGTCCAGATCGAAGTGCCCGATCGCGGAATTACATACTTCAGGCTAGGCTGTTCTTCAATCAGTGAAATTGCGTCCGACGAATATGCCATCGATACCGAAAGATCGCCGCTTGCCAACTGATCTTCCCAGCCGTTCGTTAAGAAAGACGCGATCGCAGGTTTGAGTTCAACCAGTTTGCGGTATGCCTGCTCGATTTGCTTCGGGTCTTTAGAGTTGTAGGAAAAGCCGAGCGATCGCAGCGTCGCGCCCATCACTTCCCGCACGTCATTAATGAGCGTCACTCGTCGCGTCAGCGATCCCTTGTTTTGCCAAAGGAAGTTCCAGTCGGTGATAGTTTTGCCGTTGAGTCTTGCCGGATCGTAAATCAGTCCGGTGGTTCCCCAGGTTGCCGGAACGCTGTGAGCATTGTTGGGGTCGTATGTCGGATTGCTCCACTTCGGGTTTAGGTTGCTCAGTCCAGGAAGGCGCGATCGATCGAGTTCGGTCAGCAGCCCTTTGTCCTTCATCTCGACCACCATGTAGTCCGAGGGAAAAATGATGCTGTAGGCATTGGCTCCGCCTGCCTCGACTTTTGCCAGCATCGCTTCGTTCGAGTCAAAAATATCGACAACGGTGCGAATTCCAGTTTTTGCCTCGAAGTTCTTCAGCAGTTCATCGTCGGTATAGTTTGCCCAGGTAAACACATGAAGCGTTTTAGCGTTTTCCCCAGAGCTGGGACTGGCGGCGGGACTGTTTCCGGCAGAAGGATTCGACAGGTTACGGGCGCAGTTTGATAGCACCACCCCCGAAGCAGCAGCCGTTAGAGTTTGTAAAAATCGTCTTCGGGAGGTTCCAGAAAACAATCGACCGTCAGGGTGGTTTGAGTGAGAATGGGTTGGCGGCATGGTTTCTTCCTACTGCGGTAAGGGTGCAACGGGAAAACGTACATAAAACAGCATACGCGAATCGTTTGCAGTCGGCTTTCCCGGGGGACGATCGAGCAGACCTAAATCATTCAATCAGGTGCTCCCTAGGCAGGCAACGCCAGACAATCAGCAGCAGACCAGTACACCTTAACCGAACTGTGCAGATCCAGAGGTCGATCGCTGCGGTTGGGCAACAGTACGGTAATACGATCGCCTGTCGCGAGCTCCACGAGATAGTGAACGTGGGTTCCCAAGTACATGATGTGGCGCAGTTTGCCTTCATAGGCATTGGTTGAGGCGTTGATCAGATCGCCGCTGTTGGGCGAGCCAACATGGATTTTTTCGGGACGAACGCTGACCATCACGTCGGTGGGCGGGTTTTGCTGCCAGGCATCTTGTGGCTTCACCATCACGCGTAGCCCTTTATCAGTCACCACTTGCAGCATTTCCGGATAAATGGTTTCGACCCGCGCCTGAAACAGGTTGGTATCGCCAATAAAATCTGCCACAAAGGGCGTTTGCGGCATTTCATAAATCTCGCTGGGGCTGCCCACCTGCTCTAATCTGCCTGCATTCATCACAGCAATGCGATCGGATAAGCTTAGTGCTTCTTCCTGATCGTGTGTCACCATCACAAACGTCACGCCGAGTTCCTGGTGCAGATTCGACAGTTCCACCTGCATTTCTTTCCGCAGCTTCAAATCGAGCGCGCCCAATGGCTCATCGAGCAAGACTACGGTCGGGCGATTCACTAGGGCACGAGCAAGGGCGACGCGCTGCTGTTGCCCACCCGAAAGTTGAGCCGGATAGCGACGGGCAAAGGATTCCATTTTTACAAGCTGCAAGGCTTCTCCGACGCGCTGCTGCACCTCCGATCGGCTGCAATTCTTAATGCGTAAGCCAAAGGCAATGTTGTCAGCCACCGTCATGTGGTTGAATAGGGCATAGCTCTGAAAGACAGTGTTCACGGGTCGCTTATAGGGAGGTACATTGGTCATCAGTTCGCCCCGGATGTACACTTCTCCCCCGGTGGGTTCTTCAAACCCGGCGATGATCCGAAGTGTAGTAGTTTTGCCGCAGCCCGATGGACCCAAAATGCTGAAAAATTCACCCTGCCGAATGCTCAGATCAATGCCGCGAACGGCAGTTTCCCCGTTATAAACTTTGAACACCTTTCGCAGTTCAACGTCCAGCTTGGTTTCGGTCTGGGAAGCATTCCGGTCTTGAGCAACGGTCTGGGACATAATTGGCAAATTTCCTTTTCCAGCTAGTATTTCACCCGTTTGTCACTTAACTTGTGTTTTGAGCAGCACAGTTAAACTAAATTCTGGTTAACAAACTTTTAACCCGTCCGTTTCAAGCAAACTTCTCTGAATCAATCTTGATTAACCGATCGCAATTCTCTGGTCAATCCGTTTTGAAGGATTTTTCCTGGGAAACCTATCCCTAAGCGATCGCTCTAGCACCTAGCGTTTCTTGCGCAATTACCCCGTTGCAAATTTAGCCGTTGCAAATTCAATAGCAGAACAAAACTAGACCCCGGTTCGCTTGTCCCCTAGCATAGCTTAAGTGCCGTCCACCTCTATTCCGCCACGTCTATTCCGATTATGAATCGATCGCCTTTGATTGCATCCAGCCCCAATTCTCGACAGAATGCCCGCTCAGTGGGGCGACACTATCAGTCGGTGATTGTGATGCTGTTCGTCAGTTTGATTCTGGTCGGTGGAATTGGGACTCGTCTGGTTTATCTCCAGCTTTTTCAAGGCGAACGCAACCGCCAGCTTGCCGACAATAACCGGATTCGCCTGATTCCTCGCCAGCCCGAACGTGGCAAAATTTTGGATCGCCGAGGCCGAATTCTGGCAGGCAGCCGTCTTTCCTATGCGGTGTTTCTGTGGCCGATCTCAAATTCTAAGCAGCAGTGGTCGGTGATTGTGCCGCGTCTGGCAAAGGTGCTCAATGTTCCTCAAAAGACGATCGAAAACCGCCTGGAGCAGGCAGGCTATGATTCCCCGGCTTTGCTGCGAATTGCACGAGGCTTGAGTCCAGCTCAAGTGACAGCCCTGGCAGAGTTTAGCCACGAATTAAAAGGCGTCCAGGTTGAAGCGGAAGCCGTTCGCAACTATCCCTATGGCGATCTGGCAGCTCATGTGCTGGGCTACACGGGCGAAATGAGCGACGAAGACCTGAAGGCAAAGCAGGATCAGGGCTATCGTCTAGGAGACGTGATCGGGCAGATGGGCGTTGAGGCAGCCTTTGAGCGGCAGTTGCGCGGCGAATGGGGCGGACAGCAGGTTGAAGTAGACGGAGCGGGGCGGGTGCTGGGGGTGCTGGGCGAAAAGACTGCCAAAGCTGGAAACGATGTGCAGCTCACGCTGGATCTGGATGTGCAGCGCGCCGCAGAACGGGCGTTAGGCGATCGCAAAGGGGCAATTGTGGCGATCGATCCCCGTGACGGAGCCGTGCTGGGGATGGTGAGCCGTCCTGCCTTTGACCCTAATTTGTTTTCAACCCGCATTACCGATGCTCAGTGGAAGCAGCTTCAGGGTCTTGACTTTCCGTTTGTGAACCGCGCTCTGCAAGGCTATCCGCCTGCCAGCACCTTCAAGATCGTCACAACTGTTGCTGCCATTAAGTCGGGCGAGTTTCCGATAGGAACGGTGTTGCCGACCTATCCGTTTGTGGAAGTGGGTGGCATTCAGTTCTGGGACTGGAACCGGGCAGGCTTTGGTCCGCTTGATTTTCCGGGGGCGATGGCATGGAGCAGCGACACCTTCTTTTATCAAACCGCGCTCGGCATGGGTGAAGAGCCGCTGATTCAGTGGACACGCCGCTTTGGATTTGGCGAAAAGACGGGAATTGAGATTGCTGCCGAAGAAGCTCCGGGACTTGTCCCCGATCCGGGTTGGAAGGAAGAAGCACTAAAAGAACCCTGGTATGTAGGCGATACGGTGAATATGTCGATCGGACAAGGCTATATGCAGTCGTCACCGCTTCAGGTTGCCGTCATGTTTGCGGTAGCAGCGAACGGAGGCTATCGGGTCAAACCTCACCTGATGATGGACAATCAGATCGATCGCTGGCGAGAATCTCTCAACCTCAGCCCAGAGATTATGCGAACGCTGGATCAGGGGCTACGACAAGTCATTACAAGCGGGACAGGAACTGCGCTCAACGTTCCCAATCTGCCGCCAATCTCCGGTAAAAGCGGAACTGCTGAAGACCCACCCCGCCAGTCCCACGCCTGGTTCGGTGCATATGGACCCACCAGCAAACCGGAAATCGTCGTCGTTGCCTTTGCCGAAAACTCTGGCGGTGGTGGCGGCTCGGTGGCTGCCCCGATGGTGCGTCAGGTTCTCGAAGCGTACTTTAACGGCACTCAAGCATCTGAAGCAGCTCAGCCCGAATCCGTCACGACTGACTGAAGCCAGCTACGGCTCAATCTCCAGAACCCTTTAATTTAGCTGACCGAACTGGAGATCGGTTTGGGCATCTGGCAAGGTGAATTTGAGGGCGTGTCGGGAAACTGGCTGCGCTGGTGCGATCGCTCAGGTGAATGGCTACTGACCGATACTGAACAAGCACGGCGAGCAGAAAACAAGCCCAACCCCAACTGCTGCAAGCCGCCCGCAATCTTTTAGAAACGGGGATGCCGATCAAGCAGGTGGTGTTCCTGCTCAGCTTATCGGAGACGCAAGTTCAACTGCTGCAAGCCGTAGACTGATAATAACTGTTGCTTGGGGTTTAACCGATCGCATTTGTACTTGGCGGTCTGCTTTTAGGGTCTGCTTTCAGGGAAGGTGAGAGCCGAATGCCCCTTCTTATCGGCAGTGGGTTATTCTTAGCCGCTATACCGTCGCGACCGGGTCTAAGCCCAGTTTGGTCAGCAGGCGATCGACCTTGAAATGCTTTGTCATCATTTGCTGAATTGCCTGCACCTTGATTGGCTCATGCAACCGTACCTGCCCAAACGTGCGATCAACAATTTCAACAGTTGTGAGGGTATCCAGATCGACTGACAATATTGGGATTTCCAGATCTTCGGCGCGGCTCAGAATCGCCCGTGACGGCGGCAGATGTCCGGTTAGGATCAGGCATTGGGTCGAGGTTTCCAGGGCGGCAAGTTGAATATCGGTTCGATCGCCCCCGGTTACCACTGCCATGTTACGCCCCTTGCGGAAATATTCCAAGGCAGAGTTCACGTTCATTGCCCCAATTTTGAGGCTTTCCACCATCAGATCCAAGCGATCGGGCCGACAAAGGACTTCTGCGCCAAGCTGATGCACCAGTTCGGCAACGCTGACGCTTCGCAGCAAATCATTTCGCGGTAGCAGTCCCAAAACCTCAATGCCATGACGCTGCAAAAATGGCTGAATCTGAGATTCGACGATTGCCACTTGATCATGCGGGATGTCATTGATTAGCACACCCATGAGCCGATCGCCTAACCGTGCTTTTGCTGCCAGCAAGCTATCGACCACTAGAGCCGATCGAAAGCGGCTGACCAGCATCACTGGCGAATCTAGCGCCTGAGCAATCTGCGGCACTGACAGATCAAAGAGCTTTCCCTCTTCCAGGGTTCCGGCTCCCTCCAGCAAAACAAGATCAACCCCGGCAGGAGCGGCGTAACGCTGTAAAAGCTGCTGATAGTGCGTTGAATCAGTTCCGTTAATCCGACGAAAAATGGTTGCTTCATCAAGCGGCAGCAGCATCGGCAATACGCAACCGTCCGGCAGCTTGAGGGTTTGTGCCATGAACTTCACATCTTCCTCGATCGGCTGATCGGGAGAATCCTCGGTGAGGCAAGTCCCGATCGGCTTACCGTAGGCAATCTTGAGTCCTTTTTGCTGAAGCTGATGCGCCATCCCTAAAATCATGGCTGACTTACCGCTATAAGCTTCAGAAGACCCAATCAACAAAAAATTCGCAGACTTTGGCACGCCCGTAACTCCTCAAAGCAATCTCGATGCCCTATTCCCCGAAGATGCTTTATAAGTGCTTTGCTAGCTTATTTTTGCTAGCACACTGACGCTCTCCATCAGAACCCGTGGACATTTCATCCATTGTATTTATCTTTGATTCACTTTTCTGATAGAGCTGCATAAATTTTAGGAAAGATGCTAATCATCCAACCGCAGCAGCCGGCGGTAAAAGGACTGGGAGAAATCAGCACTGCGTGAACTTTTGTAGATAAACAGCAGCTCGATCAAGAAATCGACAAACTCAAAGTTCGCCAGCATGACTTCATAGCTCAGGTCAGCATTGTTATCAAACTGAAGCCGACACCGGGTGAGATCTGCCGGAATCGAAGAGATACTCCAACTCGCTACAAAAGGAATACTTTCGCCCCCTTCAATCTGGCGAGAACCCTCTAGGCTGCCAGCCTGATAAAGACTGATTGCAAGAGGTAGGGCACTCCGCTTGCGTCCCTGATAATAAGGCGCGTAGACGCTGACATCACGAGGGTTGGCAGGCTGGAGCTTTTCAAGTGACATACTTAAACTTTCCTTCAATCTCCGCTGGGGTGGACGCTAACGTTGAGGTTGCAAGAACGCTAGGGTAGAGATACACGCGCTGCATCGACAGCTTTTGCTGCACTCTGGAACTTAGTATTCCCACGACCACCGATTGGAATGTCACTTTTACTTTTATTTTTATGAGAAGTTCACCCACGCTTGCGACCTCTCGACCCCTGCAAATTTTAGTCGTTGGCGGCGGAGCAGGCGGATTTTTTGCGGCGATCGTTTGTGCGGAGGCTCACCCGCAGGCTCAGGTCACACTGTTTGAGGCAGGTTCGCAGCCACTCAGCAAAGTGCGAATCTCTGGCGGCGGTCGCTGCAATGTCACCCATGCCTGCTTTGATCCGGCAGCTCTAATTCAGTTCTACCCCAGAGGCGGCAAAGCGTTGAGGGGCGCATTTACCCGCTTTCAGCCAAAAGATACGATCGCCTGGTTTGCCAAGCGGGGCGTGACGCTCAAAACCGAAGCCGATGGGCGAATGTTTCCTGTTACAGATAATTCTGAGACGGTCGTGGATTGTCTGACCCAGGCTGCGCTGCGAGCGGGCGTGAAAATTTACACCGCTGCTCCGGTCAGCCGCGTTACCAAAGAGAATGATTACTTTGTGTTAACGCTGAAGTCGGGGCAGGAGGTTCGGGGCGATCGGCTTTTGCTGGCAAGCGGCAGCAGTCCGCAGGGGTTTCAGCTTGCTAAAAGCTTGGGACATTCGGTAGAACCACCTGTGCCGTCGCTGTTTACGTTCAATGTTCCCGATTCGCAGCTTCATGAACTTGCTGGAGTATCCGTGGAGTCTGCCAAAGTTCAGCTTTTTGTGCCCGAAGGAAAACCTATTGAGCAGATCGGTCCGGTGCTGATTACCCACTGGGGGTTGAGTGGTCCGGCGGTTCTAAAGCTATCAGCCTGGGGCGCACGGATACTGCATCAGCATCGCTATCAGGCAACGGTGCGGATCAATTGGTTGCCGACCGAGACTGCCGAAACGGTGAGACAAACTCTGCTGGCAGCCAAAACCGAATTTCCTCGAAAATCGATCGCCGCCCACAATCCTTTTACCCTGCCGCGCCGCCTCTGGCAATTTCTGACGATGAAAGCGGGTGTTGGCGAAACCGATGATTCTGAGGGCGGAAGTGCTTCGCATCGCTGGGCAGACTTCTCCAAGCAAGCGATGAATCGATTGATTCAGCAGCTCATGCAGACCGAACTGCCGGTGAAGGGCAAAGGTGTTTTCAAAGAGGAGTTTGTCACTTGTGGCGGCATTCGGCTAAAAGACGTCAATTTTCAGACGATGGAGAGCCGCTGCTGTCCGGGGTTGTACTTCGCCGGAGAAATTCTTGATATTGATGGCATCACAGGGGGCTTTAACTTTCAGAGTGCCTGGACGACGGGCTGGCTTGCAGGTCAGGCAATGGGAGCCAGTTTCCCGGATGCAGAAATTGGGGCAGGAGCAAAGGCGAAAGGGGAAAGGGTGAAAAATTAAGCGTTCCAGGCAGGATGGGCAAGCAGCGCAGCAATCACGCGAACGCCGCGAAGCTGATTTGACAGCGGCAAATGCCCTCTTGGAGCGGTTAAATCCCAGGTGAACTCCTGGGGGTAACGAGTCCAGCTATTTCCGCTCTTCCAGCCAATCTGGAACCACAGCTTTTCCCAGTTTTTGCTCACGCCTAACCAGACCTCACGCTGCACGGAGTAGCCAAATTTGCCTTCGGAGTACACCCGCCAGAGGGCATCGATCGTCTTCAAATCAGCGGTCGGAAACTTCTCAACTTCGGTGAAATAAAGCCATTTACGCTGCAACGCTAAGTTGCCTGCCAGCTCACACAGTTTTTCGAGCGTCAGGCGATCGGCAGCTTCAAACTGCTGTTCTGCAAGAAGCGTTTGCAGCGAGCTATAGTCGATCCCCCGTTCTGAGGTGAGCGGCAACAAGCCCTGAGCAAAGTGAGTTTGCAGGAATTCTTTGACTTTTGGAGACTCGGATTGCACCAAGACTTGATAGATTTTGCCTTCTACAACTCCGGCTAAATTTTTGAGTGAATCAGGTTCTGCCCAAAACTGGCTCAAGCGAGGCTGTTGCTCCAGCAGGTAGCTCATGAGCGCATCGAATCCGGTTTCTCCTGCACTCGCAGCCTCCTGAACTAGCTGGAGCTTGTTTTTGGGAGATTCGGCTCTGAGGCGATCGATAAAATCAGTCATATCGGCTGTAACCGAGGAATCAGGGGAACTAGGGTGGGTAGAACGAGTGAGAAACGGCTGCACGGCAGGCATGAACTCGACACAACACAGCAGTGAAACACCTCAGGCGGGTGGAGTAATCCTGCCCATTTTTCGCCCCAGGGTTTAATTCCACTTGCTTTATTCCACTTTAATACGCGAGTGAAGCGCAACGCGGACGGCAGGGGAGAAAAGCGAAATTTGCCAAAGGTGCTGTATCGCAAAACCCACTCTTTATATCACTATTGCGAGACTGTTTAGAACGAGGAGCTGAGAAGCTCGATCATTGCTCTGGGGAAATTCCACCTGCATCTGCCGGAGGACGATAGCCCCGCTCAAAGGCATAGCGAATGAGCTGAGAGCGGCTTTCAAGCTGAAGTTTGCTGAGAATATTGCTGAGATGGGTCTGCACCGTGCGCGGACTGACAAATAACCGATCGCCGATTTGCTTGTTGGTATAGCCCTGGATCACTTCCCAAAACACTTTTGCTTCGGCAGGCGTGAGCGGCAGCGGATTCGGGTTGGCAGCAGGAGTTGCTTCCGAGGCAGCTTGCTGAGACTGCTGCGTGAGCCGCAAAATTTCCGAGTGAATCCGGCGTGATCGTTCGAGCTGTGCCTCAATTTTGGCAATCAGTTCCTTGGGGTCAAAGGGCTTCACGACATAATCATCGGCTCCCATCTGGTGTCCCTGAATGCGATCGTTTACCTCTTTTCGGCTCGATAGAAAGATAAACGGCACAAGCTGCCCTGACTGGCTTGCTCTCAAGCGGCGGCAAAACTCTAGCCCATCCATTTCTGGCATCACCACATCAGACACAACTAAATCGGGAGGAGCCTTCTCAAACCGTAATAGGGCTTCTGCACCTGACCCTGCGTCCTCCACGGCGTAGCCCCGATTACGGAGATAGCGAATCAGGGCAGTTCTTAAGGTAATATCATCATCGACGATCAGAATGCGTTTCATTCAGGGGATGGGTAGTCCACAACTGCGATCGGATAGGGACGGAAGATGCAATCAAGTGACTGTCAAAAAATTATTGTCAGCAGGGCGATCGCAATCCTTCCTGGCTTCTGAATGGAATGCGGAGGCTTCATCCTTGTAAAGAGCTTGCACAAAGGAGAGCTTGCACGGAGGCAAAGCCCCACCTCTTGTTCACAGTTGATAAATGCTGCTGTTCTGCTCCTTCGCTAATTTTTCGCTAACTTACAGTTTAGATCCGTCTGTGCTGCTCCAGAATTCCCTGTTGAATCTAATACAGCAAAGCAAGCCTGGGTCAGGTTGGATAAGAAGATTGCCTCTCAGGAAGATTGCTCGAAGAAGATTGCCCGAAGCAGATTGCCCGACACGAAGTTTGATACGACGTTTGCCACGACACCGAGGAGATGCCACAGGCTATGTACGAGAAAATTCAACCACCCACGACCGGATCAAAAATTACCTTTAAAAATGGAGAGCCAACCGTCCCTGATAACCCAATTATTCCTTTTATTGGCGGAGATGGTACGGGGGTAGACATTTGGCCCGCTGCTCAGCGCGTGTTTGATGCCGCAGTTGAAAAAGCTTATGGCGGCAAGCGCAAGATTGTCTGGTTCAAAGTCTATGCCGGAGATGAAGCCTGCGAACGGTACGGCACTTACCAGTATCTGCCTGAAGATACCCTCACCGCGATTCGCGAATACGGCGTGGCAATTAAGGGACCGCTCACCACCCCGGTCGGCGGCGGCATTCGATCCCTCAACGTCGCCCTGCGGCAAATTTTTGACCTGTATGCCTGTATTCGTCCCTGCAAATATTACGCAGGCACCCCCTCCCCCCACAAAACGCCCGAAAAGCTGGATGTGATCGTCTATCGGGAAAATACCGAAGATATCTACTTAGGCATCGAGTGGAAGCAGGGCAGCGAAGTGGGGACACGGCTGATCAAGCTGCTCAATGAAGACCTGATCCCATCCACGCCTGAACACGGCAAAAAGCAAATTCCGCTTGACTCAGGCATCGGGATTAAGCCCATCAGCAAAACGGGTTCGCAGCGGCTGGTGCGACGGGCGATTCGTCATGCGCTGCGGCTGCCTCCGGCAAAGCAAATGGTGACGCTGGTTCACAAAGGCAACATTATGAAGTACACCGAAGGCGCGTTTCGGGATTGGGGCTATGAGCTGGCAAAGAGCGAATTTCGGCAGGAATGTGTCACTGAGCGGGAATCCTGGATTCTCAGCAATAAAGACCGCAATCCTGATTTGAGCCTGGAGGACAACGCACGGCAAATCGAACCGGGCTACGACGCGCTAACGCCTGAAAAGCAGGCGCAGATTTGTCAGGAAGTCCAATCTGTTCTCAATGAGATCGGGACAACCCACGGGAATGGGCAATGGAAATCCAAAGTGATGGTGAACGATCGCATTGCCGACAGCATCTTTCAGCAGATTCAGACCCGACCCGACGAGTATTCGATTCTGGCAACGATGAACCTGAACGGTGATTACCTCTCGGATGCGGCAGCGGCAATCGTCGGTGGACTGGGCATGGGACCGGGCGCAAATATTGGTGATGCCTGTGCGGTGTTTGAAGCCACCCACGGCACAGCCCCCAAACACGCCGGACTCGATCGCATTAATCCCGGCTCGGTCATTTTGTCGGGCGTGATGATGCTGGAATATCTGGGCTGGCAGGAAGCGGCTGATCTGATCAAGCAGGGCATCGGAGCTGCGATCTCCAATCGTGAGGTGACTTACGATCTGGCGCGTTTGATGGAACCCCCTGTCGAGCCACCGCTCAAATGCTCAGAGTTTGCTGAGGCGATCGTCCGGCATTTTGACGATTAGCGAATTTCAGTTGTCCACAGAAGCGTGATTAACTCTGTAGGGGCGGTTTCCAAACTGCCCTTACCTCGCTCCCCTGCCCGACCTCGAATCGCCCTAGTTATGGATTAGAGAACGTATTAATCTCTCTGCCGCCAAGCGATCGTCCAGAACTCGACTGCGGCACCCTAGACGGAGAAATCCCAGAAGGGGTTGGAGACATGGGCAGCGGTTCAAGCATTTCGGGCTGAGCCGGATTGCTGATTGGAAATCTGCCAGGAGAGCTGTCAGGAGAACCGTCAGAAGAACGATAAAAGGGTGATGTGTTGTCAGGAGTGCGAAACGCAGGCGGCACGGTATATCCCGTTACGCGGGGTGTGAGTTGAGGAGAGGGCGAAATGGGCTGCGTTGGAAGAGACTGCACTGCCCCGGTCTGATCAGGCAATTGGGGAAGGTCAGAGGTTTGGGAAACTGCGGGCGATCGAGTTAACCCAGGCGGATTCCCAGAAGCATCGACATTTCCAGAAGTCCTGACGCGATCGAGAGCAGACTGAAGGGGACTAACCGCATTACCCTCTGGATTACCTTCTGGATTGGCTGCTGGATTAGTCGCTCCTGTTGCAGGTGACTCAACGGCTAAAGGTTCAGTGATAGCCTGAGTCCGGCTCGATCGTCGCTGCCAGCGTTCGGGCATGGGAATGCCTGTTGGGTTGTAAAGATCAGTCGATCGATCTGAGGCTGAATTGCCACCGATTCCAGGGCTAAACGGCAGCGCCCGATCGGCTGTGCCGCGAGAACGGGTCTGCTGAGTGGTTGCTTCCGGCGCTAGACCAGGCACACCTGGCAGATTAAGAGCAGCGGGAATCTGGGCGTTGGGCTCTGTGGGTAGCACAGGCGGTAACGGCGGTAGTTCTCCACCGTTGAATCTGGCGGAATTGCCAGAGGGACTCCGGTAAGGGGAGGGATTTTGGTAAGGCGTTGAGTTTGCTTCTTTGCCGTTCAATGCTGGCTTTTCCGCAAATCCCCTGAACAGCGGTCGTGGCTGCCAGTATTCCAGCAAAAACAAGCCCGATAACAGCAGTACCGACGCTGTACCCCAAAACATCGGGTGCCGAAAGGCTAACAGTTGCCGTCCAAGTTGGTGCAGGATTGAGGGTTGAGGGGGTCGCGGTCTAGGCAGCATTAGACAGTCCTCACTGGCAAACTTTAACTGGCGATTTTATGTATAATCTATGCCCAATTCTAGCCTTACCGACCTAGAGATCTTCAACGGGACGATCGCAAAATCAGCCAGGCTGCTGCCCCTAAACCAAACAAATTCGGTAGCCATGCGCCCAGAATTGGGGGAATTGTGCCTACCTGGGCGATCGAACCACAGATCACTGCCAGGAGATAGTAGGTAAAGATAATCACAATGCTGATCGCGAAACTGGTTGCCCGTCCTGCCCGATCAAGACTGGCTCCCAAGGCTGCACCTACTAAACCAAACGCTACACAAACAAACGGCAGGGCATATTTCTGCTGAATCCGCACCCTCAGCTTGCGAATTTTCTCCGTATCGCCCGACTGTTTCAGAAGATCCAGATAATCGAGTGACTGAGCAATATTCATCTCGTTATAGTCTCGGCGATTCTCGGCTAGATCGAGCGGCGTGCGCGGCAACCGTAGCTGCTGGCTATCGAATTTGACAATATTGCGAAACGAGCCGTCTGGCGAAACTACATAGATTGTGCCGTTAGAGAAATCCCAAGTTTTCTGGGACGAGTTCCACTGAGCGGATTTTGCGCTGACGATCTGGCTTAGTCCTTCCTGAGAAAAGTCGAGAATTGTCAAAGCCTTCATTCGATCGCCATCAAACTCACGGGCATAGAACAGCCGCGCCAGTTCATCTTTTTGCTCGCCGTCTTCTTTTGTGACTTGCTGAAATTCCTGAAACAGGATGTTGTGCTCCTGAAACGACGGATTATCCTCGTTCAGGACGCTGGCAAGTCGTTGTGTAGCTTGAAAGCTGGCAGCAGGCACAATCAGTTCATTAAAGGCAAAAGTGATTCCTGTCACGACCAAACACATCGCCAGTGCCGGAACCAGCATCCTTAGAATGCTCACCCCGCACGCTTTTAGCGCGATTAATTCACTGTCATTTGCGAGGCGGCTATAGGTCATGAGCGTCGCCAGCAAGGTAGACATCGGAAAGGCGTAGGCAACGAATTCAGGAAACCGGAGCGCTAGCACCTGAAGCGCGATCGATAAAGGCAGCCCTGCCTCGGTCACTCGCCGAATCAAATCAAATAGTGCCCCCACGGACACCCCCAGCGAAGAGAATGCCCCCACGCCAAACAGAAAAGGCAGAATTAGCTCACCTGTGATGTAGCGATCCATCACAGAAAAGAGTTGCGGCAGCCGTAGGGCAGAACCGGGCGATTTGAGGGAACGGGCAGTCATAGGCGCGATCGACAAAACGACATCTAAAAACTACATCTGGAAGCTATCGCCCAGATAATACTGACGCACCAGCGGATTGGCATACAGCTCTTCAGCACTGCCCGAAGCGAGAATTTGTCCGTCTCGCATGATGTAGCCTCGATCGATAATTGCTAGTGTTTCTCGGACGTTGTGATCGGTAATCAGGATGCCCATGTGTCGCCCGCGCAGTTTGGCAATAATCTCCTGGATTTCGGTAACCGCGATCGGGTCGATTCCGGCAAAGGGTTCATCGAGAAACAGAAACTTTGGTCCTTCGACTCCAGCTGCAAGTGCCCTGGCAATCTCCGTGCGGCGGCGTTCTCCCCCCGATACTCGTCCGCCCGGTGTATGAGCCACCCGTTCTAAGCGAAACTCTTTCAGCAATTCATGCAGCCTTGCCCCTCGTTCCTGCCGGGGAATCTGGGTTTGCTCCATCACCAGCAGCAGGTTATCGCGGACGCTGAGATTGCGAAAAACGCTCGGTTCCTGCGCCAGATAGCCCAAGCCCAAATGGGCACGCTCGTAAATGGGCAGGGTGGTAATATCGCGATCGTCCAGCCAAACTTTGCCCTGATCCGGCTTTTCTAGCCCGGTTGCAATGTAGAACGTTGTGGTTTTTCCGGCTCCGTTCGGTCCCAGCAGACCGACCACTTCGCCTCTAGCAATCGAAAGATAGACGCGACTGACGACCTCGCGCTTGCCATAAGACTTATGAATATTATCCAGTACAATCTTCAAGGACTTTCTCTTAAGGAAGAAATACCAGTGAGGTAGGGGATGGTCTTGATTCTATCAACAGTCCTTGCAGGTTTTGTTAATTACCTTCCTTGACCGGCGTTTGCTGATTTTTTTGCTGGCTTGGGGCTAGGGAGGGCTGATAGGAGTTTTAAATTCTGATTTCGGGTCAAAAGCTTCTGTTTCGCTGGCAGCAGGGGTCGCCGCTGCACCGGGCGTATTGGTGGGATTGGGGTCTTGCACCAGGTAAATCGACTCAACCTGCCGTCCATCTGGGGGCAACGCCACAAATCGCCCTTCGTCAATCAGATAAGTGATTGTCTCACCGCGCAGACTGTTGCCGTCTTGCAGCACATAGACATCGCCCCTCAGCACAATTCGCCGTTCGCGACTGTAATACTGCGCCTGCACTGAGGTTGCCTGAATCTGGCGCGCCGGGTAGTTAATCTGCACATTGCCCCGTGCTGTAATCACGCCCGTCACCGAGTTGGCTTCCTGCACGTCCGATCGCAGCGTTAAGGCTTGATTTCCGCTTGCCTGCGCCTGTGCTGCACTTTGAGCCGTCGGAGCTGTAATCGTACCCAACAAAGCCGTAACCGAAAGGGCGGTCAGGCTCAGCCGATGGAAAAGTGTTAATCGAGGCGTTTGAGGAGACACCATAGCTTTAAATCGCAGTTGAGAGAACGACAAGACCAAGCGGCTTCAAAATAACCAGTACGCAATGAATTACGCAATAAATATTTGCTAACCGTACTGCAAAAGCAGGAACTCGTCTACTGGGTTCAGACGCAGGCAAGCTTGAAATGTTTCTATTCGGGCTTAATCTGTTTGGGCTTAATTGAGGCTTATCAGTATGCAGTTTTAACTGGACAACTCCTGGAGTTCGCCCTTATCCTGTCACAGCGATCGTCCTTCTGTCTACTCGAATTGTTTGGCTCAAATTGTCTGACTCAAATTGTCTACCCCTCACTATGATCGTCCAGTGCGATTGTTCTAATCGAGAGCAGCAATTCGCGGCAGGGGAAAATCACAGGTTGTCTTTCCCTCGGTCAAGCCCTGAACTTGAGCTGCCATTTCAGCAATGCGATCGATCGAAGCATCGTACAGGGTTGCCAGCAAATCTTCACTCACTTCTACCAGAGCAGACACATCAATCCCGGAATAGGCTGGCTCATATCTCCGCAGCCGATTCATGCCCTCGCCCAGCAAAATCATTGCGCCCCGCGCATTTCGATTGCTGAGGTGATAGAGGGCAACCGCAATTTGCAGCACGCCCTGATAAAAGCTCTTTTCTGGTTCGCCTGACTCCATCCAGATTGCCTCCATGGTGTCGTGGCAGTCGTAAAACTGTCCCTGATTAAACTGCTCTACGCCCTCCCAGAATGCAGGCGGAATTGGTTCGGTCATGAAATTGCCTCCTGAAGCTGGAGCTGGAGCGATCGATCAGTCTGAATGATTAACCCTGGTTTCGATAGGAATTGTTCTGGGGCAAGGTTCGATCGTTGCCAGAGCAGCCAGCGACTTCCTTCCGGCAAATGCTCTAGGGAATCAGGATTTTGGGTCAACCAGAGGACTGCCTGATTGGGACGATCGATTTCTCCTGACTGGTTAAACTGCACCGCTGCCAGCGTTTCTAGCACCGTTTCTTCTCCGCCGATTTGTCCCAACGCCGTCCACAAACTCACCCGCATCTGCCGACGCAGCGCATAGAAATAAAGAGAAGCTGCCGCGATCACTGCCTGTTCAAAATCTGCCGCATTCCATTCGATCACATTATCCAACGCCACAATCACTTCCTGTCCGCCCGTATAGGTTTCCAGTTCGCGAACGCGCAAATCACCATATCGGGCACTTGTGCGCCAGTGAATCAGCCGCATCGAATCACCCCATCGATAAGGACGCAGGGTTCGGGTTAGGTCTTGGCTGGCATTCTGGGTTTGATAAGCACTCATCACCTGAGAATGGCTGTCTCGCCCCATCGCATCTAGGATCGGACACTGGCTCAATGGCAACACAGTTGGATAGACTACCGCAACCGCTTTTGCCTTCTGGCTACGCCGACACCAAAACAACCCTACCGGAGCCGCCGTCCTACGATCGATCGTTTGCCAGCGATAAATCCCCCGCTGGTAAGTTGGGCACTCGTATCGCCAGGTAAAACTGTCCTGGGGTGAAATCAGCTCGATCGCCGTTTTTCCAAACGTCCCTAGTTCAGCAGGCAGATTATCCTGAAGCTGAATCAGCGTTTTTGCCTGATGGGTTTGATTCTCAATTTCTAGCTCGATCGCCAAAGCCTCTCCCATACTCACAGGGGCGATCGGGCGACGACGCACTCGAATCCCGCCCAGCATTCGCGCTGGCAGAACCGCACCGATCAGCAGCAGCGCAAACATTACCCCGCTAATCACATAAAGCCAGCCTGCCATGGTATTCGTGGCTGCTCCAAAGAAGAAAAGCGACAGCCCCAGCAGCAGCCAGCCGCTATAGGCAGGTGTGACCCAGTGAGTTTCGAGCCAGTTTGTGATGCGCCGGACAATTGACATACCTAATGGGCTAATGGGCTGAAAAGAACAGGCTGAAAAAGAATGCCGATCGACTGGATTATTCCCACTTTAGACCCCTGAGTCGATTGAATTTCACTCTATGCGTTTCGATCCCTGTCTTCAGGATGTAGTGGAGCGCTCGTCAGGCACAATACAATCACTCCATTCAGTTCATATCTTTCCTAAAAAGAGCAAGGGAGTGCAGGCTACAGGGCAGCACTCAGCCTGAGCAAGTTATAATTTTTGCGGAGCTTACCGATCCAGCCTCTTAAATTATGAACAATCCACTGAGTCATGCTTTCTTTATTGGTCGCGCTTTTGCCGAGGCGCTGGGCGAACAGCTTGAAAATACGGTAACGAATACCTTGAGTGAACTCGGTAAGTTTGATGCTGAGCAGCGCGAACGGCTCCGGCAATTCACTGAAGATGTGATGGAGCGGGCACGTCAAGCCGAAGCAATGGCAACCCAGGGAGCCACAGGCACAACGGGCGCCACGACGGCCTATTCGGCTTCTCGTAAAGCAGACGACGTGCAGGAAATGGTGGATAACCTGCGGGCAGAAACTGCCCAACTGCGGACGGAGCTTCAGCGATATCGAAATCAGTCCGGGCAGTAGGTTTTCAGCAGTCCTTGGGCTGCTCCATATCTGCTTTGACTCAATAGTTTCCAAGAATTTTTTAGTAAACCCTTTTACGGAATTTCTCAATCTGCGTGGCTGTCCTTCCCGACGATCCGATCTTTGATTCTCAGTCAGAAAAGCCGCTTCCCAGACGCGATCGATCTCTGGCTGAAGTACAGCATCACCTGTCCGGGCTCAACCTTGAGGCAGACCGGCATTACGATGACACAGTGCCCGTGAAGTCCTACAGCGGCAAGGCCTATCGCTGGAGTCAGGAAAACTACTCGCGTCAGCGTCGCTTTATCGATATCTGGTCTTTTGTGCTGAAGCTAATGACAGCACAGTGGGCTTATGGCAAATCCTGGGCTTACCGGGGCGGCAAAACCGAAGAAAAGCAGGCAAAGCGTCGCCGCGCCCAAGCAATCTGGATTCGGGAAACACTGCTCGATCTGGGACCTACTTTTATCAAAATTGGGCAGTTATTTTCCACCAGAGCCGATTTGTTTCCGGTCGAGTACGTCGAAGAACTGTCGAAGCTCCAGGACAAAGTGCCTGCGTTTAGCTACGACCAGATCGAAGCGATTATTGCTCAAGACTTTGGCAGACCAATTCCAGAACTGTTCAGCAGCTTTGACCCGATTCCCCTGGCGGCTGCCAGTTTAGGACAGGTGCATCGTGCCCAGCTTTACTCTGGCGAAGAAGTCGTTGTGAAGGTGCAGCGACCGGGCTTGAAAAAGCTGTTTACGATCGACCTGCAAATCCTCAAAGGCATTGCCCGCTACTTCCAGAGCCATCCCAAATGGGGGCGCGGGCGGGACTGGCTAGGCATTTACGAAGAGTGCTGTCGCATTTTGTGGGAAGAAATTGACTACCTCAACGAAGGACGCAATGCGGATACCTTCCGGCGCCACTTCCGCGACGAAGACTGGGTCAAAGTGCCGCGGGTCTACTGGCGATACAGCTCTCCCCGAGTGCTGACGCTGGAATATATGCCGGGCATCAAGATCAGCCACTACGAGGCACTGGAAGCTGCCGGACTCGATCGCAAAAGTTTGGCGCGAATGGGAGCGGAGGCGTATCTGCATCAGTTGCTCAACAACGGCTTTTTCCACGCCGACCCTCACCCTGGCAATATTGCTGCCAGCCCCGACGGGTCGCTGATCTTCTACGACTTCGGCATGATGGGTCGGGTGCAGCCCGTGACGCGGGAAAAACTGATGGATACTTTCTTCGGCATTGCCCAGAAAGATGGCGATCGGGTGATGAACTCTCTGATTGCGTTGGGGGCACTGTCTCCATCAGAAGATATGGGTCCGGTGCGACGATCGATTCAGTATATGCTGGACCACTTTATGGATCAGCCGTTTGAGAATCAGTCGGTGGCATCGATCAGCGATGACCTGTACGAAATTGCCTACGGTCAGCCGTTTCGCTTCC
This sequence comes from Leptolyngbya sp. ST-U4, assembly GCF_039962215.1. Classification (NCBI taxonomy): domain Bacteria; kingdom Bacillati; phylum Cyanobacteriota; class Cyanophyceae; order Leptolyngbyales; family Leptolyngbyaceae; genus Leptolyngbya; species Leptolyngbya sp. ST-U4. The sequence continues at coordinate 30,331 of NZ_JAMPKZ010000014.1, forward strand.
CGGCAACCTTTACCTTTGTGATGCGGGCATTCTCAACGCTGGAGGGCGTGGGCAAAGGACTTGACCCCGACTTTAACTTTATGGAGGTTGCAAAACCGTTTGCAATGCAGCTTATGTCAAATGGAAATGGTTCACCTGCCAATGGCTTTTCCGACAGCATCCTGAGCGAACTGGGTCGCCAAGCCGCGCAGGTTAGCACCTCAGCCCTGGGACTCCCCCGTCGGATTGAAGATACGCTCGATAAGCTAGAGCGTGGCGATATTCGCGTCCGGGTGCGGTCGACCGAAACCGATCGTGTGTTGCGGCGGGCCAGCAGCGTTAATATGGGAACCAATTACACGGTGTTGATTGGAACATTCACGCTTTCAGCCACAATTTTGCTGGTGAATCAGTTTATTTGGCTAGCGGCGGCGGCGGCAGTTCCGGCAATTCTGGCAGGATTTGCGCTGATTCGGTTGCTAATGCGGATTGATCGATACGATCGAATGTTCTAAGCTGAATTCAATCTCATTCTGCTGCCCATGCCATTGGCTTCCACCATGAAACCCTTGTTTACGGGTCTGACTGATCCGGGGTTGCTTCGTTCTGTTAACCAGGATGACTATTATCTTGACCCACAGGGTCGCTTTTTTATCGTGGCAGACGGGATGGGCGGACACGCGGGCGGGCAGGAAGCTAGCCATATTGCCACCGAATCGATTCAAGCTTATCTGAACGAATACTGGGATTCCGACGACTCCTCGGCCGCTCTGCTCGAACAGGCTTTTTTACAGGCAAATCGCGCCATTCTTCAAGATCAGGTCAAGCACCCTGAGCGAGCGGATATGGGCACAACCGTAGTAGTTGTTCTGTTTCGCGATCAGGAGTCTTGGTGCGCTCATATTGGCGATTCTCGGCTTTATCGCCTGCGCGGGGCAAAGCTGCATCAAATCACGGAAGACCATACCTGGGTGGCACGGGCAACCAAACTGGGCGACCTGACTCCTGATCAAGCAAGGCTGCATCCCTGGCGGCATATTCTGTCGCGCTGTCTGGGACGAGAAGACGTAGGGCAAATTGATGTGCAGTCGTTTGAACTGCAATCGAACGATCGCCTCCTACTATGCAGCGATGGACTTACTGAAGAACTGCCTGACCACCTGATTGCTTTTCACCTGAAAACGATTCGAGCCTGCGATCGAGCGGCGGCAACGCTAGTGAGTGCGGCTAAAGAGCGAGGCGGACGGGACAACATTACGGTCGTAATTGTGGCATTTGAGGAGATTCCCGCGCCGGATGAGGTTCACCCTACAGGCGGACATTAATTCTGTCCTTTTTTCGTGTTTCCATTTTGCACAGGTGGGATAAGCTATTGCATGTACAAAGCTCAGGGTCTTTGGGCTGACGTTCAGGTTGCCGATTCTTCCGTTTGGTTTTATGACATTGCGACAGGCAGTTTTGGGCAAAAAGCGGTCTTCCCAGCGATCAGGGTGGGGACGAGCGTTCAGGCAAATGATATTGGGTGTGACGCTGTTGGGCGCAGTGGGGTTTGGCTATCAGCAAGTGGAAAGCTTATGGCAGAAGCCTCAAGCCGTGCTGGTATTGGGTGGCGCAACCGAGCGAGAAGAGTTTGCCGCTGAATTTGCCCAAACCCATCCTCATTTGCAAATCTGGGTATCTTCCGGCAGCAATCCTGAATACGCCGAATGGGTCTTTTCAGAAGCAGGCATTCCCGCCGATCGCGTCCATTTGGACTATCAGGCAGTCGATACGGTAACAAACTTCACCACGCTCGTCGATATGCTCAAGGCACAGGGCATTACCAGCGTTTACCTGATCACGTCGGATTACCACATGCGTCGCGCTCAGGTAATTGGTGAAATTATTCTGGGCAGTCGCGGCATTGATTTTAAGCCGATCGCCGTTCCCAGCCACGAAGCGAATGAGCCGATTGAAAAAGTGGTACGCGACGCAGCCAGAGCTGTATTGTGGGTGACAACGGGAAACACAGGCGCAGATTGGCTACAACGCTGGAAACACCCGATTCACTAATGCTTTGATTGGGAATGCTTGAACTGAAGGGCGATGGTTCAAGTTTGTAAATTCCCGCTCCACAAAGCGAAATCGATCGACCAAGATGGAAGAGTACCCTTGTTCTTCTGCGGCGATCGATTCTTACCATGATCACTACTCCACGGACGATGCCGGAGTCCGATTTCACGCCTGAAGATAGCCTCAATGAAGATCGTCTTGATCGGGTAGCGGATGAGCGGTTAAACCCATCTGAGCTTCAGACCGTGCTGGACATGCTGGCAGTGATGGAAACAACTGAAGAGCTTTCCCAGCTTCAGGCATTGACCGAAACACAAAAGCGGCAGGTCTGGGAAGCCACTCCAGAGACTCTGAAGCAAAAACTCTGGCAGCTTCGCAATCCGCCCGCTCTTTCTAAAAAGGCTGCATCGATCGGAGCCGCTAATTTCCAGAAGTCCGAGCAGGAATCTGAAACGGAAGAATCTGAAACAGACTTAGAGACAGAACTAGACGACGAAATCGAGGATCTCGGCCAAGATTTAGATCTAACCCAAGATTCCTATTCCTCTGTTCAAATTCAATTGACCGGAACTGGAACAGGTCAGCCAAACTTGGACATTGCGAATCAACCGTCTGAACCGCTTTACGCCGGTCGCTCAATTCCTCGCGTGGGCGATCGAATTATTCTGAAAGCTCATTCCAAACTAACTGCCTCGGAGCTAAAAGCCATTTGGCAATTAGAGCGGATTCAGGGCAGCGACGGTTATGTGAGCCATTCAACCTTGGGAACCCGCAGCTACCCATTAACCTGGATGGTTGTTTATGCCAGAGCGCAGCCAGAACAAGCAGAAGATTTAGCCGACGATTTGGACAGCGAGGAAGCATTTTAAAGGAGCTTGTTAATGAATTTGCTTCTGCTTAGTTTGCCTCTGCAACTTCCTCGGAAGGGGCTTCTACAGGCTCAGCGATCGGCGCCACGGCAATTGGCTCCAGACGAAAACCCACTACCGAAATTCCCTGACAGAAGAATCCCTGACGCGGACGAAGCTCAAATGCGGGTTCGCTACCTTTCTGGTATTCAGGCTCGGTCAGCAGTTTGCAGCCGTTTTCACAAGCGATCAACTGGATAGGAGTTTGGCGGGTGCGGGAGATAAGCAGATGGGTTGGGTTGAACATGACTGACCTCACTCAGTAGACTTTTAGTTAATTTCAGAGATGGTTTAGAACAAGACGCAAACAAACTGCCGGGCTTCTTGCTAAAGAACCCTGGTAATCTGACGAGCTTCAGTCTGCAATCAGCGACTGCACTCTGCGTCAGAAAAGTTAGTAATGAAACTAACAAACCAGCATAGGACTTGAGAATCGTTCGCAGGTACAAAACTAAAGGCGGCAAACCGTCACTCCGAAGGGGGACTTACCGCATAGAGGTCTATCTATGGGTAGCGTCAAAATTTCTGCCGATCGATCCAGATTTCGGCGAATGCTCAGGAATCTATCAAAATACGCATTGCACAAACATAGAATTATCTCAATGCTTAGCCTTGGAAGTTCGCCGGATCGAGGGCAATGAGGCGATGGAACGAGCCGGGGTGTTTAGTGTGGTGGCAGCAAGTGCGGTGACAATGAGTGCGGTGACAAGGGGGATTAAAGGCAGGTTTGGAAGATAGGCTCTCCATTCACTCCAGATTTACTCTGAGCCAATCAAAATCCTATCGTCATCCCATCGTCACACCAAATCCGTGCCGAAATTGCGATTCATAACGATCGCTTGAATCAACGAAAGCGGAACTTGATGGAAATACTGCCGCTGAAACTGCTCCTCCTGAACGGCATCTAAAAACGGCTGAATCCCTGAAAGGGAACCTTCTTCAGTCACGCTTAGCCTTAATTCAGACGGTTCAGTTTTACATGACTCGAACGGATAGGAAAAAGACAGTTGCTCACCTACTCGATCCACTTCAAATCCATATCGCTTCAGTAGAAGCAGCCCGATTTCTAGCGATCGAATGCTGATATTAAGCTGCTGAGCAATTTGCTCCTGCGAAGATGAGATTCTCGTGCGGCTGAGGTATTTTGCTACACCCACCAGCTGTTGCCAGTGATCGATCGGCGCATTTTCGTTTGGAGGGGGATATGCCAGGATCAGCGATCGTTGGGTTTGCTGTGCCTGCCGCAGCCACTGTCTAAGTTCATCCCAGCTTGCCGGACAGGTCGTGAGCTGAATTGCATCTTCGATTACGCTCCGGGGAGAACTGCTCTGCATTGCATTTCGAGTGAAATGAAGGGGTAAACCGGCAGAATCTCGGCAATCAATAATCCAATCGATGCTGAAATTTTCTGCTTGAGGAGTCACGCTACGAGTGGTTTGCAAATTGACCAGACGCACTTCGTACTGTTTGCGGTAGGCGTTAAAGTCCAGTTCAACGATCGCGTCACAAGGAACGCTTGGAATCTCGTCGCGATAGTGTCCCCACCAGACTCCAGGAAATCCTTGAGAGATAGTCTTATCCCAAATTTCAAACTCGGTTTTGATATAGCGAACTTTCCGCCCGCGCAGATCTTTGATATTGGCATTGCGAACATTGCGAAACCAGCAGTTTTGAATCAGTAGCCGGGGAACTGGATTTCCCATGCCGTAGGGTTCGAGCAGCTTCAGTTCACGAAACAGGTCTTTGCCCAATTCGGCGATCGTCACCGTCAGATCTGCGCTAGGCGTTGGAGCAGATAAACTGGCTTGCTGCTGACGAACCTGACGATTAATGGCTTCGGTAAAGAGCGGCAGATTTTCCAAAGGCAGCGTTAACCCAGCGGCAAGGGGATGTCCGCCAAAGTGCTGAATCAAATGAGCCTGAGTTTGAAACAGCGCGTACAGGTCAAGGTTGTGGGTCGATCGGGCTGAACCTCTCGCGATTAGGCTTGCTTCTGTTTCGTCATAAGTCAGCAAAATTGTGGGGCGATTCGTTTCCTGAGCGATTTGTCCTGCCACCAGTCCCAAAACACCCACCGACCACTGAGAGTCTGCCAGCACAATGACGCTTGTGGTAGACAAATCAATCTCCGTTAACCTTGCCTGGATCTGCTGCACCACGTCTTTTTGCAAAGATTTACGCCGCGTATTGGCAAGCTCGGTTTCTTGCGCCAGTTCCCGACAGCGATCGATCTCCCGACAAGTCAACAACTCCACCCCAAACCGGGCATCCCCCCGAATCCGACTGATCGCATTAATGCGCGGACCCAAACCAAAGGAAATATCCGTAGGACGATCGCCATTGCGCTGACACAGTTCCAACAAACAGGCAACCCCCGGACGAGAAGCAGTTTTGGGATTGCGCTGCTTTTGAAGCTGCTCGATGCCCCGCTGTGCCAAATAGCGACAGTCGCCCGTAAGATTCACCAGATCGGCAATTAAACCGATTGCCACCAGATCGAGCAAATCTGTGAGCAGACGAGTCGGTACATCCGGCAAAGTTTCATACAGAGCTTCAATGAGTTTGTATGCCACCGCAACGCCGGATAAATGGGCAAGCGGATGGGTTGCAGGCAAGGTGCGCGGGTTAATCATCGCGACGACAGGAGGACGCAGTGCAGGCAGCGTGTGGTGATCGGTAATGATGACTTCGATGCCCTGCTGCTGGGCGTATTCCAGCTCAGATAAATTGGTGCTGCCTGTGTCGCAGGTGACGATTAACCGATAGCCTGCTGCAATTAGCCCATTTATACCGCCGATCGATAAACCGTGGGATTCGGTCAGCCGATTTGGAATCACATAAGTCAATTGCTCAGGCAAGAAAAACTGTCCTAGTCCTTCCCACAACACTGCCGTTGCTGTAATTCCGTCTGCGTCAAAATCTCCCCAAATGGTAACCTTCTCTGCGTTTTGCCTTGCCTGAACTAAGCGCTCGACTGCCCAGCTCATCTCTTGCCCAAATGCAAACGGACTGATGGGCTGATACTGATTTGGATTCAGGTAACCATCAATCTGCTGCAGCGATCGAACGCCGCGCTGCCAGAGAAGCTGGGCTGCTCGATGTGCTTGAAGCATTTCATCGGCTAAAGCTTTTCTTGCTGCCTGCTGCACTGCTTCCAGAAATTCACTGGGTAAATCAGCCGTTGCCTGAACTTGCCACTCTACCTTACGCATATCCGCATCCTCGTTAAGGCATCGCCTGCTGCTCTAGCTCTGCTGCTTATCGTAGTACGACGGTACTGAATCAGTAAATCAACACTTTGATCGGATGGAATGTTGAGAAAGGCATGACTGTGACCCAAACTATTCTCAATAAAAGTGCCCAATAATAAAGTGCCCAACAAAAAACTGTCCAGCAAACTGTCAGGATTATCGATTGCCGTGCCTGAATGGGATGGTAGCGTATTGCACGGGCTGAATCGCAGCTCTTGCTGATATTCACAGATATATCCAGCCTTGTACAGAAGCTGGACTAAACAACCTAATTTCGAGGAGTGAGTTCATGATTTGTCGTTTTAATTCGTCCTGCCAGATCCAATTTCTAAAGCTCAACCGATTCGAAATGAATTCCTTGAGTTTGCTGATAAGCGCGATCGTTCTTACGGGTGGATCGATCGGCTTCCTGCCGCGATTAGCGCAGAGCGCGACTCCGAAGGAAATGGCTCAGGTACAGTCTGTGCTTCAAGAGCAGGGTTCGCTTCAACCGATGCAGCAAGAGCATCTTTTTTCCGGAGAGGCAGGTCAAATCGTAACGATTTCGCTTAATAGCGGCGAATTTGACACCTACCTTACGTTACTTGACCCTAGCGGTCGAGAAATTGCAGCAAATGATGATTATGCTCGCAGCCTCAATTCCTCACTCGTGGTCACACTTCCCGAAAATGGGCAGTACAAGGTGCTTGCGCGTTCTTTTAGTGGGCAGGGCGGCAGCTACACAATCAGCGTCAAACCTGCGACCCCCTTTGATCAGGCGTATTCCAGAGGGGTTCGCTTGTTCTCAGAAGGCAAACTTGAGGAAGCCGCAACCGCACTTTCCGAAGCCATTCAAATTGAGCCAAATCAGCCTGCCCCCTATCTCGATTGCGCTGAAGTTGCCTATGCTCAAGGTAATTTGTCGTTAGCCATTTCTAACTATCAGCAAGCTGCCGATCTCTACGAGAAAGCAGGAAACAGCGACGCGGCGAATCAAATTCGTCAACAGCTCGCTGTTTTGCAAACTCAGTCTGCTCTATAGCGGGTAGGGAGGCGAGTGACTGGGGAGTGGATGAGTGAAGAAGGAAAGGGGGACGTTAATTAAGACGGTTCGGGTGCAGGAGCTTCGCTAGCAGGTTTGATGGGCAGCAGTTTGGCGGGAATTCCCACCGCAGTTCGTCCAGCAGGAATGTCGGATAAAACAACGGCATTGGCGCCAATGTTGGCATCATCCCCAATTTCCACATTGCCCAGGAGTTTTGCTCCGGCTCCCACATTGACGCGTTTGCCAAGCTTTGGGGCATCAAACGGGCGATCGAGGTAGCGATTTCCCAGCGTCACCCCCTGACGGATAATGCTGTCATCCCCAATTGTGCTGTAACCGTGGACGATAATGCCGCTCTGATGTTCCACAACAACCCGACGACCCAGCTTGACGGTGAAGGGCAAATCAATGCCGTAGGTGTTGCGAACTTTGCGATAAAGCGATCGATACAAAATACTGAACGGGGCACGCAAAAGCTTCGGCTGAATCTTCATGCGCCAAACGCCAAACCGCTGCACTGCCACCGCTCGAAATCCCGGTTTCGTCCAGTCGCGCCCGTGGGCTTCCCAGTCCTCCCGAATCTGCTGCCAGAGACTTAATTCGGGCTCAGCGAGTTCGGGGATTCCCTGCCTAGGGAACTGCGAAGCAACCGGGCTATCCGTGGAACTGACCATCGGACTATCGGCTGGACTGGACTGAGAATTATTTATATCAGGTAAGCCTGCTTTCAAGAATTCCGTCATCGTTTTGACCAGAACGCTATTTCGAATAAAGTCTACGAGTAGATGGGGCGGGTCTGTATCTGTCTTGCGCTGAATTACCCGTCGCACTCGCCACAGTACAAAGCTCACTGCCCACACCAATTCAGCAAGAACGGCATACCACCAGCCGTAGTTTTTAGTGAAAAATCGTCGCCGCGAGTCAAACCAGTAGGTCGGGCGACGTTTAGGGGCAATTTTCGTATCGGTGACACCAGAGCTTTGCCCTACAAAATGAACAACTCGGCTCTGGGGCACATACCAGCAAGACCATCCCGCCCGCTGAACTGCCAAACAGAAATCAACCTCCTCGTAATAGAGAAAATAGTCCTCGTCCATTAGCCCGACACTTTCCCAGACCGATCGCCGCACAATCATGCTGGCTCCAGCAACCCAGCCGACCTGGCATTCACCTTCCGGGACGGGTGGGGCAACCGTCCAGGGCGCAAGCAGCTTTGAAATAATGCCCAGCCGCAGCCCATCATCCAGCTCACTCAAAACCGTGGGAAAGCGAAACGCTGATCGCTGAGGGGTTCCGTCTAGCTCTTCTAGTCGACTGCCTGCAATTCCCGCTTCAGGATGGCGATCCATAAATTCGACCAGCGTTGCTAGCGCTTGCGGTCGCACGATCGTGTCGGGATTCAACAGCAAAATGTAGTCAGGCGGCGTTTCCCCTGCAAGAATTTGGCGGACTGCGGCATTGTTGCCCGCTGCATAGCCCCGATTCTGCTCAAGCGGCAGGAATGTCACCCAGTTCCACTGCGCGTCGGCAATCGCGGCTGAGATTTTCTCTACTGAGCCATCGTTTGAACAGCCATCAACTACATACACCTGAGTACCAGGCAGTGTCTCTACTTCTGACACTAGTGATTCCAAACAGCTGATTGTTAAATCTGCCGTGCGGTAGTTGAGAACTATAACTGCGAGGCGGATAGCGCAGTCGGATGAACCAGAGGCTTGGAACGAGGCCTGAGTTGTCGCAGACATAATCTTCCTGACGCAGTAAAAACAGCAGTGAAATCAAGTTGTGAGAGCAGAAAAACTGCTCCTATCCGTTATTCTCCTACCACAGTAGTCACAATTACCCCAGTGAACTGTAAAAGCTTGTTCAGTACCATTGTCGCAATTACAAAGTTTTGGAAAAGAATGATTTTAAATTGGTAAAAACCGGGGCGATATGGGCTTTTTTTGGCTGTGCTTCTAGTAACTTGTGGTAGCTTGGATGGAATAATTCAGACAGTGTTTCGCTACCACTTACCGATCGCAGGCTTGCCATTCCCTAAATGCTCGGTACACAGAAATAACAGGGATTGCATCGATATCTCGCCAGGCTCATTCAGGTTTTTGTTCTAGTTCTGGTTGTGCTTCCTTACTACTTAATTAGGTTCCTAGTAGAAATATGAAAGCCTCGCTGAATACTAATTCGCCTGCCCAGCGACACCCGAATCAGGGTCAGTTTTTAGTAATTTCATCTTATTCATCTCTGCTTTACCAGCATTCTCGCAAGGAGGGGTTCCGTCGCTCGATCGCAACGCTCCTGCTTAGCCTGACGGCATGGACGACCGCAGCAACGTTTCCTGTTCTCGCTCAAACTGCTCCGACTGAACCCGCCCCGACCACTCCGGCTGCTGCCCAAACCGCTCCAGAACAGTCCTCTTCCGAAGATGCAGCGGAAGCAACGGGTGGGCTAACGCAAACCACTCCGGCTCCAGCCCTGCCCCAGTCTCCTCCTGGTGCGCTGCCTCAACCCAATCGAACGATTATTCCACCTCCACTCACAGCCGCTCCGTTTGAAAATGCCTACTTGCTTGGGCCTGGAGACCAAATTCAGATTGATATTTTTGATGTGCCAGAGTTAAGTGGCGAGGCAGGTCGTCACACCGTCTCGATCGACGGAACGATTCGGCTTCCTTGGGCAGGAACCTTACGGGTTCAGGGACTCAGCCTCGACCAAGCGACGGCTGCAATCTCAAGAGCCTATGCAGCTTATATCAACAACCCCCTTGTTTCAGTCAATCTGGCAGCGGTTCGCACCCTTCAAATTAGCGTTGCAGGTGAAGTCAAACGCCCCGGTGCCTACGCCATTAATCCAGGCAGCGTCACAAATGCTACTCTCGCTGGTGATGCAGCAGCGGGCACCTCTACTGGAAATGAGTGGCCCACGCTCTCTCAGGCAATTCAAGCGGCAGGCGGAATTACTCAGTCTGCGGACCTCCGGCAAGTGCAGATTCGCCGTCCCCAGCCCGATGGTGCGATCGAAATTATCGACGCAAACCTCTGGGATCTGGTAAAAAGTGGCAATCTTAATCAGGACGTGCGGCTACGCGATCGAGACATTGTTTATATTCCCACTGCAACTGCGCTCAGCAACGAGGAACTCTTGACTCAGGGGATAGCAAACCTTTCTCCAGCCACGATTCAAGTCAACGTCGTGGGTGAAGTGGGAGCACCCGGAGTGGTTGCAGTGCCACCCAATACCCCGCTTAATCAGGCACTCCTGGCAGCAGGTGGATTTGAGTCTAGACGTGCCAGACGCAGCCGCGTAGAACTCATTCGCCTCAACCCCAATGGCACTGCTACCCGACGCACCGTAGAAGTCGATCTGGCAGCAGGAGTGAATGAGCAAACCAATCCCTCCTTGCGGGAATACGACACAATCGTGGTTAGCCGTTCTGGGCTGGCAAGGACTGGGGATTTTCTCAGTGCTGTCTTAGCTCCCTTCTCTGGAGTGCTGGGGGCAGTTGGGAGCATCTTTAACATTGTGGATACGATCACAACAATTGGGGATGATAACAACGACTCTGATGATGACGACGACGATGACGACGACTTTGATAACAACAACTAATGCCTTTAAAGCTTGCTGAATCCATTCCCCAGTGTTTTTTCTTCGATGCTTAAAGCTTAAAAGTTAAGTCAGTGTTCTTCTGATATCCGGCAATCTACCGACTGTAGTCCACGCATTTAACTGTGTTTAATGTTGCCTGAAACACCAATCATTCCTGATTAGGGTGGGTCACTTGAGCTTATAAAGAGGTCAATATGGAAATAGAGCAAACAGTTCAATCCTTAGCCCCCAGTATGAGAGGCAGACCAATTGCCCCACTCCCGTCTAGCGACCTAGACGAAGCCGATGTCTCTCCTAACCGAGGCTTGAATCTGCGTGCCCTCGGTCGAACGATTCAGCGGCAGGCTCTGCTAATTGCAGGAGTGGCAACGGCAACCACTGCCCTGGCGATCTTTCAAGCCATGAAAATCCCCCTGACCTATGAGGGAGACTTTCAGCTTCTAGTCGAGCCAGTCACAAACGAAGCTCGGATTGCCGATCCGCTAACTGTGACGCGAACCGAAGGCGGAGTTCCGGGGCGGGATGTGTTTACACTAGACTATGCCACTCAGATCGAGATTCTGCAAAACCCAGAAATGCTGAACTCGATCGTGCAGCAGGTCAAATCTCAGTATCCCGACTTTAGCTATGTCAACCTGCGAGAAGGATTAGTCGTTGAGCGGCTAGTTTCAGAAGAATCTCCCGATGCCACCCGTATCATCAAAATCACGTTTGAAGGAAACGATCCAGGGCTGGTGCAGGAAGTTTTGAAAGTCACTGCCGATCGTTTCTTGCAGTACAGTCTCGAAGATCGCAAGAGCCGATTTGGAGAAGGGATCAAGTTTATTGAGGATCAGCTTCCCGAACTGCAACAGCGGGTTAGAAGTGTCCAGGATCAGCTTCAGCGACTTCAGCAGCAGTACAACTTAATTAATCCTGAAATACAGGGAGGCCAGCTCTCTGAGCAGGTCAATAACATTACCAGTCTGCGCTTAGAAACCGATCGCGAGCTCCAGGAGCAAAGAACGCTCTATTCCAATCTCCAGCGGCAGCTCCAGCTTAGCCCGCAGGAGGCGATCGCGGCTTCTGCCCTCAGTGAAGACCCGAACTACCGGGCACTTCAAACGGCTCTACAGGAAATTCAAAGCCAGATTGCGGTTGAGTCTGCCCGGTTTAGCGACCAAAGCCCTGTGTTGCTCTCCCTCAGGCAGCGGGAAGCGAACCTGGCTAGTTTGATGAATCAGCAGGCACAGCGGATTGTTGGACGGGCAGCAGGACAGAATGGATCGGGTGGCAACCCTCAAGTGCTGGCATTCCAAAACTCGATTCGGCTCGGACTAATCGAACAGATGGTAACAGCGGGTAACCAGATTCAGATGCTAGAAGCCCGCAGTCGGGAGATTAATCAAGCCACGAATCAGTTTAGGGGACGGATTCAGCAATTTCCAGCGATCGCCCGCCAGTACAACGACCTGACACGGGACCTGGAAATCGCAACGCAAACGCTCGATCGTCTGTTGACCCAGCGAGAAACTCTGCGAGTTGAAGCGGCACAAACCGAAATTCCCTGGGAGATGGTATCTGAGCCAACGATTCCTCGGGATGCAGAGGGAAATCCAGTTCCTGGACCTTCGAGAGCCGCCAATCTGGTCATTGCAGGCGTGGGGGCAGGGCTACTGCTGGGGACACTTCTGGCACTGATGCTGGAGCGGTATCGCAATGTGTTTTACACGATCGAGGACATCCAAGACACGATCAAGCTGCCGACCACAGGCGTCATTCCCTTTTCCAGAGGGGCAAAGCAGTCCCTTGATTTTCCGACAGCGTTTGGCGCATCAGGAGATGTGGAAGACAGCCGCCTGGAAACCGCAGCGTTCCGTGAATCGTTTAGCGATCTGTATTCCAACATTCGCTTAGCGGAACCGCCAATTCGCGCCTTGATGGTGTCTTCTGCGGAGGCTGGAGACGGCAAAACGACGATTGCCCTTTATCTGGCACAAACGGCAGCGGGTGCGGGGCAGCGAGTTTTGCTTGTAGACACTAACCTGCGTCAGCCTCAGGTTCAAAGCCGTCTGGATCTGCGAAATGCAAAAGGGCTGAGTGATTTGCTTACGAGCAATGTCAGCGCAGATGAAGTCATTCAACGATCGCCCCTGGCTGAGAATCTGTATGTGTTGACGGCTGGCTCGATGATGCCGGGGTCAGCAAGGCTGCTCGGCTCGGATCAGATGAAGCAGCTAATGGAAAAATTCCGCTCTGCTTTTGACCTGGTCATTTACGATACACCCCATCTGTTTGGCGTAACGGATGCCAACTTCCTTACTGCTGAAGTCGATGAAGTTCTGCTTGTGATTGCAACCGGTAAAACCAACCGCAATGCAGTGCAGCGCGTCCTGAATAAGTTAACCGGGCTGCCGATGTCAGGAGTCAGTCTGGTCGTTAATCATCTGCGTGAACACGGTGATCCGACTGGAGCGTACACGAACTACAGTCAGAAGTCACTCTCGTCTCGACGCGATGGTTAGCCCTTGATGCGAGGATAGCAATGGCTACGTAAGCGGCTCCGAAACAGTAGACTATAGACTTTAAGGGGTGAATTAGAGAAATTCATCCCTTTTTATTTGATAGCGATCGTCCTCCCCTGCGAAGGTACGCCCCTTACCCCCCTTTTCCTCGTTGGTTAGACAATAGTAACCATTGTAGGAATTCGATGTTGGATGAACTGGATAAGGTGAGTTGCCAAACGTGGTCGATCCTAATCACTAAGTAATACCAATTCTGCGAGAGTAGACGACAGATGATATAAGACTGGTAGAGAGTTCAATCGTAGAGTATGGCAGGGATTTACAAACTGGAAATCCAAGAGAGTAAAGCGGACCTCAAGCAGTTGTTGAGAGAGCAGAAAACAGCATCCGGCAAAGAACGAATTCACTTGCTGTACTTACTCAAAAGCAAGCAAGCTCCAACAGGGCAGGAAGCCGCATCTATGTTGAGGCGGCACCGAGCGACATTACAGGAGTGGCTGCGATTGTACCGAAAAGGCGGCATCGCTGAGTTGCTCAAGCGCAAAACGTCTTCAGGGAGACGACGTGCGATTCCTGCATGGGCAGAGAAAGCATTGCAGAAACGCTTAGAGGAACCGCAAGGCTTTGATGGGTATCAAGCAATTTGCGACTGGTTGGAGAGTCAGTTAGGGATTGAGGCAAAGTATAAAACGGTGCATAAACTGGTGTATTACCGCTTGCACCAATGGGACAGGTGCAATGGCAATTTCAAGCAACTTACTTTATGGCATTGTGGAACCGAAAATGGGGGAGCATTTTTTCTTTGAGTTTTCTCATCTCAACACCGATTGCTTCCCAGTGTTTTTGAATTTAGTCTCTGACCAGTTCAAGGATGATTTTTTAATTATTCGATTGGACAATGGTGGTTTTCACAAAGCCAAGCGCTTGAAGGTTCCCAACAATATTATTCTGTTGTTTCAACCCCCTCATTGTCCTGAGCTGAACCCGATTGAGCAAGTGTGGCAATATCTGAAGCGACGATTGCGTTGGAGCTTACCAGCAACCCTTGACCAGTTACGTCAGCAGTTGAGAGAACGACTGGAAGTACTGACCCCTGAGATAGTTGTAGCAATTACGAGACGCCAGTCCATACTGCATGCTCTATCTGTCACCCAAATTTAGAGAATTGGTATAACGAGAATCGAATCAGACCGCCTTTTATTGCAGCTAAATCAACTTGTGATTCCTGAAAAACAAAAAAGGAGATAGGAAAGCCTACCCCCTTTTTATTTACGATTGGCTCAATTGAAGAACGAACTTAACCCTTAGTAGCGATAGTTGTTGGAACCGGGCTTGTGAACGATAAAGCTCATTACCTGGCACTGCTTGATGTTGTCAAACGCAACTACGCGGATGTAGCAGTTGGGGAACTCAGAGCGGCACTGCTGCACTTCGCTCAGCACTTCCTGAGGGCTGCGAGCGTTGAACAGAGGCAGCTTCCACATTGTCCAGTAATACATCTCAGCTGCAGAGTCTTCGTTGAACTCGATACAGGGAAAATAGCCTTGATCGATTGTGTACTGGATCTGACGGGAAATTTGCGCATCGCTGAGCGGAGGCAGATAAGAAAAAGTTTCGTAACGCCGCTCTTTAGGTAAAGTCTTCATGATTGATCAGTTCAGGTTTTAGGTTTACAAGGAGCAAATCTTGAGTTGCCTTTTGCTCAACGGCATTTGCTAAACGCTACTCGTTAGACTCACTATCAGAGGTGTTTTCTAAACGGGGGGCAGCAGGATTGCTTGCCTGATCAGGATTGGTTCCATCAACGCTTACTTGCGTCATGCGTTCAAGCTGCTGACGACGCTGCTCGATATTCGCTTGCTGAATCGTCGATCGCAGCATTTCGGGCAGCACCTCTGCAATTTCCTCCGCGATATGTTCTCGAACGGTTAGAATCCGAAATGCCAGTTCTTGTCGTTCGCGAAACAGCGATCGTAAAAACGCTTCACCATCCTGGACACCCGCTCTAGTCGAGAACTGACGGAGCCAGAGTGCCCTCGGCGGATCAGTCTCATCCAGTTGAGCAGCCACCGTTCGCATCGCTTGATAGGTGAGGTAGCTAATGAGCGTTTTGGCAGTATCTTTGGCAATTTGCCTGAGATCCATAGGAGACGGATGAATGAAGGATGAAGCATGAGGTAAGAATAACAGCTTATTTCTGTCGGTTCAGAAGGAGGCTGCAATTCGCTCTCTGTCCTGCATCCTTCATCTTCGCCTCTTAGATAGTGTCTTGTGCTTCAAACTCGAACTTGATTTCCTTCCACAGTTCGCAAGCGGTAGCCAGCTCAGGTGACCAACGGCAAGCCTCACGGATAATGTCGCCGCCTTCACGCATCAGGTTACGACCTTCGTTCCGAGCCTGGACACAAGCTTCCAGAGCCACGCGGTTAGCCGTTGCACCAGGCGCATTACCCCAGGGGTGACCCAGCGTACCACCACCGAACTGAAGCACGGAGTCGTCGCCGAAGATTTCAACCAGTGCAGGCATGTGCCATACGTGAATACCACCCGATGCGACCGCCATCACGCCCGGCATCGAAGCCCAGTCCTGAGTGAAGTAAATTCCCTTCGAGCGATCTTGCTCCACATAGTTTTCACGCAGCAGATCCACGAAGCCCAGAGTCACTGCCTGGTCGCCTTCCAGCTTACCCACAACCGTTCCAGTGTGGATGTGGTCACCGCCCGACATCCGCAGACACTTCGCCAGAACGCGGAAGTGCATCCCGTGGTTCTTCTGACGATCGATCACGGCGTGCATTGCGCGGTGGATGTGAAGCAGAACCCCATTGTCCCGGCACCACTTCGACAGGGTTGTGTTCGCGGTGAAGCCTGCCGTCAGGAAGTCGTGCATGATGATGGGCATTCCGAGTTCTTTGGCATACTCGGCGCGCTTCAGCATGTCTTCACAGGTTGCAGCCGTCACGTTCAGGTAGTGACCTTTGATTTCACCCGTTTCAGCCTGGGCTTTGTGAATTGCCTCAGCGACGAAGGTGAAACGATCGCGCCACCGCTGGAACGGCTGCGAGTTAATGTTTTCGTCGTCTTTGGTAAAGTCTAGACCGCCGCGCAGACACTCATACACTGCACGACCGTAGTTCTTCGCAGAGAGACCGAGCTTCGGCTTGATGGTACAGCCCAGCAGCGGACGACCGTATTTGTTGATCTTGTCGCGCTCAACCTGAATACCATGGGGCGGTCCCTGGAACGTCTTCAGGTAAGCCACGGGAATCCGCAGGTCTTCCAGACGCAGGGCTTTCAGGGCTTTGAAACCAAACACGTTACCCACGATCGAGGTGAGCATGTTGGTGACAGAGCCTTCCTCGAACAGATCCAGCGGATAAGCAATGTATGCGATGAACTGGTTATCTTCGCCAGGAACGGGTTCGATGTCGTAGCAGCGACCCTTATAGCGATCGAGATCCGTCAGCAGGTCTGTCCAAACGGTGGTCCAGGTTCCGGTTGAGGATTCTGCGGCAACGGCTGCACCAGCTTCTTCGTAAGGAACTCCAGGCTGAGGAGTCACACGGAACGCTGCCAGGATGTCTGTATCCTTCGGCGTGTAGTCGGGCGTGTAGTAGGTCAGGCGATAATCTTTTACACCTGCCTGATACCCAGCTTTAGTCTGGGTTTTAGTTTGAGAGTACGACATGATTTCCCTTCCTGTGAATCACTTCGATCCGAACGCGAAATCCGAACATAGAAACCCTACCCTGCTCACACGCAGCTTGCAGACGCGATCCTTAAAGCGATTGCGTCAAACAGGCAAGTATGCGCCAACCAATTATTGGGCTACCAACATGGGCTACCAACAGCCACAAAAATTCTGTAGTGCTGATCCAGTCAGTCTTGAGTCAGGGCAAATCAACTGGCAACCTTAATATTATCTTTATGTCTGCCCTGTTCACGGGTTCATTCAAAAATATATCAGGAATGTAATAAGTGTATATTTGAATCTTCTTAGTTTATAGATAACGATTGTTTATATATTTGTCGATTGATGAAGCGGAAGACAGACTAGATTTGTTGCTTCTGTTTGCCTGATCAGCGTTTCACGTTTTGCGTCACGGTGAATGTCTTGACTGCTGCTGATCTTAAGAAATATTAAATCATTTAATTGAATTTCCATGCAGGACGTGGTCATTCTGTCAAGCTGATTCAATCGCCTGAAGCAGGCATAGCCGTAGGGATTCAGGCAATTCTGTTTTCTCTCGACGATCGGTTTTAACGCAGACATGAATGGTATGAGCAGCGGCTGCAATTTGATTTGATGACGTTTGATTCGTTGAGGCGATCGAATAGTTCAACCTGAACTTGCTGGCTTTAATTTCGATCGGCTGAAGGTGAACTTGATATACATCGCCACAGCGCATTGGATGTAAAAAGTCAATGCTGGCATGAACGATCGGAACGGCGATCGATCGAGCCGAAAAAAATTCGTTTAAATCAATTCCGCCGGATGCTAATAACGCCTCATAGCTTTCGTGGCAGATCGAGAGGATATTTGCGAAATAAACGACTCCGGCAGCATCAGTGTCACTAAACCGAATGGTGCGTTGATAGGTGAAGGGCATTTTAAGGAGTATTTCAGAAGTTGTACGGTTGGTGGTTAAGGTTTTGCAGTCCCCTAAATTCTCTAACGCTGGGGGATTTTAAGTTGTAGAACGCTCTGATGGGAAAGGAAAGCCTGCAAGATTTGGTGTCTTCTAAAGTTGGCTCCTGTGTCCATATCAGTCACGATATCTGACAACTCGGCTGGCGATTCGCCCCAACCCTAAAGGCTGGTAATGCTGGAGGAGCCGATCGATTTTCCATTCAAAGTCGCCCAGCATTGAGGAATTTAAGCGGCTGTAAAACCTCGAACCGTCGCTAACGTTGCTAGCTTAACTGGTCTTACCCAACTGCGATCGACACTGTAGCTTTAGCTAGAAGGACTTCAGGGACTTTACCACTTCCCTAATATGCTTCAAACCTCTTCCTGAATTAGAAGATCTGCTGTAGTACGGAGGTTCCCAATCGCCCCTGATGGCATACATTAAATAGGCACTCTTGGAGAAATATCTCCGATCGCCCAATGTCACTCGCTTTCCTCCTATGTCCGCGACTCAACAGCCTGTGAATTCTCAAGCCACCCCCCAAATTTCTGTCCAGCAAAGAATTGAAGAACTGCGAAAGCTGCTGCGAAAGGCAAGTTACGACTATTACGTATTGGATAATCCCAGCCTTCCTGATGAAGTTTATGATCGCCTTTATCGGGAACTGCAAGAGCTGGAACAGCAGCATCCAGAGCTGATTACGCTTGATAGCCCAACGCAGCGTGTGGGGGAAAGACCCGCAGCACGGTTTAATTCTGTTAAGCATAATATTCCGCTTTACAGCCTGGAAAACGCGTTTAACATGGCGGAGTTTGCCAACTGGCAGGAACGCTGGCGACGAGTTGTGCCTGAGGTGGAGTCGTGTGAATATGGGTGTGAGCTGAAGATTGATGGCAATGCGCTGGCTTTGACCTATGAAAACGGAGTGCTGGTGCGGGGGGCAACGCGAGGCGACGGCATTACTGGGGAAGAAATTACGCAAAATGTGAAAACGATTCGATCGATTCCCCTGCGTTTAAATCTGGACAACCCGCCACCGATCGTAGAAGTGCGGGGCGAAGCGTTTTTGTCGCTGGAAGTGTTTGAGCAAATTAACCGCGAACGAGAGCAGGCAGGCGAAGCGTTGTTTGCGAATCCCAGGAATGCGACCGCAGGCACTCTCAGGCAGCTTGACTCGCGGGTGGTAGCAAAGCGGCGGCTCGATTTTTTTGCCTATACGCTGCAAATTCCTGGAATGGTGAGCGAAGGGGTACAGGAAGAGGAGAGCCGACCTGCTGCTGATTTAGACGGACAGCTTGGACTGTTTAATGAAGGGTCAGACGGACGATCGCTCCTTCAGCAAACTGCGAAGCAACCGCGCTCTAACGCTGAAATCAGAATCCCCCAGACGCAGATTGACTCGCTCGATGTGCTGTCTCAGATGGGGTTCAAGGTGAACCCGAATCGTGTGCGCTGCAAGTCGCTGGAAGAAGTGGGAGATTACTACGATCGCTTCTCAACGGAACGGCTGACGCTGCCTTATATGACCGATGGCGTGGTAGTGAAGCTTAACTCGCTGGCACTCCAGCAAAAGCTGGGCTTTACTCAAAAGTTTCCGCGCTGGGCAGTTGCGCTGAAGTATCCGGCGGAAGAAGCTCCAACGATCGTAGAAAATATCAGCGTCAATGTGGGACGAACCGGAGCTGTTACGCCGCTTGCTGAATTGCGTCCGGTGCAGTTAGCGGGCACAACCGTTTCGCGGGCAACGCTGCACAATGCCGACCGAGTGGCGGAGCTGGATATTCGTATTGGAGATACGGTGATTGTGCGAAAGGCGGGGGAAATTATCCCGGAAGTGCTGCGGGTGCTGCCTGAGCTGCGTCCTCCAGAGGCTCTGCCGTTTCAGATGCCTACCTGCTGCCCGGAATGCAGCCAACCGCTGATGCGCGAGGAGGATGAAGCGGTGACGCGCTGCGTGAATGTGTCCTGTCCGGCGATTTTGCGCGAGGCGATGATTCACTGGGCTTCTAAAGGGGCACTGGATATTCGCGGACTGGGCGAAAAGTGGGTGCTGCAATTTGTGAATCATGGGCTGATTCATACGGTTGCGGATTTGTATTGCCTGACCGTGGAGCAACTGATGCAGGTAGAGCGCATGGGCAAAAAGTCGGCGCAAAATCTGGTAGAGGCGATCGATCGCAGCAAGCAGCAGCCTTGGGCAAGAGTGCTGTATGGCTTGGGTATTCGGCATATTGGCAGCGTCAACGCCCAAACCCTGGTCGAAAATTTTCCCACCGTTGATGCGCTGGCGCAGGCAGAAATCGCAGACATTGCTGCAATCTACGGAATTGGGGATGAAATTGCTCAGGCGGTGTATCAGTGGTTTCGGGTTCCGGCAAACCTGGCGCTGATCGATCGCCTCAAAGGCGCCGGACTTCAGCTTGCCAGCGATACCACGTCGGTTCGTTCCAAATTGGGCAGATTGGTCGGAAAAACCTTTGTTGTGACAGGCACATTGCCCAGCCTCAAGCGCGACGAGGCAAAAGAGATGATTCAGCAGGCAGGCGGCAAAGTAAGCGATTCTGTGAGCAAGAAAACGGATTATCTCGTCGTGGGCGAAGATGCCGGATCGAAGCTGGAAAAAGCACAAAAACTCGGGATCACCCAATTGTCGGAGGCGCAATTGCTTGAACTAATTGCATCCTTAAACGAATAGTGGCTACAGTCCTATCAGCCCTCTGTGGGCAATCTCCAGGCGAAATCCTATGGCGCACTTTCCTGCATTGCTTCGTCCGTCTCGCTGGCTGCAAGCGGTTGCTTCACGGTTCTCTGGAGGGCTAATCGTCGGTCTTGCCCTGTTTCCGTTCACGCTGTCGGCAGGGGCCGCCTGGAGTGCCGATCGCCTGATATTGTCCTACGGATTGCTGGCGCGATCGCTTCCAGTGGATTCGCTGCGCGTTTATGCCGAGGAAGGAACGATCGATGCTGACCTGCGAAGCTACGGACCCTTCATCAACAACGAACAGCTTGCCCAGTTGCGGCAAGTTCTTAATGCCAGAGCCGAGCTATCTCCGGTTGCAGTGGCGCAGTTTCTTTACACCAAGCAGGGTGAAATTCTGCTCAATCGCCTCGGCAATGTGATTCGGACGGAATCCAACCTGTCCGGGTTTTATGCGATTCGATCGGCACTAATTCTTGCTGCCTCTGAGCCAGAAGGTTTATCGCTGCTCAATGTCCTTGACAGTTTTCCTCATGAGGAAATTCGCATTGATTTAACCGAGACGCTGCGAATCGCCGGAGACCTGTCAGCCCTAATTCGCCAAACGCAAGCCGCGATTGCCCTGGTCGAGCAGCAGGCAGATCAGGAAGCCAGTACCCAATCGACGGTAGAGTTTGCGGTTTTGCCCGATCTGCGCCGTCCTGGAGAATATACCTGGCAGAAAAACACGTTGGAGCTAAACGATCGCCGCCGAAATCGCAGCTTTCCGGTAGACCTTTACCTGCCCCAGACCCAGGCTCAGGCTCAGGTGACAGCAGCTCCGCTCATCGTGATTTCCCACGGCTTAGGCTCCGATCGCACGAGCTATGGCTATCTTGCCCGCCAGCTTGCCTCGCACGGTTTTGTGGTTGCCGTACCCGAACATCCGGGCAGCAACGCTCAACAGCTTCAGGCTTTGATTTCCGGGAGTGCCAGCCAGGTTACTTCCCCCAACGAGTTTATCGATCGCCCGCTCGATATTAAATATCTGCTTAATCGATTGGATGCCCTGAATCGAAACAATCCCCGATTTCGCGGACGCTTTAACGTGCAGCAGGTGGGCGTGATCGGTCAATCGCTGGGTGGCTACACGGCTCTGGCTCTGGCAGGCGGCAGGATTAATTCGGCTCAACTCACGGAGGAATGCGCTCGATCGGAGTCGGAAACCCTGAACTTATCCCTGCTGCTGCAATGTCGCGCCGCTGAGCTGTCCTTACCGATTCCTAACTTAAAGGACGATCGCGTCAAAGCCATTATTGCGATTAATCCAATCGGCAGCAGTTTGATCGGTGCAGCGGATTTCGCCGCGATTCAAATTCCCGTCATGCTGGTGAGCAGCAGTGCGGATACGGTCAGTCCGGCATTGCTGGAGCAAATTGTGCCCTATAGCTGGCTCACCACGCCCAACAAATATCTGGTCATGCTGCAAGGTGGCACGCACTTCTCAACGATCAGCAAAGACGAAACCCGATCAGAAGATCTGGTTGAACTGCCGCCCCAGATCGTCGGACCCAATCCACTGCTGGCACAAACCTATCTGCGAAGCCTCAGCGTTGCCTTTTTGCAAACCTACGTTGCCGATCGCCCCGGCTACACCCCCTATCTGGAATCTGCCTACGCGCAGTTAATCAGCCGTCCTGATTTGCCCGTGCGCTTGGTGCGATCGATCACAGCGGAGCAAATTGCTCAGATTACCGGAACGCCTGTGCCTGATCCAAATGGCACTGAAACCCGCACCTCACGCCGATAAAGATTCTCCCCAATTCAGGGGCTGTCGGTTGTTTTTTGAGCAGGCTCCGATTGCAGAATGCTGCTCAGGATTGATGACGTTTTGAATCGAGATGATCTAGAAGGAATGGGTACAAGCATGATGGAGCGTCAGCCATGTTTGAGAACGAGCTACGAGCCACAGCACAGGCAATGGTGGTAACGGGCAAAGGCATTTTGGCAGCCGATGAAAGCTTTGGCACTGCAAACAAGCGATTTCAAAAACTCGGCATTCCCACGACCGAAGAAATGCGTCGCGCCTATCGAGAAATGCTGTTTACCACGCCCGGAATTGGCGATTTCTTTAGCGGCGTTATTCTGTTTGACGAAACAATCCGACAATCGACCGCCGACGGAACTCCCTTTGTGCAGTTGCTCAGCAATCAAGGCATTATCCCCGGTATTAAACTCGACGCGGGGGCAAAACCTCTGGCAAAGTCTCCCAACGAGCTTGTTACTGAAGGACTGGACGGACTGCGCGATCGCGTCAGAGAATACTACGAACTAGGCGCACGGTTTGCCAAATGGCGGGCAGTGATCACGATTGGGGAGGGCATTCCCACTCGTCGCTGCATCGAAGCAAATGCTCACGCACTGGCCCGCTATGCCGGAATTTGTCAGGAAGGGGGACTAGTGCCGATCGTCGAACCTGAAGTTTTAATGGACGGTGATCATACGTTGGAACGCAGCTACGCTGTGCATGAGGAAGTTCTGAAAACCGTGTTTTATGAGCTGCACCGCTACGGGATTGCGCTCGATCAAATGGTGCTAAAGCCCAGCATGGTGATTTCTGGTCAAACCAGTTCGCAGCCAGCTAGCGTTGAAGCAGTGGCTCAGGCGACGGTGAAGTGTTTGCTCGACTGTGTGCCCGCCTCGGTTCCGGGTTGCGCCTTCCTTTCGGGTGGACAAACCGATCAGCAAGCCACTGAACACCTGAATAGGATGAACGTCCTTTATGGCGGCAAACTTCCCTGGAAGCTGACTTTTTCCTATGGACGTGCCCTTCAGCAAGCGGCAATGCAAGCCTGGATGGGCAAACCTGAAAACGTTCCGACGGCTCAAAAGGCACTTGCGCTGCGGGCGAGATGCAATAGTGCTGCCAGTGTAGGCAAATACAGCCCCGAACTAGAAAAAGTCGCGGTGAGTGTGTAGACGGAAATAGCAAAACTGCATCAATAAAAAAACAAAAAAAGGGGGCAAAAGCCCCTTATTTCATAACATCAATTCTCCAGCCTAAGGGAACATTAATTAACGACTTGCCATGACTTCGCGCTCAACCCCGATCGGATTCCGAATTTCAATCCGTCCGGCATAGGCTGCTTCCAGATAAGTCCCGCGACCGCTTGGGAAAGTTGCCGGATTGCGATCGATTTCGATGTACAGTTCCTTTGCCGGAAGTCCGATTCCACCGAAACCCGCCAGGGTTGCCAGCGCAGCCCCAATGCCAGCCGGCAGGTCAGTGATTAACAGCGTATTGCCATTCCAGCCAACTGCAAGATTGCTGCGATCGGGATTGCTTTTGAACTCAACTTTAGCAATGTTTTCGGTATCAGTTGTAATATAAAAAGCCATGATCTTCTCCTGGTAACGATTGTGTGATGACGCTTGTGGATGAACGAGATAGCGAATGACTGAAAAAGAGATTCAATTCATCGCCGAACTATTTCAGAAAATTTAGAGTGAAATTATTTTTTCTTTATCTAGCTTTTCTGATTTGCGGTTGAATTGCACTCGTGTTTCTCCTCTTCAGAGTCACTGTTTGATTCAGTAAACTTATCTTCTATTTTCAAATTTCAAATGAATCACCGCAGTACCCCAGTGGGTACTTTTCCTTTTGCAAAAACTATCAAATTTATAAATTTAATGAAGCGTTTCTGGAATAATTAAAGGAGTTGGGTAATCGTTCCCGCATTTATTTTCTAAGAAAAATCAAGACTTCGAGCTGTATTCCTCACCCCATTTCCATGAGCTACTACCTTTCTCCGCGCTTTCTCGACAAGCTGGCGATCCACATCACAAAAAACTTTCTTGACCTGCCCAGGGTCAAAGTACCGCTAATTCTAGGAGTCCATGGGCGCAAGGGCGAAGGCAAATCGTTTCAGTGCGATCTGGCGTTTGAGCGGATGGGTGCTGAAGCCGTTTATATGTCGGCAGGAGAGCTAGAAAGCCCCGATGCAGGTGATCCGGCGCGGCTGATTCGCTTACGCTACCGGGAGGCAGCAGATCTAAGCAAAGTGCGAGGACGAATGGCAGTCTTGATCATCAACGACATTGATGCTGGAATGGGGCGGGTTGATCAAGCGACGCAATACACGGTCAACACTCAGCTTGTGGCAGGCACGCTGATGAATATTGCCGATAATCCCACTAATGTGCAGCTTCCCGGCAGCTATGACTCCCAGCCAATCCAGCGCATTCCAATCATCGTCACGGGCAACGACCTCTCGACGCTTTATGCCCCGCTGATTCGGGATGGACGAATGGAGAAATTCTACTGGGAACCTGATCGTGACGATCGCATTGGCATTGTGAGCGGCATTTTTTCCGAGGATCAAGTGTCGCGCAGCACGATTGAACAGTTAGTGGATACCTTTCCCACTCAGTCGATCGACTTTTATAGCGCGCTGCATTCGCGGCTGTACGATGAGCAGGTGCGACAGTTTATCGAATCCGTGGGTATCGAGCGGATTTCGCTGCGCGTGGTCAATAGCACTGAAGCCTTGCCCGAATTTCGTCCGCCCGATTTCAGCCTGCCACACCTAATTGAACTGGGAACGCAGCTCGTTCGCGAACAGCAGCGCATTCAGGAACTCCGGCTGGTGCAGCAATACCACGCTTCGCTGCATCAGGAACCAGCAGAAACGTCAACCTACACCGCTCCCACTGCTCCGACGAGTCGATCGCCGGTTAGGGGAATTGCAGATCGATCGTCTTCTGGAAATGGCGGGTCTGCTCCGGCAGCTTATGCGGGCAATGCTTCCAGTCCTCCTTCTGGGAATGGCTATTCTGGGCGATCGCAAGGCAGCCCCAGCAATTTGACGGCAGAAGCAGGGCAGCAGATTCAAGAACTGGCGGACAATGGCTATCGCATCGCCATCGAGTATGTGGACGAACGGCGATTCCGCACCAATTCCTGGCAGTGCTACAGCAGTGTCGACGGCAGTGCTTCAGCCGCGATGAATGACTTAGAAACCTGTCTGCGAGAACATCAAAACGACTATGTGCGATTGGTGGGCATTGACCCGCGCGATCGACGGCGCGTGATGGAGCGAGTGATTCAGCGTCCTGGAAGCAAAGTGTAAGGCTAGCCCTGTTCCTGCTTCAGGTTTGCCTTTGCCTGCTGCCAAAGCTGCTCTAATTCGTCCAGGGTGTAGTCTGCCAGCGATCGTCCGCCGCCCAATGCCTGCTCAACCTGGGAAAACCGCCGAATAAATCGATCGTTTGTACCGCGCATAGCCTCTTCCGGGTCGAGATCATACCAGCGTGCCAGGTTGACGATCGTAAATAGCAAATCGCCCAGTTCTGCCTGCTGATTTTCCTTCGGCTCCGACTGCAACGCCTGCTCGAATTCTCCCAGCTCCTCGTGAAACTTTGCCCAAACTCCTTCCACGTTCTCCCACTCAAAGCCAACCCCCGCTGCCTTGAGAGAAATTTTCATTGCAGCGGTTAAGGGCGGAAGTGAGCGAGCATAGCGGCTTAGCTTGGGGCTGAGCATCACGGGTTCCTGCGGATGGGCTTGCTCCTCGGCTGCCTTGATTTGCTCCCAATTTTGCTTTACTTGATCAACGCTCTCGACTTCGACTTCTCCAAACACATGGGGATGCCGCCGAATCAGCTTTTCTGTAATCAACTCTGCCACCCTTGCCAAATCAAACTGTCCCGCCTCGCTAAAAATTTGTGCCTGAAGCACGACTTGCAGCAGCAAATCTCCCAACTCATCCGCAATCGACTCCGGCTGACCCTGCCGAATGGCGTCTACAACTTCGTATGCCTCCTCCAGCACGTAAGGCGTGAGCGACTCCGGCGTTTGTGCCAGATCCCACGGACACCCTCCTTCCGGCGATCGAAGCTGCGCTACCACCTCTATCAGCCGCTGCAAATTGGTAAGCATTCTCGATCGATCAACAAAATCAGTCATACTCACACTCGCAAAATTCCAAACTACCACCCTGCAAAACCCCTAACTCCTCACCCAGCTTGCTCGCAGCCGCTTCTTAGGATTGTAGCTCTCCTCATTTCCTCACCCCCTGATTCCCCCATCCTCTGATTTCCTTCCCTACTTTTTTTTCTTCTTCTTCCCCTTCGATCGCCCCAAAACTGCCCGCCAGCCCTTCTTCTTCACCTGCTTATAGGTCGAAAGGCTCCAATCTGCCGTGTAATGGCTAAACGCGCCAATCTCCAGCCCGATCGCAAATCCGAGGATTTCCCAGCGATATTGCCAGAGGCTTTGCTGCATCACCTGCCCAATCTCGCCCCACGTCCAGCCCATTTGCCATAGCTCATTCACGATTGCAATCATGCCCAACCCCAACAAACCCAGCCATGCCAGCAAATAGATAACCCGCAGCACGGTTCCGGTAATTGGCGCGTGGGAAAAGGGCGATCGATGCTTCAAACTGCCGCGATAGGGAATCCAGATCCAGCGCAACCAGCCCCAGCGTTTATAGTGAATCGAGTAAATATCTAGATCGGGACCGAGCATCAGTCCGCCGAACAAAAATCCGGCACAGAGGCTTAAGGTGAAGGGACTCTGGCGAGTGACTGCCAGACTCAAAATGGCAACCAGAGGCAAAGTCCAGAGGGTAATGCGATCGTGGGTGCGACCAGAAGGCATAAGTGTGGCGCAGGCTACCGATTAGGATTTGTTTTGCACTGGGTAACAAGATTTTATTCGAGAATCCGCAGAAATTCAGGTCGCAATTTTGAACTCTGTGATTATCCTATGGATATCGGGTTTAGTATCGCCACTATGAAGTTGTCACTTATTTCTGTTGCAGCTTTTTGTCTCTCTTTCAGCAGTCTGCTTGCCTGGGCAAACGTTTCTGAAGCGATGCCTGCCGCCGTGTCCCCTGCGGTTTCCTTTGGGCCTCAACCTGCCCTAATGCCTACGAGCGTTGATGATGCTGTTGCACCCATTGTTTTTTCAACGGAGGGCAGCGCAGCCGATTTGACCGTCGAAGCCCGATCGCCCAATGCCCCCAGAGCTGATCGTGCCGAAGCGTTCAATCTGACCGCGGAGCAAATCAACCAAAACTTGACAGACCCACCAGAACTGCAGGAAAACCCGCTCAGCGATCTGGCGCAAACTTTTTCTTTGCCAGAAGGAATGGTGGTTCGAGGGGTGAATCGAGGTGGAATCGCGATCGGCTCCGAGCTTCGGTAAGAACATTGCAGCGAAGTGCGCCCTCAAGCGCGATCGTCCTTTAGCCCGGATAGCCTCCGCCGGAAAAACTGTTTGACAAATGCGCTTGGTCTGCTAGTATTAATAATCGTGCAACCAATGCGCGGGCGGTTAGCTCAGTTGGTAGAGCGCCTGCCTTACAAGCAGGATGTCGCGGGTTCGAGTCCCTCACTGCCCATACTTTATCTCTCTTGTCTTGCTGTACGTCTTTTGTACCGCATATCTTGATTTAGATAGCTTGAGTCAGTCAGATCCTGATTCAGTCCAATTGGTTGAGTTCTAAATTGGTTGAGTTTCAAACGCAGGTTCAAGATCGGGCTGCACTGTGTCCCATTTGAGGAAATGGGAGACCAAATTTTTTGATTGATTTCAAAGCCTACAGGTTTCCAAGCTCCGCTTCAAAGCTCTTTTACAGCTCAGGGAGTAAAGCTTGAAGCAAGGACGTTCAGAGATGGGTAGTCAGTCTTTAATCCCTTTGGTTTCCAACCTGTTCTGCAATCCAGGCAAGGTAGGGAGCTGACCCGTGGACTAGCGGCAGGGCAATGATTTCGGGCACTTCGTAGGAGTGAAGTTCGTAGACTTTTGCTTCGAGCTGGTTAAATTGCCGCAGGTCGGTTTTGATCACAAGCTGCCATTCCTGATCGCGATGCACCTCCCCCTTCCAGGTGTAAATCGATCGAATCGGGGTCAGACTAACACAAGCTGCCAAACGAGCTGCCACTAGCCCTTCTGCGATCGTTTCTGCTTCTGACTGCGAGGCGGCGGTCACGAGAACAATGCCGTAATTTTGCGGGTTTTGATTCATACGCTTCCTTCTTCTGTTACTGGTGATTCTGTCCTGGGCAAGCTAGACGACAGCTTCCTCTAACGATTCAAGCGATCTCAGTCAGATTCAAGTCACCTAACCTTCATTCTTTGTTTTAAGGCAGCATCGACCATGGCAAATCCGAAGCCTGTACAAACTCCCGAATTTCTAGCACAGCAAAAACCGAAGTATGGAGAAAAGCCGTTAGGCAACACGATTGCCGTTCGCTTTTCTGCCGAAGTCGATTCCATCTTGCGTGAAAGAGCCGATCGCCAGCAGTTAATCCGTGCTGCGGTTGAAGTCTATCTACGGGATAAGGGCTTGCTGTAGGCTTTATTAGAGAATCAGGAAAAAGTATCTCTGACAAATTATTGATCATGCTACAAGTTGCGCTCTGGCTGCTCTGGGCTAGCTTTATCCTCTACGCCTTTTTGTTTGCGCCACCAAATCAGCCCGACACTCTTAATCTTATTCAAGACTTGATTAGCGGCAACTGGGACGGCATTAACCCGTTAGTGATCGCGCTGTTTAATATCCTGGGTATCGTGCCGCTGCTTTATGCGTCAGTGATGTTTCTAGACGGTCGTGGGCAAAAGGCTCCAGCGTGGTTATTTGCATCTTTTTCGTTTGGCGTTGGCGTCTTTTCGATTCTGCCTTATCTGGCACTGCGGCGATCGAATCCGACCTTTACCGGGCAGAAGAACTGGCTGCTGAAGCTGCTCGATTCTCGCATTACCGGAGGCTTTGTTGCAGTGGGGGCGATCGGTTTACTGATATACGGCATTACTGCGGGCGACTGGAGCAATTTTATTCAGCAGTGGCAAACGAGCCGCTTTGTTCACGTCATGAGCCTCGACTTTTGCCTGCTCTGTCTTTTGTTTCCCGTCCTGTTGCCAGACGATATGGCACGACGCGGATTGTCTGACCGTCGAATTTTTTGGGCAGTGTCGCTAATTCCGCTACTCGGTCCGCTGGCATACATCACGCTGCGTCCGCCGATTCGGGAAGAGAAACCGATCGAGCAAACTGCTGTACAGGTGTAGAGCCTGACTTCCTGTAAGGTTTCTTCCCGTTTGCATCTCTCCTCTTATGTCACAATAGATAACGGTTATTTATACTTTGTTGTCATTACAGGTAGTTCTGTGAGTCCCACTGTTTCAGCCAGCCCCTCTGCCAAAGCTGCGACCCGCCGCGCCGTTTTCCCCTTCACCGCGATCGTGGGTCAGGAAGAAATGAAGCTTGCGTTGCTTCTCAACGTCATTGACCCCAAGATCGGGGGCGTGATGATCATGGGCGACCGGGGAACCGGAAAATCCACGACAATTCGTGCCCTGGCAGATGTGTTGCCTGAAATTGATGTGGTCGCAGGCGATCCGTTCAATAGCCATCCGAGCGATACGGGCTTGATGAGCGATGCCGTCAAGCAGCAGATTGAAGCAGGAGAACCAATCCAGACTGCCAAGAAAAAAGTAACGATGATCGACCTGCCGCTCGGCGCAACCGAGGATCGAGTCTGCGGCACGATCGACATTGAAAAAGCCCTTTCTGAAGGCGTGAAGGCATTTGAACCGGGACTGCTAGCGCAGGCAAATCGCGGCATTCTTTATGTGGATGAGGTAAATTTGCTCGACGACCACCTAGTTGATGTGCTGCTTGACTCTGCCGCATCGGGCTGGAATACAGTCGAACGAGAAGGCATTTCGATTCGCCACCCGGCAAGATTTGTGCTGGTTGGTTCTGGCAACCCGGAAGAAGGCGAACTGCGTCCCCAGTTGCTCGATCGCTTTGGCTTACATGCCGAAATCCGCACGGTGAAAGAGCCAGCCCTGCGGGTGCAAATTGTGGAACAGCGATCGGACTTTGACCAAGACCCGGAGAGCTTTCTGGAAAAATATCAGGTGGAGCAAGATGCCCTGCAACAAAAGCTGATCAACGCCCAAACGCTGCTGCCTTCGGTGAAGATTGATCAGGACTTGAAGATCAAAATTTCCCAGGTCTGCGCGGAGCTGGATGTAGACGGACTGCGCGGCGATATCGTGACCAACCGCACTGCAAAAGCTCTCGCTGCCCTGGAAGGACGAGCAGAAGTAACGGTCGAAGACATTCAGCGCATTATCGTGATGGCACTGCGCCACCGTTTGCGGAAAGACCCGCTAGAGTCGATCGATTCGGGCTATAAAGTTGGCAAGGTGTTTGCCCAGGTGTTTGGTCTGCCTCAGCCGGAATAGCCCCTAATTTCCAGGCGATGGTTTGGTGCTAGCACGAGCGGGAAGCCCAGCCATCGCAACATCATCTAGCACTTAGCCTGCTCAG
Source organism: Leptolyngbya sp. ST-U4 (assembly GCF_039962215.1). Lineage (NCBI taxonomy): Bacteria > Bacillati > Cyanobacteriota > Cyanophyceae > Leptolyngbyales > Leptolyngbyaceae > Leptolyngbya > Leptolyngbya sp. ST-U4. Next base: position 61,309 of record NZ_JAMPKZ010000014.1, read on the forward strand.
GGCGTTTGTGATTCAGATGTTTGTGACTCAGACGATCGCACAACTTCCCAGGGAATGCGATTGTCTGCTGCCAGAGCTAGAGCCATTGCCCTTGCCCCTGCAGCGTTAATATGGCTTGGGTCAACAAAGTACTGGTTTTGCATCAGCTCTGATCGCTGGCTCAAATCGACAAATGTAAACTGATGGCGATCGGCAACGCGCTGCATGTGCTGGCGAAACTGCTGCTCGTGGCGGCGACGAAGTGAGTCTAGATAATACTCAGTTAAGGGCAGATTCACATACACCAGACGAATTTGCTGCTCGCGTGCGAACCGGGCAACCAAGAGCGTGGACTGAAGCTGGCTGCCTGTAAGCTGAAAGTTTTGATAGTCACCGTCAAACTGGCCAGGAACTCTGCGAAAGCGGCGAAAATAGGTCTGTGGGTCAAACCGACCGGGAATCACTTCAAATCCGTTTGGGGTGAGGTCGGGTGGCAGCGGTGGACGGGTCGGGCGGCTGGACGCATTTTGGCTAGTTTTTTGATTTGCTTGCAGCGTGAGAGCCATCCACTGGCTGCGCGGCGGAATCGGACGATCGCCCTGCTGCACGCGCCGATAGCCTTCTGAAGCAATAATGCCGTTATAGGTAATATCGGGACGACCGCTATTAAACGCCCGCGACCCGTCTCCCCAGATCACTAGGCGCGGCAACTGTTCGGGCAGCAGAATGTCGTTCAGCAGCACATCGATTACCTGAGCCGTTGCCCCATTGATGCCAAAGTTAAACACTTTTAGCCCTGGATAGCCTCGCTTTGCTAATCCTTCCTGAAGCGCGATCGGATCAATGCCCTGAAGCGCTCGAGAGCTACCAATAATCAGCACATCAGGTTTGCCAAATGTGCGGAGGTAGCGGCTATAGAGGTGAAGTTCCTGGTCAAGCCGCTGACTGTTAAAAGACGGAAAATTATACGGCGGCATCAGCAGATCGGGCATCAGCAGTGGCGGCAGCGGCAAAATCAGCGATGAAAGACGCGGCTGCGGAATGGGCGGAAGCGTATCGTTTTGGCCTGGCTCGATTGTTTCAGGGGAGGGGCTGTCAGCCGATTGATTTTGCTGGGCAATCAGATGATTTTTAAAGCCCAGGATGTTATCTGCTAATGCAGTGCCCCGTAAGCCTTGAAACAGCGTGAACAGCAGTCCAACCAGGAGCAGTTTCTTGAGTTGCATAAAATAACCCCGATGATCCTGACTCGCAAAACAGCTAGAACAGGGCAACTAAAGCTCTATATCCCTCGATCGAAAGAGGGCGTATCAGCAAAACACCGATTCTAAACTATCCTTAAGCTTGAGCTGGGGTCAACTGTTTGCTGCAAAGTGACCAAAGATTGATAAATGATTGGTTTTCAGAGCTTACGGTTTGCGGATCGTTCAATTAAATGGATTAAATTGAGCAACCTTCGTGAACTGCGTCCAGAAGAATGAATAAAAACCTATTTTTGACTCAGGATTAGCCGATTGTAAGCCTCGGGTGCGTTAGGCTTTGCCAACACACAATCCTTACCGATACAGAACCTTTACCGGCTGATGCTTTGCCTATTTATCCAGGATACAGGCGATCGACAAATCATCCGGTAAGAAGAGGCTTAAAAAGTTAGAGTCGTCGCCAAACTGTGAAGAGCAAAAAGCAATAGCAACCCGAACCTGCAATCAAATTGACAGCAAAAAAGCAGCCCCCAAAGGAAAAGGACTGCATGGTTCGATTCCTCCAATATTTGGATATTAGTCAGAGGAGCGATCGGTTCTCTTCTACCTAAAGAGATAGGACACAAGCTGAACGAATCACAAATCAAAATGAATTGATCGCGTTTTACTAAACATTCGTGTTGTTGTCGATCTGCTGTAGAATTTCCTGTGCTTTTTTCACTTCTTCTTGGGTACCGCCATCCATAAGCAGCAGGAAGTTTTGCTCTGTGGGGGTCGAGTCTGCTACCGCCTGTTTATTGACAGAGCCGCCCGTGATTGCTGCGATCGCGGCTCCACCTGCTGCTCCAACACCGCTTGCAATTAAGGTAAAGGTCAAAATTTGGCTAAAGGGAGCCATGCTGGGCGAAGCAGGATCATGCAGACTGAGCGCAGCAATCAAAAAGCCTGCCATTGCCCCTAACACGGTTCCGGCGATCGCGCCTTTCCCCGCATTAGCAGCCGCCTCGGTTTGGGACAGTTTGGGCGTTGATTGCAGTGCCTCTGGAACCAGGGCGAGCCGCTCTGGAGAAAAGCCTGCATCTTGAAGGGCACTGAGAGCAGTTGCCCCTTGCTGAACGTCAGAGAATTTTTTGATTGGATACTGATGGGATTGAGCGAGCTGTACCATGACTGTAAAGTCCTAATTTGCTTCAAGAGGACAGTCAAAAGAAAGTTCAAGTGAATCCTGTCTTCTATTGACGAATTCTTTTGAGCAAAAACACTCGCTCGATGGTTATAAACCACAAAAAAGGGACACTTCTCAGCATCCCAAAGTTCATGATTGACCTCTGCAAAACATTCGATCGTTCGATCGTTCGATCGATTCAAAATTAGCGAGAATCGGTTCCCTGGTTGGGGCTGCCCTCAATGCTTGGATTGTCGGTTCCTGGTGCTTCTGGTGCAGCACCTGATGATGAAGCGCCCGAGCGAACATCGTTGCGTGCGCCCTGTCCGGTTCTGCGAGTCCGCTCATCCAGCGTGGTTTGCTTACCGCCGGATGGCTCGGTGGACGTTCTCGGCTGAGAAGCAGGAACGCTCACTTCGAGCAGTTCATTCATCGAAAAGTTGTTCGTATTCACCCCGGCATAGTTAATCTTTGTAAAACGAACAACGACCGGATACTTGACGCCGCTCTGGTCAACTGATGCGACAGTTCCAAAATCTTGAAACCAGAAGGACTCTTTACGGAGAACCTGAACTGTCGAGCCACGCTGAATCATAACAAGTGTCCCCTTGAAAATAACTAAACAGGAATTAAATCTAAGTTAAACAGATACCCGATGCCTGCACTCCGACATATCTCTCAATAGGCGTATCTCTTAAGCAGGAGATGTTTAAGTTTTGTTACCAAATTTACTGCTCGATCGCTCCCCTCCTACAAAGCCAAAACGCAAAAAAACCACACAGCAAAACTGCATGGTCCTGAAGCAAGAAAAATTAAGTTTTTTGATGTTTTTTAAAGGCGGGGATTCACGTCTTTTGCCATGTCTAGAAAAGCGGCTGGGTCAGCATCCGAGAATCCTTCGGTCGCCTGCGACGCATCAGACTGGCTGCTTATTTTACTGATATCGAGGTTAGGAGAAGTTGCTTCTTCAGCTGCTTTTTCGCCTTCGCCCGTGCGATCGATCGCGGCAACATCAAACTGTTTTGATAATTCATAGTCCGAAGCAACATCAACCTGGGGCATTTTCTCATCGCCCGTCTTGATTTCTTCGACCATGCGTTCAGCATCAAAATTAGAGTTTGCACCAGCTTGAGTCATATTCTACTCCTTGTAACTTTTGCTATAAATATCGCGGATTGAATGGGCTAATCGTACCAACTGCTTTTTCGAGCCATACCACCCTTGAGGCAGATTTAATTCTTTTCGTAGGAGAGATTTCGAAAAGACAATTCCACTTTTCAAAGTCTTTCCTCGGAGCGTTTCAGATGGCTTCAGTAACCTGCTAAATCTAGACGGGAAAAAGTTCGGAGATAACAAACGATGACATTTAATACCGATCAGAACTCTCAACTGCTTGCAGAAAAAGAACAGCGCGTTTTTCAGTCGTATGGTGAATTGGGAATTGACGATCGCCTTGCATTGCTTTATTTGATTTATGAGAAAATGGGCGAGTCGATTACGCCTGCAGCTCCGGCAGCAGCAGAACCTAATCTGGCTCCTGTACTGCTGGGTGATTTTTATCATCTTGGCAAGGACAAACAGCTCGCCGTTATGCGCGAAATTGTGAACCGTGAAGAGACAGAATATTCCAGAGCATACGGCGGTTTGAGAGAAAATAATCAGCTTGCAGTGTGGTATGCCTGGGCAAAGGGCATGGGCGATACCGTAGTGGGAATGCCAGACAACTATCAGCCCACGGAGGCAATCCAAAACCTGCTGAAGGCGCTCGAGGACCTGGAGTTTCAAGAGCAAATTTCAGTTCTGCGTCTGATCGCGAGCAACATGGGCTACAGCGAAGTGGAGCCAATTCCAACTCAGGCAGAAACCGGAAAGACCTCTAGTTTCTAAAGAAACTCCTGATATCTAGACGGCACATCGATATTTCAGCTAGATATTTCGGCAGCGATCGTTCAGAGTCTAGGGGCAGTTGGCAAGCTGCCCTTATTTTTATAGAACGTTTCCTGATAGACGTGAACTGTGCAGATGGTCTGCCGTATCACTAAGTTTCAGAAATCGTAAAACCTTCGATCAGCATTCGGATCGAAAACTGGAGAAATTGATCGAACGCTTTCCCCTGAGCGACAAATCGTTGCTTATCCCATCGTTGCCCATCGCATTGCTAAACCCAACTAACACCCCTTAAGCAGCTTCTGGATAAATCGAATCAATCGGTTCTGCTTCTGGCTCTGGGTCAAACTCAACTTCTGGTACGGGGATATCTGCTCCGTTAATCGTTGTCCCCAAAAACTGAATTTCTTCTGACTCCAATAGCTGCTGCGTCGTTTCGTTCAGCAAACCCTCTTCGGTTACTTCAGGACGCGCCACTAGCATAATGCCATCGCTGAGCGGCTCCAGCAGCAGGGCATCGCTCGATCGACTCAGAGCGGGTGTATCTAGAACGACCCAATCAAACTGTTCTCGTCCGATTTTAATGAGCTGTCGCATTGCGTCCGATTCCAGAATGGCTGCGGCATATCGCTGAGGTGCAAGGCTCGGCACAATAAATAAATGATCGATCGCCGGAACTGCCCGAATACAGCGATCGAGCTGCTGATAATACTCTGCCGATTTAAAGGCTAGACCATCAGGTGGCTGAAGGTGCAGAGCGGTGGCTTGAGAAGGCGATCGAAGGTCTGCTTCAATCAGCAGCGTCTTTTTGCCTGCCCGTGCTGCCGCGACTGCAAGATTATAAGCCGTGACCGTTTTTCCTTCGCCGCTCACTGTGCTGGTAATCAAAACGACCTTTAGCTCAGGTTCGCCCCCAATTCGCTTCAGGTTAGTCCTCAGTCGCTCATAGAAGTCTAGATAGGGTGAGTCCGCTTCTAAGACGGGCAATTGCTCATCTTCCTCGGGCAGCAAAGGCAAAATACCCAGCATGGGAACTTCTTGCTGGCGCAAAGCTGCTTGGATATCTTCAGACGTGTAGAACGTGGGATCGATCATTCCCAGCACCATGACCAGTCCGCCACCAACCAGTACGGCGAATATCCCGCCTAATAATAGAATCATGCTGCCGCTCAAGCTAGCTTCGCTAGTCGCCTCGGTTGCCGGCGGCTCAGCCACAATTAAGCTGCCAACCGTTTCTTCTTGCGCCAGTTTTGCATCTGCTAAGCGTGCCTGTACCTGATTGTAGAAAGTCTGCTTCAGGGCAATCTGCTGCTGAAGTCGCTGCTGTTCGAGCTGCTTATTCGGAATGCTGCCATACTCTCGCCGAAGCTCCTGTTCCGATCGCACTAGGTCGGTGAGCTGCTGCTGAAGGGTTTGCTGCTGAGTGGCCAGCCCGACTAAGGTATCTGCCAGTGCCTTTCGTGCCGGGTCGAGGCTACTGGCTTGGCGAATCTGCTGTAATGCTGTTCTTCGTCCGAGAGCATTATCACGATCCAGGGAAGTCGCGATTGGATTGCCGCCAATCACTTCACCGACCCGTGCCTGAAGCTGCTGCTCATACACTTCGAGCTGACTCTGTAAGTCCAGCATTGTTGGATGATCGGGACGCAGGGTTTTGGCAAATAGCTCCCGCTGCGATTCCACCTGATAAATTCGCGCCCGCAAGTCGGCAAGAATCGGATCGGCACTCAGGGCAGAAGCAAGATAGGCTTGTTCAGGAGTCATGCCCAGACGGTTCTGCAAGCTGCGAATTTGAGCAGTCATTCCCGTGAGGGCTAATCGAAGCTGTCGCTGCTGCTGCTGAGTGCTGGTGATTGCGCCGAGCAAACTACCGCTTTCGGCTGCCTCGATCGCCGTTCCTTCTCGCCGCACATAGGTTTCAAGCTGCTGTTCTGCCGATCGCAGTTCGTCGGTGACTTTCGGCAAAAGCTGATCCAGGTTTTCGATCACGCGCCGCAATTGCTGCGTATTAAATTGACGGCTCTGCTCGATCATGGCTTTCATGAGCAGATTAGTGACTTTTTGCGATCGCTCTTTGCTGCTGTCTTGATACGCCACGGTAATGCGTAGAGCCTGAGAGCCAGCTGGAGCAGCACCTGCAGCTTCTGTGCCATTTCCCGTGACGGTAACTTTGGCACGCTGTGTTAAAGCCAGTTCCGATAGGCGAATCTCCTCTGCTTCAAGCAGCTTGAGCGTCGTGCTAACGACCTGGTTTGAAAGCAGCATTTCCTTGGTTACAGCCTGTCCTTGCTGCTGCAATGCCGTTCCTGTGGCAGAAAAAACGTCTGGCGGCGCGCCATAGGTGAGAGCGCCCTCGGTTACATAGGTTGCTGTGGGTGGCTTTTGCAGCACTGCTGCTCCGCCTGCAAGCCCTGCGACGACCAGGAATCCGGCGAGTCCAGCCCATTTATGTCGATCGAGGGCGATCCAATATCGCTTAATGAAGGGGGGAGTCATGGGTTAGCCCTTGGTTATTGCCCTCATGTTGCCAGCCTTAGTGTTCCCTGAGTGTCCTGCCGAATCGCGGTTGATCTTAACGTCTGAGCTTTAATCACTTGATCTCGATTCCCCTGACGGACCAAACAAACTTGCCGCACTGTTGCCAAGCGACTGAAAAAACAGCAAAAATCCCAGCACATCGCGAAATGGCTGCGTGAACGTATTCAGCGCATAGGTAATTCGTGCTACCCAGTTCCGACCAATCACAATCACATCGTCGTTTTCCAACATCGGGTCTTGCGTCGAGTCACCGAGCATCGCCTTTTTGCCGTCTAGCTCCTGACTCACGGCTTTTTGCTGCTGTTCATCAAACCGCACCAACCCCACATTGCGAATGTCAGCACTATTGAGATCGATCGATATTGCAGTCAGGGCATCGAGAAACCGACTGCCGCTCGGCAGCGCTAAACTTCCCATCGCGCCTCCATTTCCGGCAGCGTAATTCATAATCCGAATCTGAATTTGCTGCTGTGCCAGGGTGGATTGCGCCATCAGCATCCGGTTATAGCCCTCATCGCTGGTGCGTGAAGGAATCACGATCGTATCGCCATCGCTTAGCCGCACATCCGGTAGGGTTCGAGACTGGGAAAAGGGCGTGTACAAGTCAATTTCTCGATCGCGCACCGAGCCATCGGGCATTTGCCGTTGTACCCGAACCGATCGCAAATCTGCCTGTCCGCTGGTTCCGCCTGCTGCAATCAACGCTGAGGTCAACTGCGGCGACTGCAACGGATAAAAGCCCGGACGCACCACCTCACCCACGATCGTTACTGAAACCGGACGTTGCCCCACTAGCATCAGATCGATTTGCGGCTGAATTACAAAGCGATCGAGCGCGGTTTGAATTTTCGCTTTTGCTTCTTCCAGGGTTAACCCCTCTAATGGCAACGCGCCCACCAGGGGAATCAGCAGATTGCCCGCCGGATCGATCGTGTTCTGAAAGGTCAGATCAGGAAAGCGAAAGACATTCACAAACAGCGAATCGCCTGCTCCTAAACGATATTCATCAAACTCATCAGCCGATTGGGAAACTTCCTGGAAAATATCGGTGATTGAGGTAGGTACTTCTCTAGAAGGCAGCCTTTGGGGGTCTGCTGAATTGATCGGCATCTCCGAGTTGGCTTGAGCTGCCTGATAAAAGACGCTTGCCTGGGTCGCCCAGAACAGCGAAGTAAGCGAGAGGATTATGAGTTGGCGAAACATAGGGATCAGGTGTGCGGTCTACAGGAAGCAATCACCCTGACAGCAAAATCAATCACAGCCTATGGTGAAGGCTGAAGGGCAGTTTCAGTCAAAGCAGTCTGAATTTGCTGTGCCAGGGTTTCGAGTGGAAGACGCACCGTTTCAATGTTTCCCAAAGGAGCGATTGGCTGCATCACACTGACGGCAATCCAAGCAAGTGGCTGCTCGGTTTTCCACTGCGTTATCTGGTTTGCCCAAAACCAGTTGGTCGGGGAAGGACTGCCGCCCGTTGACCAGGCATACCACTGCATCACGGCATAGGTGCGTTCCTTTGTCCAGCCGCGCAGGAATCGAGCCTTCACTGGAATCGACTGTCCATTTGAACCAGTCACCCTAAACTCGATCGATCGCGCTGAGTCTGTCTTCCACTGCTGGAGTCCGTTGATATCCATCCAGTCCACCTGAGGCAAATCGCGAATCCAGGTTTGGGGACGCAGCAGCAGCAGGGTTGTGGTTTGCGGTGTGGCAAGTGCGGCTTCTGCTTCAGGCATGATTGCCTCAGTGGGGAAAGTGCTTCGCATCGCCTGCGCTGACCAGCTATGTCCGCCAATTTTGATCGATCGCTGGTTCAGCGTTTGCCAGCCTTTCAAGGCAAGTCCCTGTTGCTGAATCTGTTTGAGCTGCTTGACCTGCGCGAGTTCGGGCAAATGATTCCACGTCCAAGCTTGCGTCCAGTAGTTTGGCACAACGATCGCCACAACGATTGCCAGTGTAAATAAGACGATGCTTTGTTTGATCACAGCCCATTTCATTACAGTCATTCGAAATGAAATCATCAGAAATCTGTGGGTTGAGGAGCAGTATCGTTTGATTGGCGATCGATCCAGCGCATTAGCAGCACAATCAGCCCCAGCAGCACAGTGGAAAACAGATCGCCGCCCCAGCCGTCATGCAGCCAGTGAAAACCCGCCTCCTGCGCTGTGCCGTAAAAGTAGGTCAATAATGCATTGCGAATAATATTAGCAATCAGATTCAGCAGCAAGATTCCCGCTAGTAGCCGCATCACCTGTGAGCGAGACATCCGTGCTCCTGTCCAGTAGAGCAAAATCATCCCCACATAAAGGCTGGTAAACAGCATTTTTAGCCCCGCACAGTAGGGAGCAACTTCTACCACGCGATCGTTTACAAACAGGTAAATCTCATCCACCCGCACCGGCATTCCCGCTTGCACCAGCAAAAACCCTGCAACTCCGGCAATAAAACGCTGAAGCGGCAGGGTATAGGGTACGAGCAAATAGGGAACTGAGTTGGGCGTTGCTAGCAGCACCAGCAGCAGTGGAAATGCCTGAAGCCGCAGACCGGGAATCCCCTTCAGCCACAGACAAAGCCCCGCCAGCAAAATCGGCAGTGACAGATTAATCGCGTCCGGGAGCGGGCTGAGATACCAGACCAAGCCCAGCGTCAGCAGCACCATGCCGCCAAGGTGAGTGCGATCGGGTAAGGTCTGCCAGCGATGCCGTTTTGACCAGACCAGATAGGCAGCAAAAGGCAAGCCTAGCAGCCCGTGGCTAAAGTATTCATGCTCGGTGCTGATGGATTTGTTGATCCAGCCATCGATCCAGTGCAGCAGCAGCGGCGTGTACAGTAACAGCAGCAAACCGCCGATCGCCAGTATGGGCAATTGTTGAGGAAGTGCATCGAGTTTTTGCCTGACGTGCATAAGCGCAGGAAATGCTTTTCAGAATGGCTGTTTCTAGCATTCCCGCAACTGCCTTCCAAACACCAAGACCCGTCATCCTCAAATAAACGTCCTCCCCCAAAAATTTTGAAAGCCTCTCAAGCGGGAGGCACTTCATCTGAAAACTGCTGTGAAGTTATGGACATTACTGAGTAGACGAGTAGACGAATAGAATTATTCTGCGAATTCCTGCAACAGGGCAACCTTGTCCTGACCGCCCTGCTTGCTCAAGAAAAGGTAATTTTGAAATTCCTTGATCGACAAATCGAGAGAACTCTTTGCTGATATCATGACAGCCGGATGACCAGAGCGTTGAGCTTCCTGAAAAAACTCCTTTAGCTCCTCGTTGGACATTGGGCGCTCTTCCCAATAACACCAGCACACTTTTTGCAAATGATCGTCGTAGTGCCCAGCGTTTTCTCTCATTACATAGCTTACAAACAACCCGTAGAGAACGTACTCGGACAAATGCTTTACTCTAGTAACGACCTCTAGCCAGTCCTGCTGAAAGTTCTCCTCAAGCAATCGATACAGTTGGATTAAAGTATCACGTCTCCAGGTAACAATCTGGCTAATGTAGAAGTCATAGTAGTTGTTTTCCAGGGGCAAATTAAGTAATTTCTTGGCAGTATCCTTCCATTTTCTGCTCTCCTCAAATTCGTGATCGCTAGAGTGGTTCACTCGAAAGATTCGGGCTTTATCGCCTTTCGTTAATGCTCGAGGATCAAAGGAGTTAATGAATGCAACATCTGAGTCAACAAATATGAGAATGTCCTCTTTTACATACTGCGCTGCTGCTAGTTTCACAATCTGCTGAACTAACCATCCTCGCAGCAAAAAGTTACCTGATTGGTAACCTTTCAGATTTAGCCAAATATTTTTTCGGTCAAAGAAAGGAACTCGCTTAATCCAAAAGGGAAGAATTTCTTCTTTGGTTAAGATGATTATATTTTCATTAGATAGCTGCTGAAAAAGATCAAAGTCTTTTTTCTCGACAACGATGTAATGTTTTACTGGGAAAGCTACGAACTGCTTGATGCTCCAACACAGTAGCTTGCATCTTTGAAAATCTGGCGCATAGCTGGGGGTAATAAATGCAAAAGAAAAGATGCTCATTGTTTTCCCAGGTACTGGCAGTGTTATTTACAAGATACTGGGCTATCCGTAAGTATTCCAGTGCTTCACAAAACCTTTATGAAGGCATCTGTAAAAATATGTAGGAAACTTATCCTAACTCCCTACAATTGTTCCTGGTAATCATGTGCTGTGCCAGCAAAACACTGAGTAGAAGGCGGTTTGACAGCCTTTTAGTGAATCAGGGTAACGATCACAATCTCATTCGGACATTAGAGAATCCAGGCGATTACTTAAGCTGCCCCTAGCTCTTTAGTTTTCGGTATAGTTCATTACTTTTGGAAGGAATCAAACCTCGTTTCCTTCTGTCTTGATAGAAGAAGGTAAATCAAGGATTAGAGCTTCTAAAACTTTTTACTTCCAAAGATAGTTGGCATACTCCAAGTGAGGGCTAGGGGAGCAGGTTTGTGTTCTACTTAATAATGCCAGGCTGCAAATTTACGCTTTATCCTGCTAGCAGCGATCGATCCGCCTGAAATTCCATCGCTGGATGTGAGGCAAGGATCGACTGCTTCATCAGGGATTCGATCGCGCTGACCACCTGCTGAATCTGTGAGTCTGCCATACCCGGATAGAGCGGCAGCGACAAAATCTCCTGGCTCATTAGTTCTGCGGCGGGAAAGTCACCTGCGCGATAGCCAAGATGCTGGTAGGCGGGCTGAAGATGGCAGGGAATCGGATAGTGAATGCCCGTTTGAATGCCGAGTTCGGTCAGTCCGGTTTGCAGTGCGATTCGATCGATTGTGCAAGCCTGGGTCACACGAACCACATACAGATGATAGACATGACCCGGACCGCTCTGGTTCTTAATCGGCACAATGCCGTATTCTGCAAGCGGCTGAAGCAAAGCGTCATACTGCTGAGCAATTCGGTAGCGATCGGCATTCCAGGCAGCCAGATGAGGCAGTTTCACCTTGAGGACGGCAGCCTGAATCGAGTCCAGCCGGCTGTTTGTGCCCAGATCGGTGTGAAAGTATTTGCGGAGTGCGCCGTAGTTGCGAAGCGATCGCAAGGTTTGCGCCACAATCTCTTCCGAAGTAAGCACGATACCCCCATCGCCGAATGCTCCCAGATTCTTGCTGGGGTAAAAGCTAAACGCCGCCGCGCTGCCAATCGAGCCTGCTTGATAGCCCTCCCGCGCTGCCAAGTGCGCTTGGGCAGCATCCTCGAAAATCAGCAGGTCATAGGCACTGGCGAGATTCAGCAGTGCACTAGGCGACACCATTTGCCCGTAGAGGTGAACTGGGACGATCGCCCGTGTCCGGTAGGTGATTGCCTTCTCGGCTGCCAGCAAATCGATCAGCCCAGTTTCCAGATTGCAGTCTACCAGGATTGGCGTTGCCCCCGTTCGCAGTACCCCAATCAGTGTGGCAACAAAGGTATTTGCTGGCAGCAGCACTTCATCGCCCTGGCCAATTCCACAAGCTTGAAGCCCCAGCGCAACTGCATCTGTGCCGCAAGCCACCCCAACCCCATAGCGAGTTCCGCAAACTTGAGCAAAGGCAAACTCAAACTCACTTACTGCTTGCCCCAAAACATAGTCGCCCTGCTCGATTACCGATCGAATTGCCTGTTCAAGCTCTTGTTGAAGCGGCTGCTGGAACTGAAAATCAACAAATGGAATGAAAGAAGAATGATTCATAAACCCAAGAAATTCTGAAAGGAGGGTAACCAGGGAAACATCATGAGCAATGGGAAGACGATAAGTAATAAGCAAGAGCAGCAAACAAGCATATCTGACCCACTGCAATCGAAAAAAGCTGGAATAGAAGCAGTGTTCTAGCTCGGTATACTGCTCACCAAACGACTGCTCACCAAAATACTGCTCACTGAACGACTCAAGTTACCTGATGAGGATACGGTTCGCGAGAATACAGTCCGCAATTCTGCAAGAGTTCTGCAAGAATCCGGCCTGCAAAGAACTTACTGTGCCTAATGGGGCTGTGCCTAATAGGGGCGATATCTCTAGTTATGTCGGATCTTGTGTAATTTTAGATACAGATTGATAGTGAAGAGTCGATAAAGACTTTTTTCCAGGGTTTCAGAATTAGGATTTCAAACTATGTTCTGAAACGCATTGCTTCTATCGTATTTGTTTCATCCAATCGCTAACTCCGATCGCGCAACTCTGTTTCTAGCTTATTGATATCTTCCGGCAGAAAAACGTAGATTTGACCACTGTACGCCTCGCCGCTTCGCGTTTGCGCTGTTTCCATCCAGTAGGCATAGCGATCGCCCTGGCGAATTTCTCCTTGAACCGATTCCAGCAGAGGAGTGTCACGATTCGTTGCGGCTTGCTGCTGCTCCTCCGTGGGATAGCGGTACACCAGGTTTCCCTGCACAAAATCCTGATAAATGTCATCGCCGTAGACGCTGCGAAGAGTTGAAGCAAGGCGATCGAATGTTACGCCATTGGTCATGTCAAACAGGGTAATGCGCTCTGTTCGAATTGTGCCCCGGCTCTCTAGAGCGGCTGCGCGTCCGGGTGAAGCGGTGAGTGCTTCAAAGGAAAATCGGCGGGCAGGCGTATCGCTTTTTCGCACAAGCAGCGTTTCGCCACTGGCAGGACGAAGGGCAGAATTGGCTTGAATCCATGCGGCCGCTTGATCAACCGTTTGCCCCGGAAGTGCCATTGCGCGATCGTTTCGCAATGAAAATTGCCCGATATCGGTAATCATCAGCAAAACACTGGCGAAAACAAGCTGAAATCCAAATCGAAGCTTCTTCATGCGTCCTTTGTTAACCTGAACGATTACAAGTATGCTTCTAACGTGCCCACATCAACCCATTGATGCACTCCCCTGCGCGAATTACAAGGAGCCCCAGGACGGGCGAGTGTAGCCCACGCAGTTTCAAGACTTAACGCTTTCAACTTTAATCACAGCAGAGTGTTCAACGCAAGGGATGAAAAAAGGTATCAAAAAGAACAGACATCCTCTACTGCAAAGTTACTGCTCACAACTTTACTAAACACTCTTTGAAACGTGACAGAACTGAATAAATCTATTAATCAAGCTTTTTGCTCTCTCGGTACCTATGTGAATTGATACTTTTGATGCTTCTTCTCCGGAATGAAGCAATACTCATCACATCTCGATCTGGATGATTCTGCTATCCTACTATCGTGACTAAATCAGTGTGTCCGGAACAGGTGCTACTACCGTTTAGAAAAAGCCATCGCAGGATGAGGGGGAAAATCCCCTTGCGAATCGATATTAGAGTTTGATAAATCTATCCAGACTCTTGTGCAAGCAAGCATTTGTGGAAGCATTGAGCAAGGAGCTAGAGGGTGACGTCAAGCGTAGAGTTGGTTCCCGGCACGGTAGTAAATCACCGCTATCATATTCAGCGCGTTCTTGGACGGGGCGGTTGTGGACGGACTTATTTGGCGATCGATCGATGTCGCTTTAACGAGCTGTGCGTTCTTAAAGAATTTGTGCCCAATCACCAGGGCGACCCGGTGGTTGCTTCAAAACTGCGTCAGCTCTTTCGGCGAGAGGCGGCAATTCTGCACAAGCTCGATCATTCGCAGATCCCCAAGTTCTATGCAGGATTTGAGCTAAATGATCGGCTGTTTATCGTTCAGGAGTTCATCGATGGCAAAACCTACTGGAAACAGCTTCAGGAACGAAAACAGCAGGGTGAAGCGTTTACGGAACAGGAAATTGTGCCCTGGCTTCGCAGCCTCCTGGAATTGCTTGACTATCTACACAGCCAGAAGATTGTGCATCGGGACATTTCGCCCGACAACATCATGCTTTCCCGCAGGCGCAATCTCCCAGTTTTGATCGATTTTGGCGTGGTTAAGCAAACGACCCAGGCAGAGCTGATTCCTCAAAGCTCTGGGCTGATTCAGGCTTCTGTCGCAGTTGGCAAAGTCGGCTACGCGCCCTACGAGCAGATTCGGATGGGGCAGTGCTCGCCACGCAGCGATCTCTATGCCCTGGCAGTTACCGCCGTTGTGCTGTTGACTGGGCAATCGCCGCACCTGCTGATGAATCCAAAAACGCTGGACTGGCAATGGCATCGCAGGGTTAAGCTCGATCGCCGCTTTATGCAGATCCTCGATCGCATGATGGCAGAACGCCCCACTGATCGTTACCCCTCGGCTCGTGCTGTTCTACGGGATTTGTCAGGTCTGCCGACAGGTTCTCATTCTGAGTCAATCAGCTTCCTGTCTCGCCCGCAGCCGATTCGAACTGCGCAACCTGAGGAGAGTTCCGTCCGAAATGCCCAGCCTGAGCTGACCCTGCTCCAGTCCTCGGTTTCCTTTCTGACGATCGCGACTGACTCCACCCAGATCGAATCCGCTTCTAGTCGAACTCGCCTGACATTGGCTTCCCAGGTTGCTTTGTCTTCAACTTGTGTGCCGCTTCCCCTGACCGATCTCAATCCGCTGACATCGGGGCAGCTAGGCAGCGCGATTCCTCCATACGAGAACCAGCTTCGCTTCGCTCCTAGGACAGGATATTCAAAGATTTGGGTTAGGCAGAAACCAGCCTGGTTTGAGCGATCGGTTAGTCAAGCGCTCATGGTTGCCTCACTGCTGCTGCTACCAGTAGCAGGAATTGTGGTCGGAGTCCAGTCACCCCACATCACGCCTTTGTGTGCACCGCTGGGCAACTGTGCAGGACTTCAGGTAGCAGAGCGATATCGGCAGGCGATTGAGCAGGCAGCGAGTGCAAAAACGCTGATGTCGCAGGCTCAAACCGTGCTTGATTTGCAGCGTGCCCGCGATCGGCTCTCTGAATCCTTGGCACAGCTCAGCACGTTCAGCACAGACCCTCAAATTCAGCCCCAGGCAGTCAATCTGGTGCGGCAGTATCAGGCGGTCTTTCAGGGGCTAGAAGTCCACCTTGAACAAGAAGCGCGGGCAGAACAGCTCCTAAAACGAGCAGAGGCAGAAGCTCAGCAAGCCGCAGCGCAAAGCCATACCGCAAAAACGGCTCAGCAGTTGATCGGTGCAAAGCAGCAGTGGGAAAAAGCAGTTGCAACCCTTAAGGCAATTCCTGAGCGAGCATTTGTGACAAAACAGGCGAAATCGCGTTCAGAAGAATATCGAACTCGCCTTAAGGCAGTTGACCTACGGCTAGCAGCAATGCCGCAGTTTCTAAAGCCAGATCAGTCTCTAAAACTCGATCGATTGGTGGCTCAAGGGCAACCTGCCATACAGGCGCAACCGTCCATTACAAGTGCTTCTGCTGCTCCTGCTGTGCCGCAGCCTACGGCTGTTCAGCCAGCTCAGACCAATAGCTCATCCCGGTCTGTTGCTCGTGTGCCTCAGCCATCCCGTGCTCAGGCATTAAAGCGATCGTCTCAGGTAAGGGCTGCATCTCGCTCACAGCCGCCTCGCCGCTCCTCACCAATACCGCGTCTGGCCATGGCAACGCATCGATCGAGCCAGGTCTTTATTTGGGTCGATCAAGCCTTGGTTAATTCTGATGGAGTGCCGACCGCCAATCTCCGTATTGTCAACAATAGCGATCGAGCATTTAGCTTTAGTCCTGTCTATGCTGAGGTGCAAACGGCTGAAAACCAGATGCTTCGCTCCAGAGTTTTGCTGACCAGCACCTCTGAAACTGTGCTGCAGCCTGGAGAAGCGATGTCAGGCTCAGTCTCGCTGCTCGATCGCAACTGGAATTCTTCGCATCCGAGGCAGGCAACACTGGTGATTCAAGAACGGGCAAGCGGCAATCGCGTGTTTCGCATTCCCCTACCAATGAGCCTTGTGGGATGGTATTCCTCTAATCGCTGAAGCAGCAAAAATCGCTAAAGCAGCAAAAAAGAGGGACAACGATCCCTCTTTACTTTTCAAACTAAAATTCAAACTAGAAATTGTCAGTTGAATATCAGTTGAAATTGTCAGCCAACATGGGTTCTAAAGCTTACACGGTTGCTCTCGAAAGCAACTGGTCTGCCGCTGCTCGTAAAAGCTCTGCCTTATCCGTTTGCTCCCAGGGCAACTCCAGATCGTTACGTCCAAAGTGACCGTAAGCAGCAACCTCCTGATAAAACCGTCCGCCCCGCTCACCCGGAATATTTCGCAATCCAAACGTTTGAATAATACCTGCCGGACGCAGTTCAAAGTGCTGTTTCACTAGCTCTAGCAGGCGATCGTCATCAATCTTGCCAGTGCCAAAGGTTTCCACCAGGATACTCACCGGACGCGCGACCCCGATCGCATAGCTGAGCTGAACCTCGCATCTTTCCGCCAGCCCGGCTGCCACGATATTTTTGGCGACATAGCGGCAGGCATAGGCAGCACTGCGATCAACCTTTGTGGGATCCTTGCCAGAGAAAGCCCCTCCACCATGCCGGGAATAGCCGCCATAGGTGTCCACAATAATCTTACGCCCAGTCAAGCCTGCATCGCCCTGAGGTCCACCAATCACAAACTTTCCTGTCGGGTTGACCAGATAGCGAGTGCGATCGTCCGGCTTGACTTCCAGATCATTAAAGCAAGGTTCCACAACTAGCGACCACAGATCCTCCCGAATTTTTGCCTGAATTTCAGCCAGGTCTGTAATCTCACCAATCTCAGGGGCATGCTGCGTGGAGACGAGAATTGTGTCAATTCCAACAGGTTTACCGTCTTCGTAGATCACCGTCACCTGTGTTTTACCATCAGGACGCAAATAGGCAAGCTGTCCTGTTTTCCGAATGGCGGCTAGCTTCCGAGCGATCCGGTGAGCCAAACAAATTGGGAGCGGCATCAATTCGGGGGTTTCGTTGCAGGCAAAGCCAAACATCAAACCCTGATCGCCAGCCCCAACCGCATCCAGTGCTTCTTCGCTGGACTGTTCACGGGTTTCCTGTGCGTGGTTTACTCCCTGAGCAATATCGGGAGACTGTTCATCCAGCGCAACGAGGACAGCGCAGCTACTGGCTGAGAAGCCATTTGTTGCATCGGTGTACCCGATTTCAGCAATCTTTTTGCGTGCCAAATCCACATAATTGACCTGCGCCTTTGAAGTAATTTCGCCCGTGATTAACACCAGACCGGTGTTCACGACAACTTCTGCCGCAACGCGGCTGGCAGGATCTTGAGCTAACAGCGCATCCAGGATCGTATCCGAGATCTGGTCGCAGACTTTATCGGGATGACCTTCCGTAACAGATTCCGATGTGAACAGGTAACGACGTGCCAAGGCAACAACCTCTCCTAACGCTAGAGTCAGAGATAAGTATAATCAGGGAAGGGAATAAATTGATATCCTTCCTGAACGGAGCGACAATCTCAGCTTAACCGAATTCTGGAATCCTTTCGGATAACCAGCTCTTTTGTAAAGCAATAAATTCCCCCAGTAGGTTTACTGATTTGGTCATTCTAAATAATTTGAATTTGATCAAGCTGATTCACTAAAACAGTAGCATTGGTCAGATTCGGTTTGCTCGACCATCCCCCGGTCATGCCAATACAGCCGAGCATCTGAGCTGTTTTTGCAATTTGGATATCAATCTGAGAATCGCCAACTATCAGAGTTTGTCCTGGAACTGTTCCTAATTTCAGTAGAACCTGCTCCAGTAGCATTGGATCGGATTTGCTCAAATTCTCTCGAACACCGATCGCAATCTGAAAATAACGGCTTAACTCGTAAGTAACGACAAAATCATCTACGTTGCTTTGGCTATCAGAAGACAAAATTCCGAGCCTGATTCCCGCATGAGTGAGCTTTTGTAGGAGTGGTACTGCACCCGGCAAGAGTGGAGTTTGCTTTGCTTTTGGCTGACTCGATCGATCCGCAGCTTGAAACGCTTCTTGAACCAGGGCAAGTGACTGTGTCCAGCCTCGTCCCGTTGCAGCACTATAGGCGGCAGCAGCGATTGCGTTCTCTTGCCTGCTTCCAACTGCCATCAGCCCTGCCGGATTCAGGCAATAACCTTGGGGGGAGGCTTGAGCATTACCTTTCTGAATACCAAACGCATCCAGCAGCAAAGCTTCAATTCCTGGAACGCGAGCATCAATCAGGCGCGATCGACAGCAGGCAAGCTTACAAAGGAACGCTTCCACATTTGCCAGAGTGCCGTCCTTATCAAAAATTACCGCTTCAACGTTAGTGAAGGTGACTTTCCCACACTGAATTGTTGCCACCTCGCTTCCCTCCCAATATCACCTCAAAAAAAATTAGGGAGAGAAACCCCTCCCCAACTTAACCGATGAGATATATAAGACAAGACGTTCAGCAATCGATCGCCTAGTCCTCAGTTGCAGCCGGCAGCTCTTCCTCAAGCACAACGTCTTCTACCGCTTCTACCGCAGCAGCCTGAGGCTGAGATTGCTGCAACATACGTTCCCGATACTTTGCAGCCATTTCCTCTGCTTTCTCGTACACCACATCTGGATTCTTCACCATATCGCCCGGTTCGGGTTCAAGCTGCTTAGTCGAGAGCGAAATGCGACCCCGCTCTGCATCCAGATCGATGATCATGACCTTGACCTCATCATTCACGTTAAAAACGCTATGAGGCGTATCAATATGGTCATGGGAGATCTCAGAGATGTGCAGCAGACCACTGACACCGCCGATATCAATAAATGCACCGTAGGGCTTTAAGCCACGCACCGTTCCGATCACAACTTCGCCCACTTCTAAGCGGTTCATCTTTCGCTCAACTAGCGCACGACGATGGCTCAGAACCAGACGGTTTCGGTCCTCATCCACTTCCAGAAACTTAAGAGGAAGTTCTTCGCCTACGAGTTCTTCCTTTGGTTTGCGGGTGCTGATGTGAGAACCAGGGATAAATCCACGTAATCCTTCAATGCGAACCAGTGCGCCTCCTCGGTTTGTAGCGAAGACGGCAGAGCGCACCGTAGCATCTTCAGCCTGAAGCTGACGCACCCGCTCCCATGCCCGCATATATTCTATGCGCCGAATCGACAGGGTAAGCTGTCCATCCTCATTCTCATCAGTCAGAATGAAAAATTCGCGGGTTTCGTTGGATTGCAGCACCTCTTCCGGGTTTTCAATCCGGTTGATCGACATTTCCTGGATTGGAATGTAAGCTGCTGTCTTAGCACCAATGTCAATCAGAGCCCCCCTCGGCTCAATGCTAAAAACGGTTCCAGCAACAATGTCGCCGGGGTTGAAGTGATAGTCGTATTGATCGAGGAGAGCCGCAAAATCCTCGTGAGTAAAGCCAATTTCCGTTACTTCCTGATTGACCATGCGATGTATTTCCTGGTGTTTGTCTCCGTAATAGTAGTGGTCTGTTGACGATTCCCCATTTTAGAACCAAAAGTTTAGAACCCAAAGCTCTGGAACCACAGGAACAGCAACCTGCTGAGCAGAACCGACACGCAAAAAGTTTGGAAGATGCTATCTTCCGTGCTAGACCCTAGACAGATAATCATAGCTCATTTTGGGCAGGATCATACCCTCCCTTCACTGACTTGCCTAAAATGGTGAAGTGGGAGAGAAAAGCGTTAAAGGAAGGCTCTTTAAAGACCCTCCTTCAGGCGAGATCACCGAGGCACAGAGTTGAGGGCTGGAGAAGTCGGTTCTTGAGGTTGATTCATTGAATTAGACTCTGCAAAATTATCGCTTTCCAGACTCAGGCTGCCTTCCCGCTTGCTTTTTAACGATCCGGTCTGAAGCTGATTTAGGGTTTCAATAAAATCATGAATGCCCTGAAACTGCCGATACACCGAGGCAAATCGAATATAGGCAACCTCATTTAGTTGCTGCAAATGCTTAAGCACCAGTTCTCCAATTTCATTGCTGGTGACTTCACGAATCGATCGCTGCTGAAGCTCCATCTCAATTTCATCGACCAGATTCTCCAGGTGAGCCGGAGATAAACCTGTTTTCTCACTAGCTCGCATGACGCCTTTTAAAACTTTCGATCGATCGAAGGATTCCCGTTCCCCGTTGCGCTTAATGACAACGATCGGAACAAACTCAATTCGCTCATAGGTTGTGAAGCGGCGATTGCAGCTTAAACATTCTCGGCGGCGGCGAACGCTATGCCCAGATTCTGCTGAACGCGACTCCAAAACCCGGTTGTCTGGAAACTGGCAAAATGGACATCGCATGGCAAACGTCCTCCGCAATGTTAGGCAGATTTAACAACAAAAGTATTCCTAATTCATTAGGAAGTGATGCTACATACAGCCATCATACTGCATTTATAAAAACGATAAAACCTGAGCGAGTTAACTCGATTTAAGGGCTTCAGACCCGATCAAGCGTACTGCTCAGGAATATCGAATTGCTATTTAAAGCGTAGATTGCTGCTCGCGAAAAATCACAGCGATCGAAATTAGTCTTTGGTGATGCGCGGTGGCTCACGAAATGCGATCGCGAAGAACAGAACAAAGATTGCCAACGCCAGAATCAGAATGTATGCAACGCTTTCCATTGTGGAATTCCTCCTATTCAGTGATTGATTTAGCCGTCCGATTCGACCGTACTGTATCGAGGAAAGCTAGAGGCGACAAGGATGAATCAATACCAAACCTGCCGCGCTCCAGCTACTTAGACTTCGACTAGATGGGTGTGGTGCGACGGGACGATTTGTCGCCCAGCTTTTGGTAAAAGCCCCACTCGACTTGCTCTTCTGCTAGATCCGGGTCAATACCTGCAAATACGTCGCGGAATAGTGTCCGAGAGCCGTGCCAAATGTGTCCAAAGAAGAACAGCAGCGCGAACACGGCGTGCCCATAGGTAAACCAACCGCGAGGACTGGTGCGGAACACACCGTCTGAGTTCAGGGTCTCCTGGTCAAACTTGAACCCTTCGCCGAGCTGTGCTTTACGAGCAAATCGCTTCACCACTGCCGGATCAGAGAAAGTTTGTCCATTCAGTTCACCGCCGTAGAAGCTAGCGGTTACGCCAACTTGCTCAAAGCTGTACTTAGACTCTGCACGACGGAAGGGGATGTCTGCCCGGACAACGCCATCTTTATCTGTCAGGATAACCGGGAAAGTTTCAAAGAAGTTAGGCATCCGGCGAACGCTCAGCTCACGACCTTCGCCATCTCTAAAGACAGCGTGACCGAGCCAGCCTTCAGCGATTCCATCACCCTTGTCCATCGGACCAGTACGGAACAAACCACCTTTCGCGGGGTTGTTGCCAATGTAGTCGTAGAACGCGAGCTTCTCAGGAATGTCAGACCAGGCTTCTTCGGGGCTTGCGCCATCAGCAACGTTTGCCTGAACGCGGCGATCGATTTCTTGCTGGAAGTAGGCACTATCCCACTGATAGCGAGTCGGTCCATAGAGTTCGATCGGGGTTGCTGCGCTGCCGTACCACATCGTTCCTGCGACCACGAAGGCTGCAAAGAAGACGGCTGCGATACTGCTAGACAGTACGGTTTCGATATTTCCCATCCGCAGAGCGCGATAGAGCCGCTCCGGTGGACGTACCGCCAGGTGGAAAAGACCTGCGATGATACCAACGACTCCGGCAGCGATGTGGTGTGCCACAATACCACCCGGATTAAATGGATCAAAGCCTTCTGGACCCCAGGCGGGAGCAACAGGCTGCACGCTTCCGGTTAATCCGTAGGCGTCGGACACCCACATGCCCGGCCCAAATAGACCCGTAAGGTGGAATGCCCCGAATCCAAAACAGAGCAAACCAGAAAGGAACAAATGAATTCCAAACATTTTGGGCAAGTCTAGTGCAGGCTCACCCGTACGCGGATCTCTAAAAAGTTCTAAATCCCAGTAGACCCAGTGCCAGCAGGCAGCCAGGAATAGCAAACCAGAGAGAATAATGTGAGCAGCGGCTACGCCTTCAAACGACCAGAATCCGGGGTCAACGCCCGTTTCGCCCGTAATGCCCCAGCCGCCCCAAGAGCTAGTGACGCCGAGACGCGCCATAAAGGGCATCACGAACATCCCTTGCCGCCACATGGGGTTGAGTACCGGATCGCTCGGATCAAAAATTGCTAGCTCGTAGAGTGCCATCGAGCCAGCCCAGCCTGCCACCAGCGCGGTGTGCATCAGGTGTACAGCAATCAACCGTCCTGGGTCATTCAGGACGACTGTGTGTACGCGATACCAGGGTAGTCCCATCGACTACGCTCCTCCTACTATAAATTTCAACGCTTCCTTCAGCCTTTTATTAAGGTGTCTAATACTGGTTAGCCTACCAGATTATCGGAGCACCCGATCGCACGATTGACAACTGTTGCTCAACCTCTTGTCTAATCAGACTTAAGGAGTTTGGAGACTGGATTGTTTTCCTTGAAAAAAACAATTTGGACAGTTTGGCAATCCGCTTGTAAAAATGAAAGTGTATAAAGAAGTGTAACTAGTGCGAGAGGCGAATGCAAGCATGACTCAAACTGGCGCAGAAGAACAATTAACGCCCTCAGAAGCCCCTGATGCAGCGCAAACTCCGGCAAAAGTTTCGTTCGGTGGAACTATTAAGTTTGTTAAAGAAAACAAGGAAGTTATCGTAGCAGACGGAGCTAATCTCCGCTTTAAGGCATTGGAAAACGGGATCGACCTGTACACCTTTATGGGCAAGATGATGAGCTGCGGCGGCTACGGTCAGTGTGGAACCTGCGTTGTTGAAGTTGTGGAAGGGATGGAAAACCTGTCGCCCCGCACGCCAACTGAGGAGCAAAAGCTGAAGAAGCGATCGACAAATTGCCGCCTTGCTTGCCAAACGCTCGTTCACGGCAGTGCCAGCATTGTGACAAAACCCGCTAAGTCGTCCTGATCATTCTGTTTTGGTCAGGTTGAGGTGTATCCTTAGACCATGGATTGTTAACAAAATGATCTAGAGGCTGGGTTTCATGCAAGTTAATGATTTAGGTTTTGTTGCAACGATTTTGTTTGTCCTGGTGCCTGCGGTATTTCTGATTATTCTGTATATTCAAACCGCGAGTCGGCAGAACAACCCGTAAGATTAATCAGTTTGTAGAGTCGTTTATCGGACTACGAATTGGGACTACGAATTGTTTGTCGCTTGAGCAGTCGTGACTCAAGCATAATCGAAAGTGCCAGGGAGCTTATCTTCTGGCACTTTTTAAGTTGATTGGTTGAGGTGAATCAGGGATGCAAAAGCGGTGTGAGTTCAGGCATTCCCTACTTCCAAAAGGCTGAACTGTTGCCGTTAGCTTCCCGATCGCACCAGCAGCACCGGGCAGTTGGCGTACACGCGCACATAGTCTGACAGCGATTGTCCCAGCAGGCGATCGAGATCCGGGAGACCTTTGGCGATTGAAGGACGGCGATCGGGCGAACCGAGAATCAACAGATCGACATTTAATTCTTCAGCCACCTGACAAATCCGTTCGCCAGGCTTGCCTTCCGGCGCAACACACTTGTAATTAATTCCTTGTTTTTTAGCTTCTGTGATTGCTGGAATCAGCACCGGGTCTTCGTTAGGATTTGCAGCAATTTCGCCAGGCTTGAGTTTCAGGTCAGAATTGGCGTGAACCAGAATGAGTTGACCGTTCTTGATGTCTCGCACAAGGGAGATCGCTAGCTTTAGAGAGTCTTTTGAAGCATCTGACTTATCCAGAGCAACCATGACTCGACTAATTTTCTTAACAAAAAGCTCGTCCTTCACGAGCAGCATGGGACGAGATGCAAGCTGAAAAACGTATTGGCTGACTGAGTTTTCTAGAATTGACTGAATCCGCTTTAGACCACGCGAACCCATAATAATGAGATCCGTGTCAATCTCTTCGGCAACGCGACAGACAATATCTTTTGGATCGCCTTCGCGTAGCACTGCATTGACCTGTGCAGGGTCGAGATTCAGGGTTTGGATGGCGTTTGCCAGAATTTTGCCGCCTTCTTCCCATTTTTGAGTCATTCCCTCAGCGGTGACTTGGGGTGAAACGACGTGTAAAACAGTAACCTTGGCATGCTGGATCATGGGAACTTCCATGAGAGCTTTGAGCATCTCTTCGGTATGTCCCATGCCAGAGTTTGCCAGCAAAATTTTTTCTATCATAATTGCTCCTTAACCTTAACCCGAGGCTGCTGATGAGTTCTCGGTCAATCATGAATTGCTCTATGACTCAGTCTAGGACAGCTTGTAGGTAAAGGAATGGACAGAAAAATAATCGTTTCAATTAGTTAAATCAGGTCAATCAATTAGGGCGATTGTTTCTTAATTAGAGAGATTTGTTCTTACACTGCTTTTTACTCGAAGTCAATAGTTTTTATCGTTTTGATAACTTTAATTTGAGCCGATCGCACTTAACGGGTGGTGCTGAAAAGCGCTGATAACAGAAGTATTTAGCAAATCGATCAGGCAACAAAGACGGCTTGAGATATTAGGAAAAGCTTATTTTGTTTCTAAGTTTTACGTTTAAACCGATGCAAAAAATATTATAAAAACAGGATGATACTCCTTAGCCTTGCCTGGTTTAACGATGCCACAGATTGATCCTTCTTCCGCTCAAGCCATTCAATCGATCGATTCTCAAACTAATCCCCAATGGTTTGACTATCCCATTCGCGTTCACCCTCATCATACTGATCATGGCGGCATTGTCTGGCACGGTTCTTATGTTGTCTGGTTAGAGGAGGCGCGGGTTGAGGCTCTGCGGTCGATTGGGATTGACTATGCAGATTGGGTTACCCTTGGCTGTGAATTGCCCGTAGTAGAGCTTTCGATCCGCTACCATCGCTCGATGCGGCTGGGAATGCAGGGAATTGTAAAAGCCAGGATGGTGCAGGCTCAGGGGGTGCGAATTTTTTGGGACTACCGTATTGAGTCACCGGATGCCCAAGAGCTGTATATCACTGCCCAGGTGACGCTGGTAGCGATCGATCGAGAGAAGGGCAAAATCATGCGCCGACTTCCTGCTCCTGTCCAGGCTGCACTGATGCAAATGAGGCGATGCTAAGCAATTCCTCCTACGGGGTAATCGAGCTGGGGACGGCTTGTGCAAGGGATGGTTTGAGGAGTCGTAGAAATGCTGCATTGCCCTCTAAATTCCCCATCAATGGAGGACTTTGAAACTCAGGTTAGGGCTTTACAGATATTCATGGCTGATAAACGGCAGCGAAGCCAGTTGTCCTTTTGCCTCACCAACCTGTACCACTAAATCGGGAGCGATTGCCTTGGTACGAATGTAGGCGAGTCCAAAAAAACCGTTCTCGGTTGGGGTGCAGCTTGTTAGCTTGCCAATTTTTTCAGCATCAACAGTAATTGGGGTATCAATTTCAGCCGATCGATCGAGCTGGATGCCCCAGAGCTGCTGTTTTACGCCTTTATAGGTGTGAAGGCGGGCGATCGTCTCCTGTCCGATGTAACAGCCCTTGCTGAGGGAAATCGTTTGCCAGAGTCCGGCTTCGAGGGGGTTATAGTCGTCGGTGAGTTCCTGACCGGGAACAGGTCGCCCCTGAAGGATTCTGAGCTGCTGCCAGACTTGTTCACCCATGGGAACTGCTCCTGCTTCTGCCAGGGTTTGCCACAGATTTGCTGCCTGATCTACCTCTGCAATCAGCGTATATCCGGCTAGGGCGAGTCCGCTACCGACTGCTATTCTTACCGGTTGCCCACCGATCGCAGCTTGAACATGATTGCCCAACGGCTGATCGACGATTGCCCCTGCGCCCAATTTTTCTAAAACCTGGCTGCTCTCGGAACCAATTAGGCTGAAAACGCTTTGAGTTGCGGTCAAATCTTTTAGCTCTACTTTGTCCGCAAAAAAGATATAGCGATCCATCCAGGCAATCAGTTTCTCGCTGTAGCCGGGAGAAGCCAGCAGCAGCACGCTATCTTCCATAGCATAGGCACTGACCAAGTCGATTGTCCGGGCTGTTGAAGTGACAAATACCGTGTCGCAACCCTGCCCCGGATTAAGCGTCTGAAAATTGTTGGTCGTTTGGTTATGGAGAAACCGCAGCCGATCGTCTCCTGTCACCCTAATTTTGCCCCAGTGAGATCGATCGTAAAGTGCCACACCAGACTGAGCCGCCTGAAATGCCTGGGCATCGTTGCCAAAGCGAGCAGGAATTTCTACCCCGGCAAGAGTAGTAAAGGTTGCGCCTGCGGCTTGCTGGAGGTCGTGAAGCTGAGTCATGGGTGTCTTTCGCCTGTGCCTTGTTCATCCTTACTTCTCATCATACTGAGCTGCTGTGCTGAAACTGTCGCGTCGCTTTTGTAGTCACTCTTTTCAGACTTAATCAAATTGCTAGAGTAGTCTCTATGAAGCCGCAGCATCTATTTGTCTGGTTTATTGTGCTCAGTTCCTCGATCATAGGTGGCACGCTTGCTCTGGTGAATCACGATCGCCTCAGGTTGCCAATCGATCCCCCTGCCCTGAATAGGCAAAGCAACCGTTCTACCTCTTCATGGCAAAGCCAGCTAAGCCAGAATTCAGCGAGTCAGTTACCTTCTAGCCAACCTGTCAGCCCATATCAACCCGTCGCCCCGGATAGTCTGACGGCTTCGACCTCAGTTGCTCCCCGCCAGCCGATCGTCTTGCGCGATGAAGTTCCTCCTGGCAGTGCGTTTGACCAGTTTCGATCGCAGTTTCGACAGGCAGTTCGCGATCGGAATGTAGCGTTTGTGAAAGGATTGATTCCGGCTGAGGGTCTTTCGATCGGCTTTGGGACACCCCGATCGGCTGAGCAGCTAGAGCTAGAGAATCCGAGTTCGCGATTTTGGGGAGTTTTAGAAAAATCGATTAGTCGGGGATGCGCGGCAGCCAGGCGATCGGATTATCCAACTGTCGATGCCAATTCTGAAGTCTGGATTTGCTCGAACGTAACAGCGGCTTTTAATCAGCAGTATCCCAATCCTGGAACCGAACCGGGAGTTGGCTATGAAATCAGTCGGGTGATTGTCGTGGGAAATCGGGTCAATGTTCGTGCCCAGCCCGTGGTAAATAGCGCGATCGTCGGAGTGCTGAGCAATGAGGTCGTGCAGTTCGATCAGCAAGCCTGGGAAGATTTTCCGCCAGAACAGCGCGAAGCAAAACTGCTGCACCCGATCGACGGCTGGACTCCTGCAATTCTGCCCGATGGACAGAAGGGCTTTGTGTTTAACCGCTATGCTTATCGACCGCTTGGCGAACGTCTTATTTTAGGGCAAGTGAACGGTGCATGGAAAATTCTCTATGTTCCTGCTGGGGATTAGTGCAAACCCTCAAACTTCCTGCTCGGTTGGGGTAACCGCACCGGGAAGACTGCCGAAAATTTGACCGACAATTCGCTTTGCTTTTTCGTCTAGCTGCTGCCAGTCTACGTCCCCTGTTTCGTCAATCAGAGTCGTATCCACTTCAACCTTTAGATCGCGATCGAGCGCATTGAGTACTGGACTGTAGTTGCGAAAGCAGATTTGATAGCATAGCTCCCACAGGTCGATCGTGATGCGCTGACCGTTTTTCTCTAAACAGAGCAGATAGCCGGGATGAGGCTTCGGAAGGCGATCGAGAACGGCGTGAATTTCTTCTGCTTCTTCGGGGCTTGCGGTGGCAAGTTGCTGCTGAAGCTCAACAACCTGTGCCTTGATTGCTTCAGACACATCGGCTGACCAGACCTGCACATCTTCATAAGTGCCTTTCCAGCTAGACTCGTCAAGCTGCTTGCGAATATTGTCGATAATACGGATAAAAACAGGCTGCATCAGCAGTTCTGCCTGCTGCCATGCCAGCGTATTTGCAAATTTGGGCATTCTTTCGCCACTCCTTCGCTTGAATGCTGCCTATCTTGCATCATAGCGATACCTTAACGGTTTACCTCTAGCAGGGGGAAGAAGTGTCCTACGGGTCCCTGTCCCTGTCCGATTCGCAGTGAGTAGTGAAGCGCATGGGTGACGTAGGTTTTTGCCGCCCGGGTCGCAGTAAGAGCATCCTTTCCCTGCGCCAAATTTGCCGCGATCGCTGCTGCCAAAGTACAGCCCGTACCGTGAGTATCGTTTGTGTTTACCGTTTCTGTGCGGAGGACTTCCATCCGATCGCCATCAAACCAAACATCAACGCCGCGCAGTTCTCCCTGCATTCCGCCGCCTTTTACCAGCACCGCTTTTGCACCCAGCGATCGGATTTTTTCAGCCGCCGCCTGCATGGTGTTGAGCGAATCAATTTCTAAACCGCTCAGCATTTGTGCCTCGTAGCGATTGGGCGTGAGGATTGTGGCTAAGGGAACGAGTCGATCGCGCAGGGTTGAAACTGCTGCGTCATCGATCAACTGCGCCCCGGTGCGTGACACCATCACCGGATCGATTACCAGATTGGGCAGCGCTAGCTCAACGGCGCGATCGGCAACCGTGGCAATAATTGCCTGATTCAGCAACATTCCGGTTTTTACTGCCTGCACGCCAATGTCTTGAACAACTGCCTCAATCTGTGCCGCGATTGCTTCTGGCGGTAGAGCATCGACTCGCGTAACGCCGATCGTGTTTTGGGCAGTAATGCAAGTGAGGGCACTGGTTCCATGCACTCGATGAAAGGCAAACGTGCGGAGGTCTGCCTGAATCCCGGCTCCGCCACCGCTATCGGAACCTGCGATCGTCAGGGCGATCGGAACAAAAGGCTGAATCATGATGCGTGAACGTCGATTGTCTGTGAAATGCAAGATACTAGTGTATCGTTCTCAGACCCGCTCCAAACTTTCACGCAACTCCTGAAGAAATTGCAGCACTTTGCCGCTCAACAGCAGCCGTCTTGCTTCCTCCAGTCCGATCGCCAGATCAGGACACAATCCAGACTGCCAGAGATAAAAGCCGCCGTTCCAAACCGTTGATTTCAGCAGCTCGCTGGGTTCGCCGTGCAGCACTGTTTTCAGTTGGTCGATGTACTGCGCTTCGTCTTTCAGAGGCACTTCGGCGGCATCAAAACCATAGTCTCGCGGGTGCAGCAGGAGCCGATTGAGTTCTGTCCCGCTTTCCGGTGTGTGAATGCCGATAATGCAGGTGCGCTCACGGGGCAGGTCACAGCTTCCTTCTAGTCCTTTCATGGTCATAAAGCGATCAGTTCCGCGTAGGGCAAACGCCGATCGCGCCATTTCTTCGGTTGGAGGATGCACAAAGCCAGACACCAGCCTCGACTCTCCCTGATAGGGACACCAGAATAGCTCCAGCGTGGCAAAAGGCGGACGCTTGCCGATTTCTTCCCGATAGGGCACGAGTCCTTCTGCCAGGGGAAAATGGGTTGGTAGATAAACAAATCCCACCCGCGTCTGCTCAAATACCTGCTGGACTTGCATCAGCGAAAGGGTAGACCAATCAATTCCCAACCCCTGCCAAATCTCAATCAGCGGAATCCCCTCTTTGGTAGGCATGCGTCTGCCGCCGTGCATCACGACCGGACAGCCTACCGTTGCCAGCATCAGCGCAACCAGTGGACTGACCGGCGAAGTACGCGATCGTCCGTCATACGGAATGCTCATTACCAAGGTTGGAACGGTCGCGGCGATCGGCGTTAGTTTCGGTCCTAGTTCGTCATAGGCATCCAGCATTCCCGCCAGTTCTTCCCCGGTTGGACGCTTGATGCGGTGGGCAATCATAAATGCGCCAATCTGAGCGGGGGTAGCTTCTTGAGTCAACATCATACGTGTGGCAGCGGCTGCCTCAGTCCGGGTCAAATCCTCGCTCGTGTGCGGTCCACTGCCCACTTTACGGAGCAGATTACGAAATGCTTCACTCATGGGCGGTCGGGTTGTTTGCGATCGGGTTAGCAGGTCAGGAGATTCAGGTCAGGAGGTTAAAGAGGCCATCGGGAGCCAAGCAGGTCATTCGGAGTCGATGGCAGCAGCAGGCGCGGCACTGCCACAAGCTGATGTACCAGTTCGCGAAATCGCTGAATCGGAGGGATTTCCAGACGATCCTGGGTGGTGACCAGCACTACTTCGCGGCTAATGATCGGCTCGTCGGTTGGGCGAATTGCCAGCGTCGGATCACTCTTCATCTCCGATAGCGCGGACTGAGGCAGCAGGGCAACCAGATTTCCCTGTCGCACCATACCGCGAAAACCATCCAGCGTATTTAGTTCGATCGCTGGCTGCAACGAAAGCCCCGATCGCTGAAACTGCTCTTGCACCAATCGCTGCATTCCGTATCCGTCCTTAAACACCACCTGCGGATAGCAAGACAATTCGGCCCACGGAATTCGATCGTACTGCGTGAGGGGGTGACTAGACGAGATCAGAACCGCGATCGGCTCCTGAAACAGAGAGTCCACCACAATTTCTGCGCTAGAGGTGAGAAAGCGGTTGTTCATCACGATCGCCAGATCCACCAAGCCATCTTTCAGCACCTTTAGGGCACGATCGCTGCCCAACGAAGTGACGCGAAGCTGCACCTCTGGATAATCCTGACAGAACTGCTGAAGCACAGGCGGCAGGAAGTACGCAGAAACCGAGTGTATCGACGCTACACAAAGTTCCGGCTGCTTGCCTGCTACCAAATCCGCCAACTCCGTCGTTGCGTTCTGCCATTCCTGACAGATTTTACGAGCACGCGGCAAAAAACGTTCTCCGGCGATCGTCAGCTTTGCCTGAGAGGCGCGATGAAACAGGGGTAGCCCCAGCTCTGCTTCTAATGCCTGAATTTGCCGACTAATCGTGGACTGCGTCACTTGACAGCGACGGGTTGCCTGCTGAAAACTACCCGCTTCCGCCACTGCCAAAAATGCTTGCAACTGTTCCAGCCGCATAATATCTCAACGTAGAGAATCCCGAAATAGAAGATCGATCGCTTCCTGTTCTCCGGTATCGCTACGTTAAGGGAATTGGGAGCGTGTCTTAGTATCGCAAACTACGATATTGGCTGTAAAACGGTCAGAATTCAGATGTTTGTCTCACCTCAGGAATACCGTCTTCGGGTAAACCCCAAAACAACACTCGCTGCTGCAACGTTCCAGACTCTTGCCACTGCTCGATCGCTGTATTCACCTGCTGCCGCAAAGCGGCAAACTGCTGTCCTCTTGGCATTCCAACGGCAAGCGCATCAGCAGAAATCAGATTTGGCAACAGGCGATCGTCTGGGAATTCTTGCACCCAGCCTGCTAGCACCGTCGCGTCTGCTGCAAATGCGGCTACCTCATCTGTCTGCAACACTGCCTTTGCTTCCTGGTATGAATTGATGCCCCGTAGCTGCACGTTGGGGATGAGCGATCGAACCGTTGATATCGTATCTGACCCATTTAGCACTGCAATTTGCTGTCCGCTCAAATCCCGCAGTGATTGAACTGCCTCACTTCGCGTCACAAAACCGGTGCCGTCAATAAAGTAAGGCAAGCTAAAATCCACCAATCGAGCGCGGGCATCCGTAACGCTGAGTCGGGCGATGACTAAATCCGCTTGATCTTCGAGCAGGCTACTGATTCGATCGCGGTTCGCAACGGGCAAAAACTGTACTGCATTCGCATCCCCTAGCAAAGCCTGAGCCAGCCAGCGTGCCAGGTCAATTTCAAACCCCTGAACTTGTCCGCCATTGCTAATAAACCCCAGGGGACGCAAATTGTCTTTGACTGCCACTACCAAATAGCCGCGCTGCCGAATTTCAGCCAACGTCGCTGCGGCTCCCGGTTCCACAAATCCACAGACAAACCCGATCGCCCATCCACCCAATAGCAAACTCATAGACAGAAAACGATTGAGGCGATCGAATCTCTTCCGCAGAAGCTTCATGCAGCGAACTAGTTAAGGTAAATAGAAGTTGAGGTAAACAATTTTTGTCTACTTAAAACAATTCGCCTCAGCAATCACTTGCTCAGGCAAATTTGAACTCGGTTTCATAACCGACAGTTAAGCTGTATTAGGGCAAGCGTCAAAGAACAGCAGACGTTAAGCCTGGGTGACTACCTCAACTACTTTGCCAAACCCAGCCGGGTCAAGCACTGCCATTTGTGCCAGCATCTTGCGGTTAATTTGCACCTCTGCTTTCTTCAGTCCGCCCATCAATTTGCTGTAGCTGATGCCATGCTGCCGTGCGGCGGCGTTAATGCGAACGATCCACAGACGACGAAAATCGCGCTTACGGCGGCGACGATCGCGATAGGCATTTCGCAGTGCCTTCATCACGACCTGATTGGCCGTGCGGAACAGCCGAGAGTGAGACCCCCGGAAGCCCTTCGCTAATTTGAGAATCTTTTTGCGGCGTTTGCGAGCGACATTGCCGCGCTTAACCCGTGTCATATAACTTTACTTCTCCTGGACTTCAATTTACGAATAAGGCAGCATCAGTTCAACGTTTTCAGCATCCCGCTCGTTCACGACCGCTAATCCGGTGATTCGACGCTTGCGCTCGGCGGACTTGTGCTGGAGCAGGTGATTTTTAAAAGCCTTGCGGCGCATTAACTTACCGCTACCGCTACGCTGGAACCGCTTGGCGGCGGCTTTACGAGTCTTAAGTTTGGGCATGGCTCGCCTACTGGTTTAGCTGATTTGACACAGTCTACAATCTTACTATCAGAAAGCCCTAAAGTGCAACTTTCCCGCCAAGGAAAATCCGGCGGAAAAGTCGCGATCGATCGTCAGGTTTTCCCATTTACAGCAAGCACCCTCTCGGTCTAAAGTCCTGATCTAGGGCTGCAATATTTTTTAACGAATTCTTTTATTGCTTCTTTATTACTGGGTGGATACAGGTTATGGGTGAAGGATGGCTGACTGCAAGCCACGGAATCATGTTCGGGCTGCTGCTGGGTTTTGCGATCGTGCATAGCGGGCTGGCGGCACTGCGCCCTAAAGGCGAAAAGCTGATTGGGGCACGGCTCTATCGGGTTATGTTTGCCTTGGTAAGTTTGCCCTATGCCGTGGTTCTGATTGTGTATTTTATTAGTCATCGCTATGACGGGGTGCGCCTGTGGAATGTTCAGGGCAATGGAACCGTTGAGGCGATCGTCTGGATACTGTCTGCTATTTCGTTTTTGTTTCTTTATCCGGCAACCTTTAATTTGCTGGAAGTGGCTGCAATTCAAAAGCCTCAAGTACATCTTTACGAAACGGGCATTATTCGGATTACCCGTCACCCGCAGATGGTGGGGCAGGTAATTTGGTGTATTGCCCATACGCTATGGGTCGGAACCAGCTTTATGATTGTGACTTCGCTGGGGCTGATTCTGCATCACCTGTTTGCTGTGTGGCACGGCGATCGACGGCTCAAAGTTCGCTATGGAGAAGCATTTGATGTGGTAAGAGCAAGAACTTCCGTGATTCCGTTCCTGGCAATCTTGCAGGGGCGGCAAACATTTCATCTGAAAGAAATGCTGCGTCCTGCCTACATCGGAGTGACCCTATTCGTACTGATCTTTTGGTGGATTCACCCTATTTTGATTCGCGCAACGAGTAACGTAGGCTGGTAGCATGATCCCAAAGGCTCATGGAACGAACAATTAGAAAATGGGCAACATGATGCTAACGGTAAATCAGTTGACATTCGATCAGGAAGTCTTGGGTTCGGCTACGCCTGTGCTGGTAAACTTTTGGGCACCCTGGTGCGGAGTCTGTCGGATGATTGATCCGCTACTGCTTGAACTCCAGAAAGATTGGGACGGGCAAATCAAACTAGTCAGTATCAACGCAGACGACAATCTTAAGTTATCAAACACCTATAAACTCAAAACTTTACCGACGGTGCTGCTCTTCAATAAACAGCAGGTTCTTTGCCGAATCGATCGCTTCCACAATCGCAGCGATTTTCGTGAAGCCTCAGCAATGCTGCAAGTTGCACTATCCGAAGTTCTGCCCCATCGCTCTTATTCCGCCTCGGTTTAGAGCGATTCTGATTTCAAGCTACTTTTTAAGCTCAAACTAGAAAATCAGGTCAACGTCAACGTCTTTGAGATTCACGGTATAGAGGCTGCCCTGTGAGCCGTTCCAGGTAGCGATCGCCACTTGGTGCTGCTCCAGGGCAGTTATTGCTGTAATCGGTTCGGGCGCGATGAGACAGCCCACTTTTTGCCCTTCTACGTCAAGCAAAACGATTTTTCCTTCCTGATCTGACAGCAGATACCCCCAGGGAGCCGTTGCCAGAAAAATGGGGGTAATATCAACGCTAATTCTCAGGATGCGGTAGGGCTTGAGGTCAAGCAGTGCCACAAGACCAGGGTTGTCCCGATCGACCGCTAGCAAACGATAAGGCTTGGAAGTCACCAGGGTAGCTCCCAGGCGGAGGGGCAGCATTAATGCTCCAATGCGAAGCCCTCTCCGGCAGAAAATTTGGACTTCTGTACCGTGGCTCAGCTCCTCAGCTTTCTGTGAGGATTTGACGGTCAATCCGCCTTGGTCGCCGTCGCTGTCAATATCGGTCAAGATTGCAACGTGATGGGCATCGAGTGCAAAGATGCGACTGGAACGCGTCGATCGCCCAGGCAGGGAAATCGGCATTGGGTCAGAGACGATCTGCATTTGGGTTGCCACCTGAGACAAACGCTCAAAGCAGAGATAGGGTTCGCCGTGTGAGTTGGGGGCAAGCACTGCAAGCCAGCGTCCTTTTGCTTCGAGCACCACCTGGCTAAACGGCAGCAGGCTTCTGATTTGCTGAGGGATTAAGGTAGCTGCCTGCACCTCTGGGCAGATGAGGTAAAGAGCCTTTTCTGCAACTACAAAGCAGCCTTGAGGACGACAAGCTAACTGGATAATTGGAGAGGGTAGTCGCGCAAGCTGCCAAAGCTTTGAGCAAGGAATGTAGGTCGTCGGCAACGGGTCTGCTCCCTGATAGGCTTGAAAAGCGGCTTGTTGATTGCTACCTCGAAACACATAGGTCTGGAGCTGATTTGCCGTCGCGCAGAGCGCAGTGACAGGGGAGCGCAACGTTTCTTGAGATTGAGCATGAAACGCTGTAGAACAAGGCAACGTTACTGGTTTAAGCAAAGGCAGGACTGCTGTTGAATCGAGCAAATCAGCGGCACGAGCGATCGAGAGAATGGCTTCTCGCATTTCCTGTGCCGATCGAAATCGCCGCGCCGAAAGCTTTTGCAGCGCAGTGACAAGAATTGGCTTCCAAACTTCGGGAAAAGACGCTGGAAAAGTGACCGGATGATTCAGGTGGGCGGTCATTAACTCAGCAGGAGTTCCCGAAAAAGGGCGATGACCCACCAGCAGTTCGTACAGCAACACTCCAACTGCATACAGGTCAGAAATAGGAGAAAACTGACCATAAAACCGTTCTGGAGCCATGTAAGCAGGCGAACCGCTATTGGTATTGCTCAGGCGATGATCGTCTAATTCTTGATTGAGACGGGCAATGCCAAAATCAGAAATGCGGGCTGTCCAGCCGATCGAGGTTACGTTGAGCAGGATATTTTCCGGTTTGATGTCGCAGTGAACAATCTGCCGAGCATGAGCGTGTTCCAGCCCTGCCAGAATATCGATCACCAGCTTTAGGCTCTGGGAAAAGCTGAGTCCGCCCTCTTCTGCAATCAAGCTTCTGAGTGTGCCGCCTTCGCAGTAGTCCATGACCAGGTAGCGTCCGGTCGCGGTATGCTCAACTGCCTGAAACATCACAATGTTAGGGTGCTGGAGGCTAAGTAGAAAGCGGAGTTCCCGTAAAAATTTAGCTGTGGGAAAGCGATGGCGATCGAGGTCTTTTAGCGCAGCAAGCTGCCCGGTCTGCCGATGGGCGCCACAAAACACACGCCCAAACTGTCCTTGCCCAACCAGACCGAGAAGACGATATTTTGAACGTTTTGGTTCACTTTCTAGAGGTTTTGCCACGTGCGCTCACCCTCAGCAAAACATCTCACCCCAAAGCTCTACTGGCAAAGCTGCTGCATAATTGTATCGTGGTCGAAGTTAGTCACCATTGTTTCGGCTGGCTCAATCCGCTTTGACAAACCTAGAACAAAGCGATTACAGTCCGCGCCTAGAGATTCACAGCTTGTTTGGATACAGTGTAGCTCCCTGCCCGACAATTGACTGAAAAAGCTTGATAAAACGCCCGCCTCTAAAAAACAAACCGGATACTCCCACTGAGGTGCAAGACGAACAAAGGGAGAGTTCCAAATTTTAATGATCAAGAAGCCGCGACTTTGATAAGTCTGGTCGAGTTCAAGCCTGCCCCAGCCATGGGTAATCCAGCACTGCTGCAGACAGCGCAGAAATTCAGCCATTGGCAGATTCGCTGCTGAAGTTTCGTAGTAGTGACTGAGCTGCTCCCAGAAACGGGTGTAAAAGCTTTTGCCCCACCAGCGACCGCAGTTAAACAGGACGAGACGAGCTGCCTGTCCAGTTTCTTTTTCGAGTCCAGAATAGATGGCTTGCAGCAGAGTTTCAGGTAGAGCAAGTAGCCGATCGCCCTGACGGTTTTGGAGCAGCCCCAGTTCTAATTCACTACGGACATACACATCTGGCGCGAAATAGTTACCTGGAACGGGAGCATTGCTGATTAAATCTGCAACAGAAATCATAGGGATGAAGTTAGGGGAGGGGGAGAGAGAAGCAATTGGCGAATTAAGGGCAAAAAGAATTAGCCGAGCAGACCACCGCTGAGCAAAGCGGTTTCAGGCTGTTGAGCTTGAGCCAGCAGCAGCATTGGCCTGAGCAGATTCATTGCCTTGCTGTCTAAGGTTTGAGTTAGCCTTAGATTCAGGTAGTGATAAAGGGTCGCGTCAATCGCTTCAGTGTTGTAAATGTGGCTCATTTCACTGAACCAGGTAACATATCGATCACACACAATCCGATCGTCGTTCATCAGCATTCCCATCGCGCAGTAGCGCAGCATCAGCACTGCATTTTTAATACTGCGTTCTAAAAGCTCAGTTTTTTCTTGGGGCATGGCCGCCTGAAGCTGATCCGCAACCCACTGCATAATGTCGATTTCACGATCGCGCAGCATTCGGTAAATTTGAAGGCGATCGGGTAGAGAACCAACATACTGGTTCAGGAGCTTCAGTTCTTCTGGCTTAAGGAAGCGGTTTTCTGCGTTATCAAAAATGGATTCAAGAAAAGAATTCATAAGCAGAGGATGAAGGGCAAAAGGAACGGCTGCAAACAGAGTTTAGATCCAGATCAAATTAGATTTCGGATCAGATTTAGATTCAGATCAAAACAAATCAGAAAAATCATCAAGCGTAAACGACTCAACAGAGGCAGGAAAAAGGGAGTCTTCCAGGGTTGTGGTGCAATGCGGTTCTCCTTGTAAATGAAGCAGGCTGCCTTCCCAGTTGATGGTGCTAAAGAACTGGCTGACCGTCAGCATTAAACTGGCAGCAGGATCATCATCCGACCCAGAAGATATCTGAAATTTATGCAGCTCCGGGGGTTGATTGTCCCAGTTGAAGTGGCTGAAGAACTGCTGGACAGACTGCTGCATCCAGGAATGATTTGAATGGGCTGAACCGTTGGGCAAGGAAAAGAGTGCATTGGTCATCGCAGCACCTCCCCGGCTTTTAGCCGTTTCTCAATATCTTTTGCGGTTGCGCCCTCGTTTAACCAAAATGTCGCTGCATCAATTCGCTCCTG
This sequence comes from Leptolyngbya sp. ST-U4, assembly GCF_039962215.1. NCBI lineage: Bacteria > Bacillati > Cyanobacteriota > Cyanophyceae > Leptolyngbyales > Leptolyngbyaceae > Leptolyngbya > Leptolyngbya sp. ST-U4. Next base: position 99,456 of record NZ_JAMPKZ010000014.1, read on the forward strand.
TCCGCCGAGCAAGAATTTGCAGTAGGTTTCGCCCATTGAGTAGCACTGAATTTCGATGCAGCTTAGCTGTTTTCTAACTAACTCCGTGAAAAATCCGGCAAAGAGACCTGCGTAAAGATGACAGACAGGCTTCCCCACATCGCCAAGCGTTCGAGCAACGGCTGAATCGAAAATGTTAATAAACATAAAGCCCTGCTTTCGATCGCCCATATCCACTTCCCAGCGTCCCCACCCCTGCGATACAAAGGGCCACCACCAGGTTTCTAGCAGAAACAGCAGATTCGTTTGACGCATTCCACAATCGAACTCCTTTTCAAACCATTTCTCAAAGAAGAAAGCGTCTTTCTGACCCCACTCACAGCCGATCGTGTACATGGTAACGGCAGAGGCATCGCCCACTTCTTCTTCTAGCCCCTCGACCAAGCCAATAATAAAATCTTCAGTCGTTAAGATATTGTGGCTACCATTCCAATCGACGATCGTCCCTTTATCAGGGTCGAAGTGAAAAAAGTCACGAAAGCCGTAGTGGTTATGCTTTTTGGGATGTTTCTGCCGGGCAGGATTCGATGATTCTGTTAAGGTTGCTGCGGTTTTTGCGGTAATCATAATTGTTTGGGTTTAACGGTCTTGGATTAAGCAGGGTATTTCGATGTCTGCTGAGGGCTGTAAAAATTGTTTGATTTGATAAAAAGCTGCGGATTGAGGAGCGAATGGCAGAAAGCCCAGCTTCACTAAAGAACTTGAAAAAATAGCCTTACCCATCCGGGTTTGTTACGGAGCTTTACGAGCTCTTTTCACAGTTTCTAACCGTAGAAAGCAAGATTTTACTGAACGCAAATTTGAAAATTAAGTTTGTGAGGAGTGACCTCTTTAAAGGTTAAGCAGGTTAAAGGTTAAACAGAAAGAAACTAGCTTTTGCTCTGCTGTCTAAGCGATCGCTCAAGAGCCATGAGCGCGAGGCGATTTGCGGTTTAATTTACTGACCCTAAGGATTGGCGAGCGAGTTCGAGAATCGGGCAAAGTCGATCGGCTTGTTGAGCGGAAAGCTGCCGCTTAAAGACCTCTTGCATTAACTGATAAGTGACGCGACAGCTTTGCTGTGCCCCAAAAGCACGCATAATCTGAGGCCAGGATGAAAATTGCTCTTGCAGCGTCTCCAGGTCATTAAACAGCATTGCGACTGCGCTATAGCGTAGCGTTCTTAGAGTGTCTTGTTTCCATTTGCTTGTAACATCTTCTGCGCCGTAATAGAAAAGTTTTGGGTCGATCAATTGCATTTTTGCATGGGTTTGCTGAACGATCGTAACTTCTATCTCTTGTAGTTTTTGATAGGTTTGCAGGCGTCGTAGATAGGACTTAACGTACTCTGCAATAAACAAAAGTTCAGCATCGGTTGCATAGCGACCTTCCACGTCTCGACTCAAGCAATTGAGTTGACTCAGCATCTATACCTCCTGATCTATACCTCCTACGAAAGGAACCTGTTTCTCAGTTTGCCCACTTTGAGAATTCAGATAACAAAAGGAGAACCTGCTGCTAGGTGACGGTTGAAGGCGAGGACTCAGACAGGGGAATGTTAATGCAGAGCAGTTTCACCCCAAAGTCTTACCCTTAAGAATGTGCATCAATGATCTGCAAATCCAGCATTTTAGGTTTGAGGATTTTGAGTTAGCTGTTGCTGCTGTGGGTAAAGAAGTCTGTATAGTTAAAGCTTGTGGTTGCTTCAATCTGTTTAAGCACTGAGCGAGTAATCAGCTTTCCTGCCTCAACCAGAATGTGCCCTGTCACGGGATGCAGCAGGTTTTGCTCTGCGCGTCGCCCAATGAGAGCCTCGATATCTTGAATCGAGTTAATGTACATTCCGGGGGGCAGTTCGACGACAACTCCATTTGCCAGGACTCGTGCCTGACAGGCGAGACGCGAATTCGTTTTGCAGGACGTAATCACTTCCAGCGTGCGCTGTTCTCGGCGATTAATGGGCGACAGTCCAGACATCCCATCTTTTACATAGATGTGGCAAGTCGCGCACATTCCGCGTCCGCCGCACTCCTTCAGCACATCTAAGTCTTTCTTCAGCAGCACCGAGAGTAGATTGCCATTGGTTTCGATCGCCGTCTCCTGCGCGATCGGTTCCAGTCGAACGATTTTCACCATAGATTAAAACTGCTCCAGAGCATAGGAATGAAAGACAAGGAAAACGGCTGCTTTTTAGGCTGGCTTATCTCGCAGGAGGAACTGTTGTTGAGCATTGAGTGCCTGCTGCCGTACTGTTTTAGGAAAGTCGCGCATCACCTTTGCACATCGCTGAATGAACGCTTCGACCCAATCCTGAATCCACTGCTGCTGTTCAGGCGTTAGCACTGCATTGTCTAACGTAGAAGCAGAAAAAGTGATTTGGGCAGAGCGTTCGACCTGAAACTGCTGGAGCCAGGGAGTATCGGGGCGAGTTGCTTTCCAGTAGTTTGTCACAACTGTTCCACCCAGGTATTGAATCGTAAATTGGCTCAGCTGATTCATGGCTGCGATCGTTTCTCTAACCGTAATGCCGAGGTCAGGTTGGGAGCTGGATCCTGATGCAGGAGCAGGAGGAGCCGTAAAGGGAGAAGCGAGCGACGAAGAACTAGACAGCCAGACCTCTGGGGGTACGGTTGGAACCGCTTCAAACTTCGCTTGCTGCCAGTAGTCTTGCTTTGAGAGCGTTGTGCTGCCTGCTAATAAGCGGAAGGTCGCGATCGAATTGACAATGTCTTGTTGCAGTTCCTGCTTGAGCTGTTCAATGGCTTCTGCATAGGAGGAATAGACAAGGCCACGGGTAGTAAGAACAAGCAGAATAATGCCGTGCTCGAGTTTGTAAAGGTAAACTTGCTGCCCGCTAAACTGGAACTCAAAAAATTTGAAACCGGGCGGAGTCGTATTAACCACCTGCTGGATCCCGCGTACCAGGGCTTCTTTTTGCTGAAAATTGAGCCTTTGATCTATGCCACAAAAGTAGGGACGCGATCGTCCATCCATCAGGGCAACTCCAGCAACCCCCGGTAAATTGAGAAAGTTTTGGACAACCTCCCGCCTCATAAAGCCTGAAATCAACTTTTGCTAAACCGTTGCTAAAGCGTGAACGAAGTCGACTAACTGAGAAATGACAGGGACAGCCCCTTGCTCACTGCCTTAGGCAGAATTGCAAACGCTGACTTCCTCAGTCTTTTCAATCTCGACTCATTTGGGCTCATTTGATCGATGCTACCCCTGAGTATGCCAGTATAGGGGCATGACGATCGCGATGTATCTTCAGGAGATGCTTTCAGCAGCCCTCCTTAATTTAAAGAGGACGATAGCTTAAAGCTGCTTCTGCAATACTATGATTCCCAATCTTGCTCATCCAAATACGTTGGCTCCTCGTTTTGTTCTATTGGCGTTAATTTCTTCGATCGATCAAATTATCCTGCGGTTTCTAGCGATCGAGAACTGCTTCTCAGATGTCCGGTTTCCATTTAGACTTTGGATGAGTCATCGAATTGCTGTCTTTCCTTTTGTTTTGACCCCTTGATCTTGCTTCGTCTCCAGGCTTTTCTTCTCTTTAGATTTAGCAGCCATGTCTGATCTTCCTTTCACTTTGGATCAGTTACGCATTCTTAAAGCCATTGCCGCCGAGGGTAGCTTTAAGCGTGCAGCCGATAGTCTGTACGTTTCTCAGCCTGCCGTTAGCCTTCAGGTGCAAAACCTGGAACGGCAATTAGATGTTCCTTTGTTTGACCGGGGGGGACGACGGGCACAGCTTACCGAAGCGGGGCATTTGCTCCTGAACTACGGCGATCGAATCTTGAGTTTGTGTCAGGAAACTTGTCGGGCGATCGAAGACCTGCAAAACCTTCAGGGCGGAACGTTGATTGTCGGTGCGAGTCAAACCACCGGAACCTATCTGCTGCCGCGAATGCTGGGGCTATTTCGGCAAAAGTACCCCGATGTTGCGGTTCAGCTTCACGTTCACTCGACTCGGCGAACTGCCTGGAGCGTAGCAAATGGACAGATCGATTTGGCAATTATCGGCGGTGAAATTCCACCCGAGCTGCAAGACTCGCTCGAAGTGATTCCCTACGCTGAAGATGAGATGGCACTGATTCTGCCAATGTTCCACTCGCTAGCGCAGGCAGACAAGATCGAGAAAGATGATTTGTACAAGCTGCAATTTATCGCCCTTGATTCTCAGTCTACGATTCGGAAAGTCATTGATCAGGTGTTGACTCGCTGCGGCATTGAAACTCGGCGGCTCAAGATCGAGATGGAGCTGAACACGATCGAAGCGATTAAGAATGCGGTTCAATCGGGTTTGGGGGCAGCGTTTGTGTCAATTTCAGCGATCGAAAAAGAGCTTCAGCTTGGCGTGCTGCATCGTGCCGCGATCGAGGGAGTGGTGGTGAACCGAACGCTCTCTGTGATTACCAATCCCAACCGCTATCGCTCAAAAGCTGCTGAAGCCTTTACCAAAGAAATTCTGCCGCAGTTTTCGACCTACGAGTCGCCGCTCCAAGTCCTGGAAAAATCGAGGGAGAAAGTTATGGCAGACCATTTGAATGTGAATGCGCTGGCACTGGAGGCAACGCTGGGTAAAGTGATTCAACTCGATGATTGATCCAGTTCGATCACTCAGCAGGCTGACGCAAAGGATTGATTCAAGCAGTTGATTCTCAGGCAGTTATGGCGCAGAATTGAGGACTTATGGAAGTGTACTGCACCCGCCCAAGTTGTCCTCGTCCGCTCAATCACTTTGCCGACCTCGATACTCCGGCAACGCTGAGAACGATTCCTCAAAAATACTGCACGGCTTGCGGTCTGGAGCTTTTACTCGCAGGTCGCTACTTTCCTGTGAAAGTGCTGGGGCAGGGCGGTTTTGGCACAGCGTATCTGGCACGCGATCGCTATACTCCGGCGATGCGGTTTTGCGTCGTCAAGCAGTTTCAACCTTCAAACCACCTCACTGCTCAGCAGCTTCAGCTTGCTCAAAACCTGTTTGAACGAGAAGGTCAGGTGCTAGAAGAACTGGGAACTAATCCGCAGATTCCTGATTTGCTGGCTTTCTTTGCGCTACCCGTAACGCGCCGCTTCCCCGATGATCCTGATCAGTTTTTTTATCTGGTTCAGGAGTTTATCGACGGGCAGAATTTGGAACAAGAACTCGAACAGCAGGGACGCTTTTCGGAAGCAAAAATTCTGGAACTGCTTCAAAGCTTGCTGCCCGTGCTGCAATTCGTTCACGATCGCGGCTCGATTCATCGCGATATTAAGCCTTCCAACGTGATGCGCCGCAAAGACGGAACTCTATTTCTGTTAGACTTTGGCGCAGTCAAGCAGGCAACCTCTGCAACGCCAGGGCAGGCACAGCCCTCCTCGACGGGTATCTACTCAATGGGCTTTGCTCCGCCGGAACAGATGAAGGGGAATCAGGTTTATCCGGCAACCGATTTGTATGCCCTTGCTGTCACTTGTCTAATGCTGCTAACCAGAGAACAGCCCCAGGATCTCTACGATACCTACCGGGACGAGTGGAACTGGCGATCGTATGTGACGGTGAGCGATCGGCTGGCGACCGTGCTCGATCGGCTGCTGCTGCCCACTCCAAGCCAACGCTTTCAATCTGCCAGTGAAGTGTTGGCTGCCCTACACCCTTCGAGTTCGCCTGGGTCTGTTCCTGCGGTCACTCCAACGGCTGCGCCTGTTCGCCCGGCTCCGGGTCAAGTTGCTAAATCAGGTTCGATCGGCACGGCAATTCAAACGCCGCCTGCGGCAAGCCCAGTCCCAGTTTCTACTCCGGCTCCTGCACCAACGCCCACCCCCAAGCCTGCGCCCAAGTCCAAACCGACTCGCAAACCCTTTTCTACGCTGGAATATCTTTACAATGCGGCTTTTACAGGATTTGAAGGGGGATTGGTGACGATCGCGCTGGCAAGCTTGCTAGGAACGATTGCTTTTACGCCGACTTTCTGGTTAATTTTGATGGCGATCGGGGCGGGATTGGTGATAGCTCAGGCATTGCGCTGGATCGAGCGAATTGATTTATTGCTGATTGCGGGCGGGTCGATTGCCGCCATTTTCTTTCTGCCGTTTCTGCGCGATGTTTTGCCGCGTGCGCCGTTTTTACGCACTCTGCTGGCAACGACAGGAAGCCCTCTGCAAACCATTCTGATTGCTGCCGGAGTGACTGCCCTGACGGTAGTTTTTGTAGCGATCGTGTTTCGGTTGGTTTACAAACTGGTTGCCAGATTACTCTAAACCGCTAAAAAGTGGCTAATCTGAGATTAAATTTGCATCGCCGCTTTGTGTCGCCACTATGTCCCAGAAGAATGAAACGCCTGCCCTGATTGTTGCCTTGCTGCTGACGGCTCTGCTGCTTGGGGGCGGGGGATGGTTGCTGTTTAATCGGTTTTTTCAGTCGGGAGTTCCCGGTGTCGCTTCGTCAGATGGTCAGTCGGGAAATTCTTCAGAAGTAACTCCCGATCGCTTTAGCGATGGAACACAGCTTCTCGACCCCAGCAACGCCTCGCCGGAAAAGCAGGCAGGAATTGCCGCGATCGGTGCAGGGAATTTTGAACAGGCAGTTCAGGATTTGACGACGAGCCTGCAAGTGAACCGTAACGACCCGGAAGCGTTGATTTACCTCAATAATGCCCAGATCGGTCAGCAGAAATCCTATACGATCGCCGTTGCAGTCCCAATGGCAACTTCCCTCAGTACCGCTCAGGAAATTCTGCGGGGTGTAGCGCAGTCGCAAGCAGAGGTGAATCGGGCAGGGGGAATCAATGGGGTTCCGCTCAAGGTGAAAATTGCCAGCGATGATAGTAGTCCTGCCCTGGCTCCGGCGGTGGCTCGATCGCTAATCGAGGATGGCTCAGTTCTGGGGGTTGTCGGTCACTTTAGCAGCGGAGCTTCCCTGGCAGCAGGAGAAGTGTATCAGCAGGGTGGACTGGTAATGATCTCGCCCACCAGCACAGCGGTGCAGCTCTCGAATTTGGGTGACTTTGTGTTTCGGACGGTGCCCAGCGATCGGTTTTCGGCAACAACGCTGTCTCGCTATATGCTCACCAATTTGCAACGTCGGAATGCAGCCATCTTTTTCGACTCTAGCAGTCAGTACAGCCTTTCATTAAAAGAAGAGTTTACGACAGCGGTGGCAAATGATGGCGGGCAGGTGGTCGCTGACTTTGATCTGAACAATCCTGGCTTTAGTGCGTCTAATGCGATCGAGCAGGCAAGGCGACAGGGCGCAGAAGTTTTGGTCTTGCTATCGAGCAGCAGCGTCTTAAATTTGGCACTGCAGGTCGTCACCGTGAATCAGCGGAAGTTGCCTTTGCTCGCAGGCGATGATCTTTATGATCCAAAAACGCTGGAGGTTGGTGGTGCGGCAGCAGAGGGAATGGTTGTCGCAGTGCCGTGGATTCTGCTTGCCGATCCGAATTCTGCGTTTGCCCAACAGTCCAGACAGTTTTGGGGGGGTGATGTCAACTGGCGAACCGCGATGGCTTACGATGCGGCGCAAGTTCTGATCACAGGTTTGAAACAGAACCCAACGCGACAGGGCATTCAGCAGACCCTCACGGCTCCGAACTTTTCGCTGTTAGGTGCAACAGGAACCGTTCGCTTTTTGTCTTCGGGCGATCGCAGTCAGCCAATGCAGTTAGTGACGGTAAAACCTGGCACGCGATCGGGCTATGAGTTTGATTTTGTGCCCGTCACGCCATCGTTGTGAAACTGCATAGAGCCAAAAAAGGTGGACAAGTTGCCCACCTACAGGAGTTATTTGGTTACAGCAAACGCTAGTCCGCAAACCTTATTCCGCCAGGTCTACCAGCTCCTCTTCGCCATTAGAAGGAGGAACCAGCGCGACTGCAACGATCGCATCATCCTCATCGAGTCGCTGAACCCGAACTCCAGTTGCAGCACGAGACTGACAGGAAATTGCCTTCACCGCCTGACGGATAATGATTCCTCGGCTGCTGACCAGCACAATCTCGTCGCTATCGTTTACAACCTGGAGGGCTGCTAATCGATCGCCGGATTTACGGAACTTAATCGCTCGCAAACCCATGCCTGCCCGATTTTGTAGGCGGAACTGAGTGACCGGAACCCGCTTGCCCAGCCCACCTGTCGTGATCACCAGTGCCCACGGACCTTGCTGCGACGTTTCTGCATCCAGCACTTCTTCAGACTCGTTTTCAGGTGCATCGGCTTCAGCCACCTGAGCCACCACCTGAGACGGCAGAATGTCCATGCTGATCAACTCATCGCCCGCTCGCAGCGACATTGCCCGCACCCCACGTGTTGCCCGACCCAGAGGACGAAGCTGCTCATTGGTTGCCCGGAAATGAATTGCCATTCCCTGCCGCGTCCCGATCATGATGCTGTCTTCGACCCGCACCCGACGTACCCAGCGCAACTGATCGCCTTCTTCCAGCGAAATGGCAATCAGTCCGTTTGCCCGAATATTACTGAAGGCAGAAAGCTGCGTCTTCTTGATAAAGCCCTTCTGGGTCAGCATTACCAGATACTCATCGTTTGCAAACTCCACCACAGGCACGATCGACGTAATTTTTTCCTGGTGGGAGATAGGCAGCATTTGCACAATCGGTACGCCGCGAGCGTTACGCGAACTCACCGGAATTTGATATGCCTTCACGCTGTAAACCGTGCCGCGATCGCTGAAGAACAGCACACTATCGTGGTCGCAGCAGGTGAGAAAGTGCTCAACGCCGTCGTCTTCCTTCATGCGCGTACCCGACTTGCCGCGGGTGGCTCGGCTCTGCGCCTCGAAGTTGCTCATCGGCATCCGCTTAATGTAGCCCTGCTCAGTCAGCAGAATAATCGACTGCTCATTCGCAATCAGATCGATGTCACCCAGTTCGCCGTCTATCGTTTCAATAACGGTACGACGCGGGTTTGCATGAGCCGATCGTAAATCCGATAGCTCGGTTTCGATCATTTGCAGAATTCGCTCTCGTCGCTCCAGGATGTCTTGCAGATCGGCAATCTTGCGCTGGAGGTCTTCGTGTTCCTGCTGAATCTTTTCTGATTCGAGGGCGGTGAGACGACGGAGCTGCATTTGCAGAATCGCATCTGCCTGCGTTTCCGAAAGCTGATAGGTCTGGATGAGTTCCTGCTTTGCCGATACGGTATCGGCGGCGTGGCGAATCAGGCTGATAATCGCGTCCAGATTTGCCAGCGCGATCAGGTAGCCTTGCAGAACGTGATCCCGCTCTTGGGCTTTGCGGAGTTCGTAGCGTGTCCGGCGGGTGATTGTTTCAATTCGGAAGTCGAGGAAGACTTGCAGGCATTCCTTCAAACCGAGGATTTGTGGTTCGCCGTTGACCAACGCCAGCATATTCACGCCGAAGTTTGCCTGAAGGGGCGTTTGCTTGTAGAGATTGTTCAGCACCACGCGTGGATAAGCGTCCCGTCGCAGCTCAATCACAATCCGCATTCCGTCCCGATCGCTTTCATCGCGAATATCAACAATGCCTTCTAATCTGCGCTCGTTTACCATTTCGGCAATGCGCTCGATCATGGCAGCCTTGTTGGTCTGGTAAGGCAGCTCGGTGATGATAATGGCTTCGCGATCGGGTCTGCCGCGCTGTTCGATCGTTTCGATCGCTGCCACACCCCGCATCGTAATCGAGCCGCGTCCGGTGGTGTAAGCCTCCCGAATCCCGCTGGTTCCCAGGATTTGTCCGCCCGTGGGGAAGTCGGGACCGGGAATGTACTGCATGAGCTCCAGATTGGTGATGTCTGGATTTTGAATCAGTGCCACCACGCCGTTCAGCAGTTCACCCAGGTTGTGCGGCGGAATGTTGGTTGCCATGCCTACGGCAATTCCCGAAGACCCGTTCAGCAGAAGCTGCGGCACACGGGCAGGCATAACTAGCGGTTCTTGCTGTGAGCCGTCGAAATTGTCGCCAAAGTCAACCGTTTCGGACTCGATATCCTGCAGCAGGGCAGCCATCGTCAGGGCTTGCAGGCGACACTCGGTGTATCGCATTGCAGCCGGAGGATCATTGTCGATCGACCCGAAGTTGCCATGTCCGTTGATCAGGGGGGCGCGCATCGAAAAATCCTGCGCCATCCGCACCAGGGCATCGTAGACCGCTGTATCGCCGTGGGGGTGATATTTACCCAACACTTCCCCCACCACACGGGCGCATTTTCGGAAGGGGCGATCGTGCGTTAAGCCCAATTCGTGCATCGCATAAAGAATCCGGCGGTGAACTGGCTTGAGTCCATCCCGCGCATCTGGCAATGCCCGACCCACGATCACGCTCATGGCGTATTCCAGATACGATCGGGACATTTCGTTCCGCAGATCGGTGGGAACGATTCGCTCCTGGGGAATACTCATACCGTGAAAAAGCTCCAGATCTGTGAACGTTTAGCAGGCGAACTGTTGTCTCTGCTGGCAAAACTCAGGCATGGGAAGAGCTTGGCGAAGCACTTCTTTCAAAGAACGTTGTCGCCAGGAACTTACTGCCCAAAATTCTCTAAAACCTGCTTGCAGAATCGCTCTACAGGCAAGTAACCGACCCTCATACCGCTTAATCAGCGCGCTGCTAAATATCGTTCGCTAACTATGAAATTTTAGCATATTTGCCTATCCGCTGAGGTCTGAGCGGTTTGCTGCGATGCCGTTTTCAGTCGTCCCCACTCAAGGCAATCTAAAATGCAATCTAAACAGCTTGTCTGAACCGACTCGAGTGAGCAGGCAACGAAATCAAGCCCAGGTTGGAGCAATCAGCAGCCATGCGATCGCAACTGCCAGCGCAAGCGTCATCAGATCACCTAGAAAAGCAGTAGATTGGACGCGGGGAATCGGAGTATTCATGAAGCGACCTCCAATTTTTCCAACCGTATCTTGTTCTACACTCCTTTATTGTCCATCTAAATCCGATCTAGATTCGATCGAAGATTGAATTTTGCAATGAACTGTATCGAGAACTGAAAAGGCAAGGATGAATTCTAGAGTAACTGCTTGCTGATAAGGGACTTTGAAGTCTGTGATTTTATGGAATTTTGGCAACTGGCTCTTCGACTCTTAGAAAATGTTTGAGAAGAAGATGTTTGAGAAGTGATAATTTTTAGCCAAGCTGCCCCCTGACCCTCATTTTGAAGGGAACCGAGCCTGCTTTAGGATATTCAAAGCCTTCCAGTATTGGGGCTGTAGAGGACGATGTAGAAGGCTTGCTGCTTCTCAAACAAGCTCTTAGAGCTAATTGACAGGCTATCCTGATTGCAATTTGTTAAACAATGAAATTAGCAAGATGAGATATATTTGCGTGTTTTGTGGCTCTAGTTCGGGTGCTAATCCGATCTATCGAGAAGCGGCTGAAGCAATGGGTCAGGCGATCGCGCAGCGCGGCTATGGTTTGGTGTATGGCGGCGGCAAAGTCGGTTTGATGGGCAAGGTGGCAGATACTGTGATGGCAGCAGGCGGCGAGGCGATCGGTGTTATTCCCGCATTTCTAGAGGCCAAGGAAATTGCTCACCCCAATTTGACTCAGCTTCATGTTGTGAACTCGATGCACGAACGCAAAGCGCTGATGGCAAATCTCGCTGATAGCTTTGTGGCAATGCCCGGCGGCTATGGCACTCTGGAAGAGTTTTGTGAAGTTCTCACGTGGTCGCAGTTGGGGCTGCACCAGAAGCCAATGGGATTGCTCAACGTGGCAGGCTATTACGATGCGCTGCTGACTCTGTTCGATCGCGCCGTTACCGATCGCTTTTTGCAGCCAGAACTGAGGGCAATCGTGCTGGAAGCTGATCAACCCAATACGCTACTCGATCGAATGGCAACTTATCAGCCCACCAAAGTCGAAAAGTGGATTCGAGAAGAGAATGAAACATAGGGAATCTAATTATGCCCTCCATCCCCTCATCTCCTATGATCTCTATCCTCTACAGCGACAAATTTCTCGATCACGACACAGGCTCCTTTCATCCCGAAAACGCCGGACGCCTAAAGGCGATTGTCTCTGCCCTCAAACAGGCTCCCTGGCACGATCAGCTTGATTGGCGCACCCCTACTGCGATCGACTCGCATCCCGCCGATCACCTTGAAGGAGAAACTGCTTCGCATCGACTAACAAAGGCACTGCACGCAATCCATCCCCCTCAGTATGTGGAAGCTGTCCGGCAACTTGCCCACTCCGGCGGCGGCAGGCTCGATCAGGACACGGTTGTTTCGCCGCACAGCTACGAGGTAGCCCTACTTGCCATTAATGCCTGGTTGGATGGGGTCGATCGCGTTTTGCAAACGGGTAGCCCTACTTTTGTGATTGCGCGTCCACCCGGTCATCATGCGCTGGCAAAGCGTGGCATGGGATTCTGTTTGTTTGCAAATGCGGCAATTGCAGCACACTACGCCCTGACTCAGCCAGGAATCGATCGTGTCGGCATTCTCGATTGGGATGTCCATCATGGAAATGGCACACAGGCACTCGTCGAAACGAATCCCCAAATCGCCTTTTGCTCACTTCACGAGTCGCCCCAATATCCGGGTACTGGCAATTCTGACGAACGCGGACAACATAACAACGTGCTGAACTTTCCCATGCAGGCAGGTAGTACCCTAGCAGACTACCAGCCTATCTTCGAGCAGCAGATTGTTCCCTTTTTCCAGGCATTCCAACCCGACCTGCTGATCGTCAGTGCCGGATACGATGCTAACCAAGCTGACCCCCTCGCCAACCTGTCCCTGAAGCCTTCGGACTACGGCATTTTCACCCGCTACTGTCAGCAGATCTGCGATCGGCTTTTGTTTGGTTTGGAAGGCGGCTATGACTACAGTGCCCTATCGCAGTCAGTCGTGGCGACGATCGGGGAGTTGGTTTAGGGGAAGTAGAGAATGGGTGAGTGGGTGTGGAATGGAGGAGTTTAAAGTAAGTTCTGGGGAAGAAGCGAGTGTTGGACTTGTGAATCTGTGAAGTTTGGAAGCTTACTGAGTCGCTTTCAACCAACAGGGCTAAAAGATATCGAATCAGTGCAGCAAATATCTCAGCCAATATCTCAGCCAATATCAATGATTCCTCCTCAACCCTTTCCTTCCCCTTTCATTCCTCTACCTCCCCACCTCCCCACCTTCCCACTCCCCCACCTTCCCACTCCCCCACCCGTCCCCCAAAGCCGTACACTAAAGGATGCTCTTTTTGTGTTCATAACCTGGGATTAAAACGTGCGTAAGGTCATCATTGCGGGTAACTGGAAGATGTATAAAACCCAGGCGGAGTCCCTGGAGTTTTTGAAGGCATTTTTAGATACGATCGCCGAGACACCGGACGATCGCGAGATTGTGCTGTGTGTGCCGTTTACTGATCTGAGCGTGATGTCCAAAAGCCTGCATGGTACGCGAGTTCAGTTGGGGGCGCAGAACGTTCACTGGGAAGTTGCAGGGGCATTTACAGGCGAAATTGCTGCCCCGATGCTGCTAGAACTGGGTGTGCGATACGTGATTATCGGTCATAGTGAACGCAGACAGTATTTTGGCGAAACGGATGAGACAGTAAATCTGCGGCTCAAGGCGGCACAGCAGCACGGTTTGATTCCAATTCTTTGCGTGGGCGAAACCAAACAGCAGCGGGATGCGGGCGAAACGGAAGCGGTGATTTCTGGGCAGCTTGAGAAAGATCTCGAGGGTATTGACCGAGAGCAACTGGTCATTGCCTATGAGCCGATTTGGGCGATCGGGACAGGCGCTACCTGTGAGTCGATCGAAGCCGATCGCATTATTAGTTTGATTCGGAAGCAGGTACAAAATTCTGACCTGTCAATTCTATACGGCGGTTCGGTTAAGCCCGGAAATATCGATGAAATTATGGCACAACCAGAAATCGATGGAGCATTAGTCGGGGGAGCTAGCCTGTCTTCAGCAGATTTTTCTCGACTGGTGAACTATCAAGAATAAACACACAGAAATAAACACAACTCACGTTTACGGATTTAAATCCTTTATTCGAGCCTCTATTTTAGGGGCTGTTTTTATTTGAATACTTTTAAATTCTTGCGCGAGTTGGCGCAGTTCTTGCTCATCCATGCAGGTTCGTACGGCAGCGAAAATTTCGTTTTCTTCCTCTTCGATATGTCCCATGATTAATTCTTTGAGTTCATCTAATCTTGCTTGAAAGGTTGGGTCGACGGGTGAAAGTTGTCTCATTTGCTCAAGCAAAACCATCGTGGTGCTGTGTTCTTCTTCTACGGTTTCTAAATAAACAGCAGTCTGCTCATATTCCCGCATTGATGGGTAGAAAACGAGCGTTTCACCGTAATGGTGCAGAAATAGAATACGATAAAGTTCTCTAAATCTTCGTTCTGCTTCGACTGCATGATTTGCCGCTTCCAGTGCATCAATTCGCTGCTCGATTGATCGATGCTCTGCCGCAAGCATCACCAGAATGTCTTGCTGAACTGAGGACTTAGTCGAGAATTTGGCCATACTGATTTTATCGATCGTTATTCCGAAACAGAGCGATAAGCGGTACAAATTAAACCTGTATCGCCTGAAGGACTTGCTTGAGAAAAATTAATTAGCTGACTGGCTTCTGAAATCGAACTTTTCGATTTGAAATATGAAGCAAAATAAGCAAGTAATTTTGCCTTATAAGCTAACGATCCCGGTTAAAAAATAGCCTCTAACTAAAAGTTGATCTCAATCCCGAGTTGGGGAGAACTTTGTAGGTTATCCTCCCCGCAGCGATTCGGATTGTACGACTGCTCAATCAATTCGATCGTCTGATGCGTAGATTATGATGAACCTAGGTAAAGATGCGCTTCCGCAATTCGCTCATCCCCATTGCTCATTAAATTCGGTTTAATTTCTTGATCTAACTTGGAGAGTTCAGGCAGTATGGTGCTTTTTGGATTTGGCAAAAAACAGAACCTTCCCTCCCCTGAGGAAGCCCTACCGGGACGCAGCACCCCAATTCCTGTTCCCGATCGCCACTTTGTCAACGGCAACCCTTTACAGCCTCCTTTTCCCGCAGGCATGGAAATTGCGCTGTTTGGTCTGGGCTGCTTCTGGGGTGCGGAGCGGAAATTCTGGCAGCAGCCTGGTGTGTTTTCGACTGCAGTGGGTTATGCCGCAGGCGCGACGCCAAACCCGACCTATCACGAAGTCTGCACTGGCATGACCGGGCACAATGAAGTAGTGCAGGTCGTTTACAATCCGGCAGAAGTCAGCTACGAAACCCTACTTAAGATCTTTTGGGAAAGCCACGACCCAACGCAGGGAATGCGTCAGGGCAATGATAGGGGCACTCAGTATCGCTCTGGCATCTACGCTTGCTCGCCGGAGCAGCGACAGCTAGCTGAGGCTTCGCGAGATGCTTATCAAAAGGCACTGCGCGAGTCCGGGTATGGCGAGATTACGACTGAGATCCTAGATGCACCGCCTTTCTATTACGCTGAAGACTATCATCAGCAATATCTCGCTAAAAATCCAGGCGGCTATTGCGGTTTAGGCGGTACCAAGGTTTGTTTCCCACCGCAAGTTGAAGCTGGAAACTAAAACGATCGCAGGTGACGAGATCGCCTGAATCAGCATTCATTCAATAAGCATTAAAAAGGGGTAACCTGCACCTTTCCGCAGAATACCCCTTCTTTTGTCTCAAGTTTGAGTCTCAAATCCGCTCATTGCCTACTCTTGCGAAGTCGGGGGCGCACCTTCAGGCGGACGACGTTTGATCGGTTTGGTCACTTCAGAGCGTGGCTGAGGGGAAGGGGTCGGACGATCGCCGCTCTTAAATTGCGGTCTAGGTGCGCCGCCTTCTCGACTACCCGCATTCCACTTGCGCGGAGGACCACTCGGACGACGACCACCGCCGGGACCGCTAGGACCGCCTGAACCACCAGGACCACCAGGACGACGGAAGCGACCCTGCGGCTTTCTGCTGCCGTCCTTGCGCTTCTGAGGCGGAACCAGCCCAATCATCGTGCCCTGCTGCACAATCAGGTCGTTTTCCTGTCGCTGCACCTGCAAATCCCAGAAATAGCCAATCGCTTTTCCTTCCAGCGTTCCTTTCAAGGCAACTTTAAAGGCTTTGTCCTGAGTATCGCCCGGACGAGACATCCGCCGGATTTTAACCATCAGCCGCTCTTCTTCTGGAGCCTGGTAGATAATTTCGCCGCGAATCGAGAAGAATTTATCGTCTAGCTCCGAAGCAGGAACCATTTCGAGCAGTGAGTCTGAACCAGAGCTGCTAGAGCTTGTTTCTTCGGCAGTTTCCTCGGTGCTTTCCTCGGTTCCTTCTGCGCTCTCTTCTTCTCCCGCTTCCATCTCTAATCGATTCAGCTTTTCAGGCTCCCACACGCCGACAATTTGAACGTGCAGATCGTTCATTTTTTCGCGGGTGCGCGGATACACCACCCACAGGTGAGGCTGCTCCAGGTCAAGGTGCTTTTTAACCAGGCTCATCACGCGCCCTAGCAAAACCGCATCGATCGCCACGCCATCATCGGTCTGGATCAATCCACGGGTAAACTGTTCTTCTGACGGAACATAGGTGCCGCGCACTAAGCCGATCGCCCGATACTGCATCGGCTCGCTAGCGGGGGGAATCGGCTGAAGACGGTTAGACAGCAAATTGTCCAATGAAACATCGGCGGTACTCTCAGCTTCAGCCTCAGAACTTTCAGAAGCCGTTAACTCAGCTTCAGGCTGATCTGCCTTGGGCTGCTCTTTCAATTCAGAGGTAGCAGGCGCAGAGGAAGGCTGGGGAGTCGAGAGGGCTACTTCTCGCGCAACCGGACGCTTTGGCGGCGTGGGGGGGCGAAGCGGTTCTTCTTGAGGGGCGATCGGTTGAGAAGGCTGATCCATAGCGGGTTCTACAATAGGGTCGGCTGAAGGAGGTTCGGACGGTGAATGGGTATCCACCGATGACTCGGATGCTGAGGTAGACTTGGGCGACTGAGGATTTTTATTCTGGGCGGGACTCATGAGACCTCCTTGACAGCGGCAGGTAATCCGCTTACCGTTATGCACTACAGCAAATTTCTAGTCCTGAAGACCAGATTTCAATGCGGAATTAAACACTAGGTTAACACTCAGGTTTGATCTCCTTCGTGAAATGACTGAGACATTATTCTGAATCATTTCCTGTGGTAATTCGCCCTTTTCCTCTATACAGCTTCCTCTAGCTTAGATCAGGCTGTTCGGCGGCAAATTACCCCAAAGGAAGGTGACAGTTAGTGATCAGTTAATTGGGACTATGTTAGTAATGACAGTCGAGTTTGGGAATAGCGTGTGGCTGAAAAGAAAAATCGTCGCTGGTTAGCTCTGGTCGTTGTTTCGCTTGCAACGCTTGCTTTTGTTGCTGTACCGATCGTGGCTTCAGTATCGGGCGTGCTGAATCTGCAAAAACAAACGGCTTCCGCGCCTTCTCCCTCTCCGTCTGCCAGTCCAGGCTCAAGCGAAGAATTGATAGCCCAGGCACGAGGTTATGAAGCAGTGCTTCAGCGGGAACCCGACAATCAGACCGCTCTGCGCGGATTAGTCGATGTCAAGATCAAGCAGGGCGACATTCAGGGCATTATTGCGCCGCTCGAAAAATTGGCAGCGTTAAACCCTGATCAGCCCGACTATACCGTTCTATTAGCGCAGGCAAAACAGCGCACGGGCGATCGAGAAGGCGCAGCCCAGGCATACCGCAACATTCTGGCAACCCGTCCCGGCGATCTCAATGCCTTGAAAGGCTTGACCGATCTGCTACTTCAGCAGAACCGACCCGAAGCAGCGATCGGACTGTTAGAAGACACGCTGAAGACGGCAGACGAAGCAAACCAGGCAAAACCAGGCACGGTCGATACAGCTTCGGTGCAGCTTTTGTTGGGTGAAGTCTATGCAATTCAGGGACGATACGACGAGGCAGTTGCCATCTACGATCGAATTATTGCCAGCAATGCTCAGGATTTTCGCCCAGTGCTGGGTAAAGCGATCATTCTCAAAACCCAGGGCAAAACCGAGGAAGCTAAACCTCTGTTCACCTCAGCAGCCACTCTGGCTCCGGCTGAATTTAAAGATCAGATCAATCAGCTAGCGGCGGCTCCCAGCCCGACTGCCTCTCCTCAAGCTAGCCCCCCCGGAACTGCTCCTGCTAGCCCTGCCCCTGAAGCCAGTCCCACTCCCGCAGCATCACCTTCTCCCGCTCAATAAACCAGGAAACAAACTCCAAAAAACTGCAAGACAAGAAGGGGCTTTTGCCCCTTTTTTGATCGATTCTCTTGTAGCCTTTAATGTGGTTTAACGCGGTTCACTAGTGGGATTGAAGCAGAAAAACCTGAGGCTTATGCTCAAACCATGGATATCTTCAGGATTTCAGGCTAACGATTCTGACTGTCCCTTATTGCAGATTAAGGATAGCTGTCGCGATTGAGAAATAGTGCAGCGGCATAGGAATAATGCGGAGGCATGATACAAAAGAAGCCTACTCTGCAATCGAGAATAGGCTTCTGCTATTTCTAAATTATGCTAGAAACATCCCAGAGCATTCGCTCATAAAGCGTAGGATGGTTTAGCCAAGTGTAACCAATGCAGTTTCAAGAACTAATTCTTGCTGAACGGTTTGATTAGCAAACCCTAAGCTTTGAGAAATTCTAGCGGATGTACTCCTTTAGAACGCTGTTGCGGTTCGGGTGACGCAGCTTTCGCAGAGCCTTGGCTTCGATCTGGCGAATCCGCTCACGGGTAACGTTGAAGATCTGTCCAATTTCTTCCAGCGTCTTCATCCGTCCATCGTCTAAACCGTAGCGCAGCCGCAACACATCCCGCTCCCTTGCACTAAGAGTTCCCAGCACGTTTTCCAGGTCTTCCCGCAGCAGATTCTTGGAAACCTGATCCTCCGGGGTTTCACCATCGGATTCAATGAAGTCACCCAGGCGCGAATCCTCTTCTTTGCCGATCGGCGTTTCCAGAGAAATCGGAAGCTGAGCTGATTTGGCAATAAACCGCAGCTTCTCGATCGTCATCTCCATACGGGTCGCGATTTCTTCCTCGGTCGGCTTCCGCCCCATTTCCTGAGACAGTAGCTTGGTCGTCTTCTTGATCCGCGAGATGGTTTCGTAAAGGTGAACGGGCAGACGGATCGTGCGAGACTGATCTGCAATGGCGCGAGTGATCGCCTGCCGAATCCACCAGGTGGCGTAGGTTGAGAACTTGTAGCCTTTCTCGTGGTCAAACTTCTCAGCAGCGCGAATCAGACCCAGACTGCCCTCTTGAATCAAGTCCTGGAACGACAGACCCCGGTTCATGTATTTCTTGGCGATCGACACCACCAGTCGCAGGTTAGACTGCACCATTTTCTCTTTGGCGCGTCGTCCTTCATGCAGCCGTCTACGGAACTTAGGAAGAGGTTGATTAACCTCATTCGCCCATGCTTCCGGGTTGCGTTCTAGCTCTTGCGGAGTCCGATCGAGCTTTTCACACAGACGATCGCGAATGCGTTCTAGCTCCAGTAGGTCAGCGATTTTGCGTGCCAGTTCGATCTCTTCGTCTGCCCGCAGTAGCCGGATGCGACCGATTTCTTGCAGGTAAAGCCGAATTGAGTCTTCTGTATACAGTTTTTTCTTGGCTTGCGCCCGACGACGGGTTGCGCCCTTTGGGGTTTTGCCGTCTTCCTCCTCATCAGGCTGAGTGTCGAACAAGTCCTCTTCGTCGTCTCGATCCTCTCCTTCAATCAAGAGTTCGTCCAGGTCACTCTCGGCGGGGTCAATGGTTTCGAGTACGTCGTTAGCCTGGGTCATGCCGCGCTCCTCATGCTCCTTAGTGTCAATAACGTTGAAGGTCAATTAAGACCAGGAAATAGTACGACTGATTCTGAATCACTGATCAGCTGCTAGCGAATCTGTCCGGATATAGCCTACCCATTGGATTCAATATTCGCAGCAAACTCGCTTTCTCCGCTAACCGCCCACAGTTTCAGGTAGAAGCACTGCGAGTAGAAGCACCAAAACAAGTCTGCACTCCTCAACTTTAGCCAAGACTTCTCCGATTGTAACTTTTCTCACAAAAATTGCATCCTTTTTAATCTCATTCGTTGTGGGAATGTGATAAGGGCATTAGAAAAGCGCAATCAATAATAAAGCCTCTCGACGAGTAGAGTTTTCTTAACTTGCGTTAGCAGGGCAGTGCCTTGTTGGCATCCTAGCTGTAATCCTAAATTACTTACGGTGAATTGTGTACAAGCTCAGCCAACTTGCTGAACTCAGCGAGACTTTGTAATGAATTAGCATAACCGAACAATTGCGGAGTTGGGGGATTAGTAATCGGAGATCTCAATGGTTTAGGGGAAGTAAAGCTAGATTCAGTAAGCATTGTAAGATTTGTCGCAAAATGTGAAATAGACAAAGCTTCAGTTTAGACAGATTTTTCTTTCATAATTTCTGTGTTGAATTGTTTCTTGAAAGATTACTCTCTAGGCTTCAATTTTCGTTTCTATAAATCGCAGCACATGCCAAAAAAGCAAAAGTTTCCTTATCTGGTCGGTTCTAAGTGGACAGCGCAGCAAAAAACCTGGGGCTGGCGGCATTTTCAAGTTCTGAATCGAAAAAATGAAGGGCGTTGGGTTTTTGCAGAAATGGTGGCTGCTTGTGATCCAGCAGTTCGCTTTTGGCTGAATGCCCAGCAGCTTAAAGACCGCTCTCTTTGGCAGGCGGGGTGGCAATCGTTGCAGGAACAGGGCGATGGATCTTCGTCTTTACAGGAATTTTAAATAGCAAATCTTTTAGGGTATTTATCGCGAAAAGATTGAGGATAGTAAACAAGCTAGTCACACTAGAGTTGGCTCGCTAAAATGCAGAACAGGCAAGAAGTTATTTTTTCCCAAGAATTAAGATTGCCCTAAGTGCAGGGGTTAATCGCTGAGTTCAGAGCTGCATCAAACCGTTTTTCGCTGTCATTCGCTATGAGGATCTGTCCTGTGACTTCCCTACAACGGAATGCCCCAGTTCGTTGGCTTTTGTGTCACCTGCTGAAACTACGTCCCAATTCCTGGATAAAAACGCTGCTGATATCAGCTTGTCTTCTGGCTGGTATGGGGCAGTTTGGGCACGTCCAACCTGCTCCGCTCAACCCCTTGCTAGATGTGGGTGTAGTGCAGCGGTTTGGCTCAAATGCAACGGATGAAATCACATTAAAGCCCCTGTCGGGCGATCGACTGACGCTCAAGCTTAAAGATGGACAGCAAGATCGAGTACTAGCTACAAGCGGCGAAGTCAAGGTTAATGTCGTGATGCAGCCGCTCCCACAGCCCGAAGTCGTTGAACGCATTGTGCTCAGTACTCACCGCAGCTTTGAAAGTGCGGAGGATAGTGCAAATCGCTGGAAGTCTGAAGGGATTGCGGTCGAAATTGGTCAGCCGAGGCAGTGGCAGGTCTGGGCAGATCGAGAGACCTATCGAACACCGCTTTTGAGACGACTCCTGCTGCAAAACCTGCAAGCCCAGGGAGCAAGAACAGCCTTTATTGATACGCAGGTAAAGCCACAAATTCCAAAGGCGGCTCTGACGGTGGACGGCTACCGCTATCAGCAAGACCAGGTCGAGATTGACACAGCAAACGATCGCATTCAGGTCACGTTTAATCGCAGCGATCACGGAACGCGCCTCTATGCCGGGACACTGCGGCTTCAGACCAATGCTTACGGCACCTATACCCTGGTCAATCAAGTTCCGATCGAAACCTACTTGCGCGGAGTGGTACCCCATGAAATTGGGGTTGGTGCACCACAAACCACGATCGAAGCGCAAGCAATCCTGGCACGAACCTACGCTTTACGAAATCTGCGCCGTTTTGCGATCGATAATTATCAGCTTTGTGCTGATACCCAGTGTCAGGTTTACTGGGGATTGTCAGGAGCGGTTCCAGAAACCGATCGCGCCATTGCTGCCACACGTGGCTTGGTTTTGACCTACAACAATGAACTGGTGGATGCACTCTATTCCTCGACTACAGGTGGCGTGACGGCTCCGTTTAGCGATGTTTGGGCAGGCAGCAATCGCCCTTATTTACGAGCGGTGGTAGATTCAGTGCAAAATATCTGGAATCTGTCTCAGCGCAGTCTGGCAGACGAAAGCAACTTCAGAGCCTTTATTGCTCAAAGACGCGGCTTCAACGAAGAAGGCTGGGATATGTTTCGCTGGCGTGTCGAAAGTCCAATCGGCGAAATCACAAATGATTTGCGGCAGGTGCTCGCGACGAAAAAGCATCCCTTCGTCAACTTTACTCAGATCCGAGAGCTGAGCGTTGTAGAACGATCGCCTGCCGGACGGGTACAGAAAATGGCAGTTACCACGGATTTGGGCGTTATTGAACTCGAAAAAGACGAAATCATTCGTGCGCTGTCTGCTCCTAACAGCACCCTGTTTTACCTTGATCCAATCTATGAAACGGCTGAGGGACAAAAAATTTCCCAACCCGTTCAGAAGCCTGCCACAAAGACTGCAAATCAAAAAACAGCCCAAACTAAACAGGCTGCCTCTCCTCCGGGAGTTTTGAAGGGCTATGTCTTTGTGGGCGGTGGATTAGGGCATGGCGTGGGAATGAGTCAGACCGGAGCCTATCGTCTCGGTGATCTGGGATGGGCGCATGAGCAGATTCTCAGCTTCTATTACCCGGAAACGCAATTGCAGCCTCTCACTCCGGCGATCGTGCTATGGCGAGATCCGTCCACCTTAACCCCGTCCCAAGAGACTGCGCAGTAGTGCAGCTTAAACTCGCAGTTACTCATCAAATGAACAGCAGATGAATAGCAAAACAGGGGCGCATCTGCGCTCCTGTCTGTAGATTAAACTGAGCCTGACAAATGCCTTGCACTCAGCAAATAATCTGAAAATCTGCTTGAATTCTGACGAACCAAGACTTAGTACAGTTCTTCTTCCTGGTGAGTCATGATTGTGCAGTCAGAGGTGGGGTAAGCCACACAGGTCAGGACGAAACCCGCTTCGATCTGATCGTCATCCAAGAAGGATTGGTCAGACTGATCAACAGTGCCTGCGGTAATCTTGCCAGCACAAGTGGAGCAAGCACCCGCACGGCAGGAGTAGGGCAGGTCTATACCTTGCTCTTCCGCAGCATCCAGAATGTACTGATCATCGGGAACTTCGATGGTGGTGTTTAGCCCTTCAGTCTCGTTGATCAACGTGACTTTGTAACTTGGCATGTCGTAATCCTCTCAATGTTCAAACGGCAGAAACAATGTAGCCAAAATAGCCTACCTAAAGCATTGCACCGAAAGCTCGAACAGCGACGCATCTTATTCTAAGCGTTGCTTCAGGCAAACTCTATTTCTGATACTACGGGAAAACCATATCGCTGTAACCTGAGAATAACTGTTGGGCTGAATGGGATTCGTAATGAAAATACCGTTACCAATCCTGAATTACTTATATATGTGTCACGTACCAGAAGATATGGGATGATCACAAGCCCGATCGCCTGCCAATGCTGAAATAGACAGATAACGAAAACAATATATAGAAGAACATTAAAGATTAGATTCAGTAATGTTTTGAGTGAGGGTGTAACTCACAGTTGACCGGGAATTATTTGAGTTAAAGTTAGCGTTTCGTCTCCTTAGAGATTCAGCACAAATTTAGCAAGCGTTTAACCACTAATCGAGAAGTTTCAGCGAATGGTCAATCTTAATGCCGCAATGCAAGATAAAATCCCAAATCTGCAATTGCTGAATTAGGTGAAGATGCTCACAAATGCGCCGATCGCATCTGGGGATTGGTTTGCTGCCAAAAGCCAATTTGCTGCCGTCGTGCCTGCTGCTCTGCCTGAGGTACTGGCTCTGGGTACTCGGACAGCGATCGAAATAGGGCGGATAAATGACCGTCATTCCTTCTTTTACAAGCTGTAAATTAACCGACTGGCTCCCCTAGTAAACTTCAGCCACCGTTTTGCCGTAGCGATCAATATCAACCACGCGAAGCTGAACTTTCTCACCCGACGGCAAAATGTCCTTTAGCCGTTGAGTCGCAGCGTCTCCTCCGGTTTGATCCTGCTCTGGGGCATCTACATAAGCCAGGCGAATCGTTGCTGTTTGGCTTCCTGTCCGAACGCGTAGCGTATCTCCATAGACTCGCCATCCCACTACAGAGTCGCAGCGACTTGACATGGCACAGAGCCCTCTACTTGGAACAGGTTTCCTGAAACAATTTACCTGGGGTAGCGCGTCAAATCAGCAATGTAACAAAAGGTCGTCAGATCCGAAGGGTTTCCTTTTGTTCTCGTTGGGGATGGCGCTGTCTGTGATCCCCGTTCTGCGGGACGATCGCTTGGCAAAATCTTCATATCCCAAAAATTTTTATTTAGAAGAGGTAGAAGTTTGTCACGCTGATGTAATATTTCTTTACAGTTAGGGTATGCTATTTGGGTAGGTAGAAATTACTGTTTGCTTCCTACAAATCTCGAACTGCTACGAACCTCGACTGACTTAGCAACAGCCCGGTCTGTTAAGCGCAATTCCTGGGAGCGGTGTAAGGTCACAGCCTTTTAGTCCCTTGATCCCTACGATTGACGGGTTAACTGGTTCAGCCAATCGCGCTTTGCTCGCACCTTTGTTAACCCCAAAGTTAACCCTGAAGTACGAGAGTGCCCAAGCATCTAGCTTCCCGCTTCATGTTCTGTTAGATGCCTGACTTCGCAGACTGAGCGAAGGTTGCTCGACTAAGCCAGCCACTCAGCAGATCGTCTGCACACTATCGACTGCACTTCATCGAATACTGAATTTGGGTAAGCTCTCATGCCGAGTATGCAACTTCCCTGGTTAACTCTCCTGATTGTGTTTCCGCTCTTTGCGGCACTGCCAATTCCCTTTATTCCAGACAAATACGGCAAAACAATTCGCTCTTACACACTGGGCGCGAGTCTGGTTGAGTTTTCGCTAATTGTCTACGCTTTCTGGAAGCACTACGACTTGAGCAGTCCGGGCTTTCAGCTTGCCGAGCAGTATTCCTGGGTTCCTCAGCTTGGGTTAAATTGGGCAGTCGCTGTCGATGGGCTCTCAATGCCGCTCGTGGTTTTGACAGGACTGGTGACAACACTAGCGATTTTCGCTGCTTGGAAGGTCGATCGTAAGCCCCGCCTGTTCTACTTCCTGATGCTGGTGATGTACAGCGCCCAGATTGGCGTCTTTGCGGCTCAAGATTTGCTCCTCTTCTTTGTTATGTGGGAGTTGGAACTCGTTCCGGTCTATCTACTGATCTCAATCTGGGGTGGGCAAAGACGGCTCTATGCCTCGACGAAATTCATTCTGTACACGGCGACTGGCTCAGTTTTCATTCTGATCGCTGCGCTGGCAATGGCATTTTATGGTGATACTGTCACGTTTAATTTGCAAGAGTTGGGGCTGAAGGATTACTCGCTCGGATTTGAGCTGGTGATGTACGCCGCACTGCTGGTCGCTTTTGGCGTGAAGCTGCCGATTTTTCCGTTCCACACCTGGCTGCCTGATGCTCACAGTGAAGCTCCTGCTCCAGTCTCCATGATTCTGGCGGGGGTGCTGCTAAAGATGGCAGGCTATGCGCTGATTCGCTTTAACATTGAAATTCTTGCCAACGCTCACGTTTATTTTGCTCCGGTACTTGCCGTTCTTGGTGTGGTGAGCATTATTTATGCGTCGCTGACCGCGTTTGCTCAAACGAATTTGAAGCGGCGGTTAGCCTATTCTTCGATCGCCCACATGGGGTTTGTGCTGCTAGGCATTGCTTCCTTTAACGAGTTAGGGATGAGCGGCGCGATGCTGCAAATGGTCTCCCACGGTCTGATTGCGGCGGCTCTATTCTTCCTGGCAGGCGTGACTTATGAGCGGACGCATACGCTGGACATGCAAGAAATGGGCGGCATGGCAAAAACAATGCCCCGAACCTTTGCCCTTTTTACCGCAGGCGCAATGGCTTCTCTTGCCTTACCAGGGATGAGCGGGTTTGTGGGGGAAATTGCTGTGTTTCTGGGATTCGCCACTAGCGATGCCTACACTGCTCCATTTAAGGTGGTGATTGTGACGCTGGCTGCGATCGGGGTCATTCTCTCGCCAATTTATCTGCTATCAATGCTGCGAACTGTTTTTTATGGTGCAGAAAATCAAGACCTGATGGCTGAAATTACGGTCTCTGATGCAAAGCCACGAGAAGCATTCATCGCGCTCTGCCTGATCATTCCAATTATTGCGATCGGGGTTTATCCCAAGCTGGTAACTCAGACCTATGATGCGAAGACCACGCAGGTTGCTGCTGAAGCGCGTCAAGGTTTGCCTCTGATTGCAGAACATCCCATTCGAGTGAACGTTCCTTTCATTGCCCCAACTGTCTTTGGTACAGAAGCAAAAGATTTGACCCAGGCAGTGCGAGTGCTCGACTAGGAATTCTTGATAAATTCAATGATTTGCGCTTAATGAGGTAAGAGGGTGGACAGGAGTTCACCCTTTTTCTTTATCAATAGACTTCTTGCACGAATCAGGAAGCGAGAGCCAGCTCAAAGTTGAGGATGCCTGCGAGCAAATGCACCCTGCGCGTGAAGTGCCGTCGCCGATTGCGATAGCGCCCCGATAAGATGCGGAAACGCTTCAGCCGACGAATGCTGTGCTCCACCTTGACCCGCAGCCGGGCTAAAGCACGATTGGCTTGTTGGTCCGCATCACTCAAGCGTTGTTTCCGGGGCTTCTTCTGCGGCGTAATACTGTTAGCGTGAAGTTTAGCAATGCCTTGATAGCCCTTGTCTGCTAAACACAGCATCCCCTCACCCAAGTGCACGCCACTGTGCTTAAACAAGCGCAAGTCATGGGTACGACCTTTGCCCGTGGCAACGGCGAGAAACTGCCCCTGAGCTAGGTCAATCACCACTTGGGCTTTCAGCGTGTGCCGTTTGTGCTTGCCGCTCTAGTAGGCACGCTGTTTTTTTGGGGACGCTCAATTGCCACCTCTGTGACATCTACCACAACCGCCTCCCACTCCGTCTCGGCTTGGCGCAGTTGCCGTTTGCCCGGCAGACGAAATTGTCCCGACTTCACCAACAACGCTTCTACTTTGTCAATCGTGCGGCACACAGTCGCTTCCGACACCCCGAACTCTAACCCAATGTCAAACTGGGTGCGGTAGTGTCGCCAGTAATACAACGTCATCAGCAACTGGTCTTCCACGCTAAGGCGATTTTGTCCGCCGCGCTTCCCCTGTCGGTTTAAGTCGGGGCTGAGGACAATAACCATCGCTTGGAACGTTTCTCGCTTCACTCCACATGCCCGGCGAAAGGCAACTGGGTTGAGGGTTTGGATTTGCGGGTAGAGCATGAGTCATTTCAGTAGGGCTGATCTACTTTCAGCTCTTCTCTTCGATTCGTGCAAGAAGTCTAATCAAATGCTGCTGTGCGGCGGGCCTTGCGTCACATCTCACAGCCACATTCGCTTCAGCTATCGCAATTTCTTCCCGCCCACGACGCACTGGCAGTTTTCGAGAATTTGCCTGTGTGAGTAATATTGTGTGCCTGAATCGTGTGATTAATGCTCGCTCATCTGTCTGGCGATGAGCTGAGTAAATAACCCGGGCTGCTGCGCCAGCTCGTCAAACGTACCCTGCTGCACGACTCGACCTGCCTGGATCACATAAATGCGATCGGCGCGACGAATGGTACTGAGGCGATGGGCAATCACAATGCGCGTCACCCCCAGTTTGTCTAGGCTTTGGGTGACGATCGCCTGCGTTCGGTTATCCAGTGCGCTTGTCGCTTCATCAAATAGCAGAATTTGGGGATTCAGTGCTAGGGCGCGAGCAATCATCAGCCGTTGCCTTTGTCCCCCCGATAAATTTGAGCCACCCTCGCTGACAAAGGTATGCATTCCCATCGGCATCGCCCGCACATCGTCGGCAAAGCCTGCCATTTCTGCGGCTGTCCACGCCTCGCTCACCGCAATCAGCGCACTTGCCGAAATGTTGTCAAAAATGCTGCCCGCATTAATCCGGCTATTTTGCAGCACGACCCCCAACTGTCGCCGCACGGCTGTCACATCTAACCCTGCCAGATCTTGTCCGTCGTAGTAGATACTGCCGTCGATCGGCACGTCAAACCCTAGCAGCAGGCGAAACAAAGTAGATTTGCCGCTGCCCGACGGACCCACCAGCGCAATAAATTCTCCCGGTTCTGCCGTCAAGCTAACCTGATCGAGCGTTAGGGGACCATCCTCCCGGTAGCGAAACGTGACGCGATCGACTTGCACTCGACCTGCCAGTTTTCCCGGATCGGCTTGCTCAGGGTTAACCTCTGGTTCTGCCGCTAAGATGGGCTGCGATCGCTTCCATAGCGTCACGATTTCCAGCACGGATGTCACAGTATTGCTGAGGCTGGTTGCGCCCGTGATAAAAATCCCAAAGGCAGCACTGAAACCGAGAAAAGTTCCGGTTGAAAGGCTGGTGGCTTCACTTGTGGACGATCGCCCGATCAGCGTAACAGACATCCAGAAGAGTAGTGTTGCGGCGAGTCCGGGCATCACGGTGTTGAAAATGGCAACGCTGTCTTGCAGCAACTGAGTACTCAGTTCTAGATGAAGCTGCTGCGTATATTTGTTGCCCCAGGTAGCAAAGGCACGCGCTTCAGCTCCGGCACTCCGCAGTTTGGGAACTGCCTCAATCAGCTTCACCACCAAGCCCGAAATTTCGCCGCGTACCTCCAGCAAAGGGCGTTTCTGCCGCAGCAGCAGGGAGCTAGTCGTCGCCGTAAACCCGATCACTCCGATCGCTACTGCCCCCGCCACCAGCGCGAGCGGCACACTGTAGAACAGCATCAGCCCAAAGTTCAGCAGCGCAAAGAAGCTCGTCAGCATGGTGCGTAAAGTCGTACCCGTTAAGGCACGGCGAATCTGACTGATGCCCGACACCCGCGATTCTAGATCGCCCACTGTATATTGGCGAAAAAAGCCAGGGCTAAGCTGAAGCAATCGATCCCAAACCGCAGCCTGCATCATCACTTCGGACTGGGTTTCTAGACGCATGGTTGCCAAGGCCTGTACCCAATTCAGGCTTACGGTTCCCAAAGCAAAAAACAGCAAGCCCACCCCGATTTGAATCAGCGAAGTTCGATCGCCCGTCGGCAGTGCCATGTCGATCAATACGCCTGTTGCCAGCGGGACAAGCATTCCGGCTAGGGTGCTGGCGATTCCCATGCCTAGCAAAACCAGCAGATTTTTGAGCTGTCCTTTGAAGGCAAATCGCACCAGATCCCACGCCCGCAACACGGTGGATGGAAACGGACGATAGAAAATAAAGGCACTGGGATTGAGCTGAGCCGCGATCGCCGCATTCACTTTTGAATAGTGCCGCCCAGTCGTAGACGATTGGGGATCATAAAGCTCATAGTGATCGCCTGCGACAGGCAACAGGGCAACCGGACGCTTTTCTTGACGGGTGTAGGCGATGATCGGACCACCATCTTTTTGCCACCAGCGATCGCGCAGTAAAATTCGCCGCAGCCGCAGCCGAGACGATCGGGCAATTGCCTCTAGGGGGTCGCGCATTCGGCTTGGATCATCGGCTTCCATTGGGGGGGCGATCGGAATGCCCAGCACTTTGCCAACCGCTCCTGCTACCATCAGCAATTCATCGCCTTGAGCAGGAGACGAGTCAGACTGCGGTTTGAGCAGCGATGCCAGGGTTTTCAGCGTTTCCTGTGCCACCTGCTGATTGAGCTGCTGGCGTTTCTGAAACTGAGTCGATTGCGCTTGGGATTGCTGGAGGGTAATTTGTTCGATGCTCTTTAGGAAGTAGCAATGCAACTGCGCTAAGCCTTCTAGTAGCGGTGCTAGGGTGTCAATGCTGGCAAGGGGCTGAACCGTAAGCTGGAGCGTGCTGCTTGCCGAGATCCAGAGTCCGTTCGTCAGTGGAAATCTTCCTGTATGAGGCGTGAGCGGCACTCTGTCAAAGCCGAGCCAATGAGCAGTTCCCTGCTGACACTGTACCCACAGAACCTGCTCTTTCGATGGCTGCAAAGCCTGGCCTGCAACTAAGGAAACATACTGATCTATCTGGTCGATCGGAAATAGTTTTGCCAGGGGAAGCTTGGGTAAGCCTGGACTATTTGCTAGCTTGTAAATCCAATCTGCGATATGAAGACGAAGATCAGACAGGTTAAGGGTATCGATTGACTGTTCCGAAACTTCGGCAGGTTCAACTGCGACTGCGATAATTCCCCACATCGCTTCAGTTTCTTGTTGATGCAAGGCGAACTGCTCCAAATAAACATCTGAATCAGCCCCAAATAGTGCCGCTCCGGGTTCTACATCAAACAGGTAGTGTCGCTCACCCTCCGGCGCACCATTAACGATACGGACGGCAAATAAAGCGATCGTCCCAGATTGAACGATTCGGATCAGCGTGGGATTATCAAGCAGCAAGGGCAGATTGCCTCGAACACTTCTCGTATTGATCATCGTTCTAGCATGATTGGAGTACACGGTAATCTCAAAACGCGAATTGAGTTTTATTTCTTGATTAACTAGCTGTGTGAGCGATCGCACTTCTTAACAGGCTATTAGCTGTTGCGATTGCCTTTACTGCTCAAGTGCCTTTCAGTAAGTATTATATTAACGCTTTCGTCAAGCAACACTTCCTTATTTATATATTTATAGCAGTCTCTTCTCTGTTTAAAGAGTCTCAGAAAATTTAGTGATTTATTGAGCAACTATTATTTCATTCTCATCTATTTCTCATTTAAGCCCTGTACGCTGAAAGCAGAGTTGAATTTCAACAGAGTGAAGAATGAACTTTGCAAGCTCAATTCGCTTTTCTGTTTGATTTAACTTACGGGCTTGATGAAAGCCTGACATCTATAAAATTTTTGGAGGAATTATGTCTGTGAAAGAAACCAACGAGGAACTCAATCCGGAACAATTGGGTCAAGTGTCTGGCGGTCAAGAGCCTAGCATCAGCCGCGAAGAACCACTAGCCGATAAAGAACTCGACAGAATCTCTGGCGGTCAAGATGGCGGCAACCGTCGCCAACTGCAAGGGATCCTGTATGACGAGGATCTCAACAGAATCTCTGGTGGTCAGGATGGCGGCAATCGTCGTTCGATCGCAATCAACGGAGAGCTAGACGACGAGGATCTCAACAAGGTCTCTGGTGGTCAGGATGGCGGCAATCGTCGTTCGATCGCAATCGACGGAGAGTTTGAATAAGGAACTTGCTAGAACTCTCAATGGTTAGAGAGGCAAGCTCCGTCGCTCAATTGCAAGATCTAAATATCACACCCAGGAATGAGGATATAGCAATGCTATGTCCTTATTTTCTTGCATTTACTTTTTCGTCTCCTAAATTTTGTTTTAGTAAGTGTAGTCTGAGCTACATTCTGATTTATCCAGTTTCGCTCGCTATATTTGATGAGGTGTGTCGCCTTAGAGGATGTTTAGGAAGTAGCAGCGAATAGCAGTATTAAGAAAGCTTCCTGAAGTTTAGGCTGGAGCATATCGACATCTCAACAGCCCTCTGGGAAGCAATGACTCTAGC
>NZ_JAMPKZ010000015.1:0-107330 GCF_039962215.1 Leptolyngbya sp. ST-U4
TTACACGAGTGCGTAAATCCGTTGAGTAAGCGACAGGCATTTCACCAACTTGATAGATTGTCCACTCGTTAGCTTAATAGAAAAGGGGCTAATTACCTAAAAACTGCTGTAAAGAAATCTACTTCTGTCCCGGTTTTGAAGGCAGACGATGTTTTCGCGTGACTCGTCACAACTTCCACAACCATAGTCAAAGCAAGTGGTCGGGGCAGTACAGTAAACCCGGCCCAGGAATGCTGAAACTGGCGATGGCGCGGTACAAGCATAGCCCTCAAAATACTTGGTATGTGGGCGATCGCTCAGAAGATGAAACCGCTGCCCGCCGGGCTGGGGTGCAGTTTCAGTGGGCAGAAGATTGGATTGAGCAACATCAAGCGTCTGTGGCTGAACTTACAAATGTCTCTCCATAAAATGGCTCTTGTTCAGATCATATTCTCTGCTCATGCTCGATGAATCCTTGGGGACCCTCGATGCCCTGACCGGATTGAAATGCAGCGACTAATTGAACGAATCTGGCAGGAACACCGATTTTCTATTTTTCTAATTACTTCATGATGTGGATGAAGCAGTGATGCTGGGCGATCGCGTTCTCCTGATCGAACATGGTCAGATTACGGTAGATATGCCTGTAACGCTGCCACGTCCCCGCCAACGCAAATCTCAGGAATTCATAGCGCTGGCAGAGGAAATTTTGGAGCAGGTAATGGGGCATCAAGCGGATTCAACGAATGTACAACCAGCAGAAATGACAGAAATCATATACGCCTATTGGCTTCTACCACAAGTTAAACTTGAGCTGCCACTGTTGGCACGTTATAGAGCAGTATTTCCAAATGCAGTGACGCACTGATGAATTCAAAAAGAATTGCAGCAGCAGAACTAAACATTTAACCAATTTCCTTTCGTTGGGCAAATTATATGGTTTTGTGCTTACATGATTTTTTAATTTAAGGCACTCCCTTATGAATACATAAGCTTCGCTATTTTGGATGAAGCAACCTTGTCAAGATCGCGCTTTAATAATTAAAATCGTTAATAAATCGGAAAAGACTTGATGCGATAAGCGTATTAAATCGCTTTAGTGGAGATATTTATATAAATACTCTGTTAATGCAAAAGCCCTAAGAAACTGATGAAGCTTTTTAATAGCCTCAGTTAATGAGTTTAAACGCTGTACTTGCGCGGTTCACGATCGCTTTACAAGCCAAATTGAAAATCCAAATTGAAGATTGATTGTAGACATGAATGTTGAAGAAAATCGTGAATCATAACGGAGAGTACAAGCCATAACGATGAAACAGTGTTGGAAGAGGTCGCTTCTGATCCTATCCCACTAATATCCCTTCCACAGATCACCCGCCTCCAGAAGATGCTGCTAATCCAGATGAGGAGACGATCGAAGCTTCCCAAAGCATGTCAGATGAAGCTGATAATCGATACATCCATTAACCGCTTTCAATAACCACTTTGCAGTTCCTATGCGAGGAGAAACTCATGAGTGACCCATCCCTATCTGATCAAGCCGTCAATCCTGATCAAGCAGTTGTTGCATCCGCGCAGTCTCAGCCATTAACTGCTCAAAATATGCAGGGGAGTGCAATGCTGGACGCTCGTGTAGAAGTCGGTGGTAGACAACCGGAGGGCGATCCAATCAGTGCTCCGATCGCTACCAATTTCTCAAGTGCACCTGGAACAGGAGATGCGAAAACGGCTGATGCTTCCGGCGAAATGGGAGCCTTTTCTACTGTCGAACCTTCAGCTGAGAAGGGGGCTGTCAATCTCCATAACAATCCAGATATTCCTGCAAACAGCAGCGATTCGTTACAAGGAGTGTTACCTGACACCGAGCAAATTGGTATGCCGACAGATTCTGCAACTAACCTGCCAGATTAAAGGCATCTAATTCCTCCCTCCATCCTGCAACGCCAAATTGCTTAGATTACAGGACCAAGTCGAGGACTGGGCAAAAATACTGCTCTGGCACTGGCAAAAAAAGGAACGGGTGCGATCGTCACGGATCACAGAAATGAAGTGGAAGCCAAAGTAGTCGTCTCGGCGATCGAAGCACTGGGCAGCAAAGCAGTACCTTGCCCAAGCTATGCCGGTTATGCTAGCGCGAAGGGCGCGGTCGAGGTGTTAACCCGGTATAGGGCGAAGGAATTGGGACAAGACAAGTTACGCTGAATACGATCGCTCCCGGTACAATCGAAACGGATTTTGGCGCTGGTATAGTGCGAGACAATTCAGACATTAACCGCTTCATCGCTTCGCAAATGGCTTTGGGTCGCGTTGGTGGGCCTGATGACATTGGTGTGCGATCGCGGTACTGTTGTCTGAAGACAATCGCTTGTCCGAAGACAATCGCTGGGTGGATGAACAGAGAATTGAAGTTTCCGAGGGCAATCGCTCTAGGTTCAACTGAACGCGCTTGGCGCGACAAAATCGCTCGTAGCCGCAATCCAGGGAAGTCGATCGGCTCTGCCTGCAAAAGCAGGTTTTTTCGTTGGTCGCCTTCAATCTCTTTCTTGATACAATACCTAATATTTGTAACACTGTATCAAAAAAAGCCTCTGTGATTATCGATACAGTTAATCCGAAGCTTTACCCCCGTTGTTCTGTCAGTGTTCCCTTGATTGTTCAGGTTTGCTATCGGAATACGTTCTATTGTTTAGGTCTTGTGCAGGAATCGATTGAATCGCATTTGAATTCTAATCTCGGTTTGTAATCCTTCAAGCCATCTGTCGAAAGGTAGATTAGAAGAAATGTGTTATTGATAACATCGATCGTCGGACTGACTACTGAAGGAAGCGTATTTTCCAACTGAAATTAAAATGAAGAGCTTGTGACTTCTTGCATAAGACAGCAATATGGAAGATATATTCTTTTGGGTTTATCCGGAGGTAAGAACCCACTTTAGAACTGATATTATATTGCTGAAATTATTAGGGTGAGCATCAATATAGTGACCGTAGAATAATCAGACTCGATTCTGTAAGCTACATAACAATCATGATTGGCAAAACACTGAGTGGACGCTATTCAATCATCCAGCGGTTAGGTGGGGGAGGATTTAGCGATACTTATCTCGCTGTAGACAAGCAGCTTCCTACGGTTCCTCGCTGCGTTGTGAAGCGGCTGAAGTCAAAATCACCGGACACGGCAACTTTAAAGACCGTGAGGCGTCTATTCAATGCGGAAGCCACAACTCTATATGAGTTGGGTCGCAGAAGCGATCGAATTCCCCGTCTGCTTGCCCATTTTGAAGAGGATGAGGAATTTTATTTAGTCCAAGAATTTGTTGAAGGACACGACCTGAGCCACGAGCTAGCCTACAGCAAGCGGCTGAGTGAGGCAGAAGTGATTGCGATGATCAGCGACATCCTCAGTGTGCTTCAGTTTGTGCATCGGCAGGGCGTGATTCACCGGGATATTAAACCGCGTAATTTGATTAGGCGACAAGAAGACGGCAGGATTGTACTGATTGACTTTGGCGCGGTCAAACAAATTAGCACCGAGGTCGTTCACCTGCAAGCAAAAGGGCAAACCAGCGTCACGATCGCCATTGGCACACCTGGCTATATGCCAAACGAACAGCAGGGGGGTAAGCCTCGCTTTAACAGCGATATTTATGCGGTAGGGATGGTGGCAGTGCAGGCACTCACGGGTTTACCGCCGCATGAGCTGCAAGAAGACTTTGAGACCGGTGAGGTGATTTGGCGAGAACAGGCTCAGGTGAGTCAGGAGTTTGGTGATGTTGTCGATAAGATGGTTCGAACCCATTTCATCGATCGCTACAAATCCGTTGAGGAAGTATTATTCGACCTGCGACAGTTACAGGATGTTGTTTTACAGGGTGTTGTTTCTGAGGAAACCGTAATTTATGACCCGGCTACAGTTCCTGGCACGCTTCCTAGCACGCTTCCTGACCCGGTAGAGCCATTCCCAACTGCCTTAGGTGATTCCATCATAAAATCCAGTAAAGGTGTGGCAAGTACAGGTGCAACAGGTACAGGTGCAACAAGTACGAGTATCGCAAGCACCAGTATCGCTCGTCGCTGGCAATTGCTTCTTTCTCTAAACCGTTTTGTCAATCGCTGGGCGCTTGTGGGAGTAACGCTGGCATCTACCTTTGCAGGATATGGATATTGGCGGTTTCAAGCGATTCCCAGCAGTAGAGCCCTCACAACTCAATTTTTGCCTGCACAGCCGCCGAGTTCGTCCCAGAGCTCATCCCAGAATTCGTCCCAGAATTCACGCCAAAATTCATCTTTATTTACCCTTGCGAACACGTTAGCAGTCCATCGAGGGGCAGTTGATGCGATCGCCATGAGCCCCGATGGCAAAACCTTTGTGAGCGGCAGCGAAGATAATACCGTGAAGCTGTGGGATTCGCAGACTGGCGCATTGCTCCAAACTTTTTCAGGACATACTGCCGAGGTGGTGGCGGTTGCCATTAGCCGCGATGGAGGGATGCTAGCTACGGGGAGTCGAGACAATACCGTTCGGCTTTGGGATCTCAACACTGGAAAGCTGATACATACCCTTAATCATCCCGATTGGGTTTCCTCTGTTGCTTTTAGTCCAGATGGAAAAATGCTTGCGTCAGGCAATTACGCTACGACCGTTTCTGTCTGGAATACAAAAACCGGGGAACTTTTGTGTGACTTTGAAGGTCATTCACAGCCAGTTAAGTCCGTTGCAATTAGCCCTGATGGAAAACTTTTAGCGGCAGGCAGTGAAGATCAAACCATTAGAGTCTGGAGTTTAGAAACAGAGAAACGGGTTCATACGCTCGATCAACATGCCGGTGCAGTGGAATCGGTCGCGATGAGTCCTGATGGGCAAACATTGATCACAGGAGGAACGGATGAAACCTTGATTTGGAATCTCAAAACTGGAAAAGTAGTGCAGACTCTGCCAGAGCAGTCGGGCTTTGTTCGATCGCTGGTTGTTAGCCCGGATGGAAAAACACTGGTCAGTAGCCACGAAGACAACACGATCAAGCTTTGGAATTTGCAGACCGGAGCATTGCTAAACACGCTGCCTGGACATCAGGATTGGGTTTTATCGCTTGCACTTAGCCCGGATGGAAAAACATTAATTAGCGGTAGCCGAGACAAAGCAATTAAGATTTGGCGTTTGTAGAAATTATCGAGTTATTTTCAGGCATTCGCTCAGGGGTTTGATCTCCAATCCTTACAGCCGCTTCTGCCTGGTAAGGCATAGGAGGGGGGGGAAGTTTCTGCATCTGAAGTTTCTGGATCTAGAAACTAGGTTGCCCTGAGCCAAAAACTGACGGTATTCCGGCGATCGACCGCAATTTTGAGCAAATTTGATGATCCGGTACGAAAATCCTTCGGTTTTTAAGAAAGAACCGGTGTAAAGACATAGGAACCTGCTAAAAGTTTGAGGTTTAGAATGGAAGACTCTACAGCCTTACTGGCTTCTGGTGCAGTTGATTTAGCCAGAGAATTTGGACCGTCAGGAGATTTCGGAGAATCTTCTCTGCATCGGGCAACTCGCGCTCGATCGGCTCTTTATTCCGGTGAAACTTTCAGTCACGCTCCCGGGAACAAGCTCGGTCACACTCAAAATAATACTTCAAATAATAAAAAACAATCGACTTTTGATTTGGTTTTCCCAAAAGATGCGGAAGGCTTGAATGACGATCGAAGCTCAGGAATGGATAGCCGATCGGCACAGTTCACAGGTTCAAAAAATAAGAATAAGCCAACATCGCATAATTCGCAGACGCATAGCAATCAAGATGGCTTGACGGGTACTACAGCAGAAGATCCGCTGGTGGGAAATCGCCCTGGCTCAGTGCGGGTGAATCGCAAGCACGGGGGCGCAGGCAGCAGTGGTTCTGATTTAATTGGTGCGGTGGATGACGTGACCATGCCAAAAACGATCGATCCCAGAAAGAAGGATGACAAAGGAAAAATTAAGGTAGATATCACCAATGTGGGTAAGGCTCGAGCTTCAGGATCGCTGGCGGTCGATATCTATGCCTCTCCTGACCTTGTTCTTGATGCAAGCGATCAGCTTCTAGACAGCGTCAATCGGGGCAATGTTCAGATTCAGGCAGGCAACACGCGAAAATTTACCTTTAACTTCACGAATCCGGCTGGGGTCGCACCGGGAGCTTATTATCTCATTGTCGATATTGATTCTGAGAAAACCATTTCCGAGAGCAATGAAACCAACAATGCAGCCTACCATCGGGTTTCTGCCTCTGGAACGGATGTAGTGGTGGACTGGAACGCAACGATTTTGAATGCGATCGTGGCAACGAAAAGTTCTCCTCCGATCGCATCTCGCAATATGGCAATCCTCCATACCGCGATGTTTAATGCAGTCAATAAAAATTCTTTAGGGCCCGTTTCGCGAGAGGCCGCAGTGGCAGTGGCAGCTCACCAAATTCTGCTGAATCTATATCCCACTGAATCCAAACTGTTGAAAGAACAGCTTGAGATGTCGTTAGCCGAGATTACCAACGGTCAGGCAAAAACCAGAGGAATCACGCTGGGTCAAGACGTTGCAGTCGCCATGCTGGAAGAGCGAAAACCGAATGAGGATGGCTCAGGCAATTCTGTTCCTCCTTATAACCACACTCTGGAACCGGGTCGCTGGCGGCCCACATCCTCCGCTGTAGCCGTTCTGCCTCACTGGGGCAAAGTTACGCCATTTACGCTTAAATACGGCTTTCAGTTCCGTTCCATGTTATCGGGTCCTCCTGCCTTGAGCAGTGCTCAATATGCAGCAGAGGTGAATCAAGTGCAAGCGGTGGGCAGTGCAAACAGCACCAACCGCACCGCCGACCAGACCGAGTCTGCTTTGTTCTGGGCAGATAGTGCAGGCACGTTTACCCCACCGGGACACTGGAATCTGGTTGCCGAACAACTGGCTGTGATCAAAAAGAATACGCTGGCTGAAAATGCTCGGCTGTTCGCCCTGCTGAATTGTGCTCAAGCAGATGCTGGCATTGCTGCCTGGGATGCCAAGTATCTTTATGACAACTGGCGGCCTGTGACCGCAATTCGACTGGCAGATCAAGATGGGAATGATGCCACGATCGCAGACCCCTTCTGGACTTCGCTCATTCCGACTCCTCCCTTCCCAGATTACGTTTCAGGACACAGCACGTTTAGCGGTGCCGCATCCACGATTCTTACCTCTCTGTTCGGCGAAAATACCAGCTTTAGCACGACCTCGATTGGATTGCCAGGTGTTGTCCGTTCATTCACCAGCTTTAAGCAGGCAGCAGATGAAGCGGGCATGAGCCGGATTTATGGAGGCATCCATGTGGATTCAGCCAATGTGGATGGGTTAAAGCTGGGTCGATCGATCGGTCAGTATACTTTCGACATGTCGCCCTTTGGGGCCCAGCTTGAATCGCCGGTGAGAAGGGTTAGAACCCAGAGTCGATCGCCCCTCCGGGCAAATGCCGCTAAACAGTGACGCTGTCCTTCACTTGTGGAACTTTCTGAACGATCGAAGTTCTCCAGCAAGGGCTACTGAGTATCTACAAACTGTCTATCCACAAACGGGGTATCTACAAGCTGATTCTGCAAACGCTCCAGGCTTCACAGCCTCAATTCCCCAATATTAGGGGACTTTGAGCGTGAGCAGGAGTGGCTCGGTTCCCCCCAGCATTCACCCGCGAGGGGGCGAACCAGATCGCCGTTTGAACAGGAATCGACAAATCTGTCCGAATGCTTAAAGCCCCCTGTTGCCAGCGATGATCTATTTAGCGGGCTGCTCTTAGGGGGCTGATCAATGTTTGCCAAACTCAATTCTGGATTCCCGATGCAGCAATACTAGTCAATTGACACAGAAGCGATCGCCTGTTGAAAGACGGCTGCATTCTTGAAGTAAATTGCGGGATTATCGACGAGTGCCAGATCGATCAATTCCGCAAGTGCTTTGGGAATTCCGGCTTCGCGCTGGCGAATTGGCACAGGACTGGTTTGCAGCAGTACCAGATACGGATCTTCGCCTTTAAAGTCGCGGGGGAATGCCCCCGTCAACATATAGTAAAGGCAAGCAGCGATCGCCCACAGGTCAAGTTCAGGTTGGGTCGCTTTGAAATCGATCGCCTGCTGGCGCGGCATAAAAGCGGCTGCATTTGCGGCAGAGAAATCGCCGAGTCCGGCTTGTGCAATCGCAGTGGCAATTCCATAGTCAGAGATTTTGACGCCCTGGTCTGGGGTAAGCAGCAGATTGCTGGGTGTGAGCCGTCCATGAATCCTGCTTTGAGGTTGATCGGGTGATTGATCTGGGAAAGTTGCCTGATGGGCGTAAGTTAACCCCTCCAGAGCTTGCAGGACAATCTCAATCGCTTCGCGGGGCAAAAGCTTTCCCTGCTGCCGAACCCGATCGGCAACGCTCTTTCCCTCAAACGAGTCATAGGCAAAAAAGAAAGCTTCACTGGCAATGCCAATTTCCTGAAGGCGAAGCAGGTTGGGATGCTGAAGCGATTTCAGCGCATTGACCGATCGCAAAAATGTATCGATCGCCGAAAGCGGAACCGTTTTCTCGGGCTGAAAAAGTTTTAGCGTGACCGCTTTATCGGTTTGCAGCTGCTGTGCTTCATAAATCGAAACGTGATCGGGGTGGCGTGAAACTGTTCCCACTTCCGAGGCATCAAGCCGATGCAAGATCTTGTAGCCTGCAATTTCAGGGAGCGGTGCAGCACTAGACGAGTGACCTAAATGATTCAACGCCGAACGATCGCTTACGGTTTTCTGATCCAAAATTGCGGTTTGACCCACGCCCGTTTCATGAAAGACAGCTCGATTTGCAGCAGCTATTGGATTCACGCCTTCGATCGCAACTTTAAAGACGGTTTTGCCAAGTTTGATTTCGTCTCCCTGCCGCAAGTGATGCCCGGAAGAACGAATCTGCATTCCCTCCTCCGGAGATTGGTCGGGATTTCGCCGTCCAATAATTTGACCATTGACATAAGTGCCGTGCAGGCTGCCCAGATCGCGAATGCTGACCGAGGGCGGATTAATGTCTAGTAGGCAGTGGTAGCGGGAAACCGTTTTGTGATTTTCGTCGTTGGGCAGTGGCAAGTGACAGTCCTTTGCCCGACCGACAATACAAACGGTGCGATCGCGAAAGCTAAACTTCTGCCCTTTCAAAACCCCTTCTGTCACCGTCAGAATGACCTTAGCGGTTGTCTCCAGCTCTGTGAAGGTCGTACCCAGTGAGGTCGCGAACTCCGTCGCAAATGCCGTCGCAAACGCGGTTGAATCCGGAGATGCCACAGCCCTCCGTAAGCTCTCTGGTATAGCTCCCGGTAAGGCTCCCGGTAAAGCCGCCGGTGAAGCAGATACAGTGGCAGATCGAGTGCGGCTTGTTAACTGCTCGCGAACCCCCTCTGGCCGCAGCCAGCCATAGCCCACCTGCTGAAGTAGCCGCATCAACTGGTTAAAGTCGGCTTCTCCCCAGGCAGGCGTTCCATACGGGGTGAGGGCTTGCCTAACGTCTTCGGGACTGGGTTCGCGCAAATCGGGCAGCGTCGCACGAGGCGGCGTATGTAGCCTCAAGAAGATATCTAGATAAGGACTTGCGCCCTCGTCCCAATCGGCAGGCGATCGATTGTTCAATTCCCAGTCCAGTAGCCACAGTTTTATTGTGCGATCGTCACTGCCCGATGCGACAAAGCGACTATCAGGACTAAAGGTGACCGACTGAACCCTTTCCGTATGCCCGGTCAACGTTTGTACAGCGTCTCCGGTTGCCAGGTTCCACAGTTTCACCGTGCGATCGTCACTGCCCGATGCGGCAAAGCGACCATCAGGGCTAAAGGCAACTGATTTCACTGCCTCAATATGTCCGCTCAGCGTTCGCACACAGTCTCCAGTTGCCAGGTTCCACAGCTTCAGCGTCCAATCATCGCTGCCTGACAGTGCCATTCGTCCATCGGGACCAATCGCGACAGAAGACACGATCGCACGATGTCCCTCCAGGGTTCGCAGCACTTCACCGGTTGCCAATTCCGCCAAAACTACGGTTTTATCCGCCCCACCTGACAGCAGCGATTGTCCGTCCGCACTAACTGCGACTGCGGTGACGCGATCGGTGTGGTAGGTCAAGGTTCGCAGACAGCGTCCGGTTGCGGTGTCCCAAAGTCTCACCGTGCGATCGTCACTGCCTGACACGGCATAGCGTCCCTGAGGATGAAAGGCAACCGCCCGCACTGTGCCCTGATGTCCGGTCAGCGTTCGGAGTCTTTCGCCTGAGTTCACATCCCAGAGCGTCACTGTTCCATCGGCGTTGCCCGATAGCATCTGGGTTCCGTCTGAACTGAGGGCGATCGCCTCTGCAATACTCTGATGTCCTTCAAAGTTGAGCAGACAGCGTTCCGTTTCTACATCCCAGCGTTTAAGGGTGCGATTGACACTGCTAGAAAGGATGGACTGTCCATTGGGTTGAAAGGCAACTGCCCGTACTGAAGCCGTGTGCCCGTCCAGGGTTGTCTGCTCCCAGATCTCGCGGAGAGATTGGCGCGGTAAGTCGAAATAAAGCTTTAACCATGCCTGCACTGCTTCTATGCCCCGTGGGTAGCCGGAGCGTGCTGCGCGCAAATGCTGAGCTGCCGCAGGGGCATCGCCGCGTTTCAGAGCTGACTCCGCCTGGGTAATTTCCTCCTCATAGCGACGATC
Organism: Leptolyngbya sp. ST-U4; assembly: GCF_039962215.1. Taxonomy (NCBI): domain Bacteria; kingdom Bacillati; phylum Cyanobacteriota; class Cyanophyceae; order Leptolyngbyales; family Leptolyngbyaceae; genus Leptolyngbya; species Leptolyngbya sp. ST-U4. The sequence continues at coordinate 10,671 of NZ_JAMPKZ010000015.1, forward strand.
GCCCGTCAGAACTACCGCCGCAGGCAACATTTGCGACAGCGACAGAGGGGCAAAATCAGCGGGGGCATTCAGGTGAACTGCCCAGAGCTTCAGGCTGTCGCGATCCGTAGACAAGGCATAGCGACCGTCCGAACTGAGCGCGATCGCGTAAATTTCCGATTCATGCGGTTCAAAGGTCCGCAGACATCGCCCCGACTCGACCTCCCAAATTCGCAGTCGCCCATCCTGGCTGCCTGACAAGAGATATCGCTCGTTGGGACTAAAGGCGATCGCCTGCACCCCTGGGTCGTCAAACGTTCGCACCACCTGCCCCGTCGAGAGATCCCACAGCTTGATCGAGGTATCGCCTGCCAGCACATAGCGTCCACTAGAACTAAGGGCAATCGCTGTGAGCTGCTGATGTCCCTTCAACGTCTGAAGCACCTGCCCCGTTGTCAGATTCCAGAGTTTAATCGTTTGGTCATTGCTGGCAGAAATAGCTTCGCGTCCGGTTGGATCAAACGCCACCGCAAACACCCGCGCCCGGTGCCCCCGTAGCGTTTGCAGGCATCTGCCCGAGTTTACATCCCAAAGCTTCAGAGCTGAATCATCTGCACCCGACAAAATGTTGCGTCGATCGGGGCTAAAGGCAATCGCCCGTATCGTACCTTTGTGCCCATTGCTGCTGCTAGTAGGCGGCGATGGATTCAACAGGCGACGAATTTTATCCCGAAAGCGAACGCGTTCGACCCCGCCAAACGTGAACTGAAGGCTATTAGAAGCAATATTCCAAAGTTTGATTGTTTGGTCTTCGCTGCCCGATAAAAGCTGGCTACCGTCGGAATTAAGCGATACGGCAGTCACCTGTCCTCGGTGTCTCCGAAAGGTACAAACGCAGCGACCGCTGGGAACCTCCCAGATCCGAATCAGGCGATCCGAGCCGCCCGATACCGCATACAGTCCGGTGGGACTCAGTGCGATCGACGATACCCAACGACTAGTGCCTTGCTGGTATTCCATAACGCGATCGCGAAACTCTGGCAATAGCTGCTTCGCCTGGGGACATTTTTCCCGGAGTTGTGCCAGCAGCGGCGATAAAGTATCCGTGTGGATGCCCTGCGCCTGAACTTCTTCTAGGAGCCGAAGTGCAGTGTCATAGTCGCCCCGCTCCCAATGCACTAACCCCAGAAAATACTTGCTGTGCCCATCTTCAGGAGAAGGACGGTTCGCTTCGAGCTGGTTCAGCAAATCGCGATCGCTTATTTTGCCCGATCGCCAAAGCATTATTCCCCAGTTGTAGATTGAATTGAGGTGCTGCGGCTGAAGGGTGAGGGCTTCGTCCCAACGCTGAAGGGCTTCTGCGCCCTGACCCAGATCCACCAGTGCCAGTGCCCAGTTGTTGTACGAATCGGCACTTCGCAACGGAGACGGCTCTTGACGCGGGTAGAGTGTCCCTGTCACCGTTTGGTAAATTGCTTGCATCTGATTGGCGACCTCCCGCAGGCTCCCAGGACGCAGATCTGGAGCATTCTGGAAGCATCGACGCAGCAGTTCTGCTACGGGCGCAGGCATCCGGGGAATGCCAGAGGTCATGCCTTCTAGATAGCGATCGAGCACCTGAACTGCCCCCAGACTCGACGACCCAATGGGTTTACCTGTAAACATTTCCAGCAGCGTCAACCCCCAACCCCAGAGGTCAGTTTGGGAAGTTAAGTCAGTCTGATTGATCTGTTCGGGCGATTGATAACCTGGGGGAGCCTCGGCTAGCCCAACCTGAGTGATCTTGGCAATGCCATCGCCAGCCATTAAGACGGTTGCAGGGGTTAGATTTCGGTGGATTAAGCCCTGATCGTGCAGGGTTTGCAGTCCCCAGGCAAGCTGAATGGCGATGTCTAGAATGCGACGAAGCAGTGCGCTCTGCTCGTAAAGCCGCCAATTTTGAATCCACTGATGCAGGGTTCCGTCACTCCCAAACTCGGTAAACACCAATGGCTGCTCACCGGACGGCTCATTCACCCACCGCAGATAGTAGGCGTTTGCCACATGGGGATGCAGCCCCAAGCCTACCCAGGCATCGGCGGTTTGCTTCAAGGCTTCGATTCCACCGATCGCTGCGATCGCCCTCGGCTTGAGACGATGAATTGACAAATCGACATTCCAGCCCAGATGCCGCGCCCGGTAGACCTCGCCAAACTCATCCTGATACAGAATTCCGATGACCCGATACAGATCCAGGATTGTGTCCCCAGCCTGCCACTGTCCGCTGTTCTGGTTTGACATAACAGTAATTTTTTGACTTACGCCGAATCGATCGCGACAACTAGAAATAGGACGTAGAGGACGTTTGAAAAGTTGTGGCTATCGCCCAAATTGCCCCCTGAACCTCCAGGCTCGGGGAGAACATCGCTCGCTTTAGGGATTCAAAATGCACCCAGATGGGGAACCAGAAAGGGAAATAGCGGGGCGATGTAGGACACTTGCGACTGTTTAAACATCCTCCTAGATGATCATCTGATTCCAGTGTGTCAGTCAACCTTCCGGAAAGGGCACTGATTGAGATCACTGATCGAAGTCAGTGGAGGCCATTGATTGAGATCACAGCTGAAGGATTTCGATTCGGTATTTTTATTTTTATACATTATTTAAAGGAAATAGCGCAGCAAGCCATTGGGCTGTGTCGCAAAAACATAAATAGAGTGTCTCTATCCTGCACGATGAGACTATCATGGGTGAACAAGATTGAAGATACGCTCTTAACTTATCTACCCCCCGGTAATCCAATGCCCTGTCAACATTTGAATGAATTGACTGTAGAAAACCTGATCCTAAAATCTAACTATCCTACCTTTCAGTGCGAGGAGTGCGTTCGGGTAGGCGATCGGTGGGTTCATTTGCGAATTTGCCAGACCTGCGGGAAGATGCTGTGCTGTGATTCCTCTAAGAATCAGCACGCCCGTCATCACTACAAGGAAACGGGACATTCTGTAATTAGTTCGGCAGAGCTGGGGGAACAATGGCTGTGGTGCTTTGTGGATGAGCAGGGGAAGAACTATTAATCAATTCTGATGATTTCAATAACGGATTCTGATAATTCCAATAGATCGATTTCCAAACGACGCTTAAGCAGGATTTTAGTTAGCCGGACAGCCTGATCATCGCATCAGAAAGCCTGCAACAAAGGAGATTTTCGCCCAAACGATCGCAAATCTCCGCAAAATTACGTCCGTACGCGCGGTTTGCTTTGCTTTTTGCCCAATCTGGCTGGAAAGGAGCGTCTTGCTGCATTGTGCAACAAGTCCTGTTTTTCAATCAAAAACGATCGATTTTTGTACCGCCAACACATTTCGCAGCATTCGTCATCGATCGCTGTCACATCCACCTCCGATAAAGCCTAGTAGTGTAGAGGCTGCAATCTAGACCTGCTTGGAGGTAGTTCTACATGAATAGCATGTCGCGTTCTACAACTCGATCACCACTATCTTTAGGAGGATCTACGAAGCGGTCGCTCGATTTCCAGCCTGTTCGCTCTGGTGGAGCAAGCGAGTTCGGAGGACTTTCGGCGGAGAGGTACGCGCTTCCTCAGACGTTTCCTCGGAGTATCAAGCGAGCCGCCTCTACAGCTTTAGCAACCTTAGAGCGATCGGTCTTCCAGAAGATTAACCAGTATCGCCAGCAGCAAGGGTTATCTTCGATGAGGTTGAACAGCACAATTACCCAACAGGCTAGGCAGCACAGCCAATCGATGGCAGATCTCCGTGCTTTAAGTCATGACGGTTTTAGCAGCCGGGTGCTAACGATTAGAAACTCGATTCCTTTGCGTGCCTCAGCCGAAAATGTTGCCTTCAATCAAGGCTTCAGCAATCCGACGGCTCAAATCGTGAATGGATGGCTCAAGAGTCCGGGGCATTTTCAAAACATTATGGGGGACTACAACCTGACTGGAGTTGGAGTCGCTCAAAATAATCAGGGCGAATTCTATTTCACTCAGGTTTTCATCAAGCGCTAACTTCGATCCTGCATTAGAAATTCGATCGCTACCACCTTCACTCAGTAGCGCGACAGCAACCAGGGAGCTTCTACCACGTTCAGAGTCTTATCGCTTCAATGACTGGCTTTGCCGCATTCCCTGAAAATATGCCTTTTCTCAGCAATCAATTTAGCAATCCATCTCAGCAATAAATGTCTGTGAACCTGAACTCACTGCATTGACGCAAATTCCTCGATCGATTAACTCAAACGCAAACCTTTTTTCCTTTAGCAGCAGCTAAACCACGATCGCGATTTTCTTAAATTCAATCCGTCTTTAACACGTTAAGGGCTTGGGGATAGCACTGTGCTCCGCCATCGGAAAGACGTTAAGAAGGCAGAAGAGAAGTAGCATGGCACATCATATGGATAACACTGGATAATCACCAGGTGCGTCGTGTCATGGGCTATATTCATCGTCTCTCGGCGCAAAAACCGTCTGGCAAGATTGAACCTACTCGCTGGCGATCCTCGCTGAAAAACTGGGGACATGAGCCGCTCAAAGATTAGATGCTCATTTATCAGAGGCTCAAACGATGTTTATACCAATGGGTTTTGGCCAGCAATCGATCGTCACTTCTCTGGGAAAAATCGCGTATTACACAGCTGAGGACAAGCTGTGGAACACAGGGAATACTAACCCAGAAACGCTGGTATTTCTTCATGCGCTCGGCGGCGGTTCCTCTGCCTATGAATGGTCAAAAGTGTATCCTGCTTTTGCCGCAGACTACCGGATTCTCGCACCTGATTTGATTGGCTGGGGACGTTCTGATCATCCGGCTCGCAATTATCGCGTTGAGGATTATGTGCAAACGATCGTGGAGTTTATCAAACAGAGTTGCACTGAGCCGATCACGGTGATTGCATCGGGTTTAACGGCTGCGTTTACGGTACGGGCTGCGGTGCAACATCCCGATTTGTTCAAATCCCTGATCCTGGTGACGGCAGCGGGATTGAATGATTTTGAGCAGAACTATCAAGACAATTTCTTTGCCCAACTTATTAAAACGCCGCTCCTCGATCGCCTCTTCTACAGTGCAGGGGTTGCGACCGCGTTTGGAATTCGCAGTTTTCTAGAACAGCGGCAATTTGGCAAAAGCGATCGGGTTTATCCAGAAATTGTCGAAGCTTACCTCCAGTCTGCTCAGCAGCCCAATGCAGAATATGCGGCACTGGCGTTTGTACGCGGCGATTTGAGTTTTGATTTGGCACAGTTCATTCCCCAGCTCGTGACACCCACCGCTTTGATCTACGGAATGCCGACCGAGTACACCAGCCCTGAATTAGGACAGCGTTTTGCCAAACTTAACCCATCTGCAATTCGCACCTTTCAATCTGTAGACGACACCAGGCTCACCCCCCACCTGGAACTTCCTGCTGTGGCGATCGGATTAATTCGCAAGTTTCTCCCGTTGCTTGTAGTTTCTGAATAATTTTAATCTGGCGTTTTAAGCTGGCATTGCTGCTCCGACAGGTGAATTCTGTAAGGGTGATTTGCAAACGACCACTAGCGCAAAACTCCCTATCCGCAAATCCGATTTCCATTCAGCAATGCCTTTAATCTCAGGCTGCGGTTTGAATGGGTACGAGTCGCTTGCCGACCTAAAGCCGAGCCATCGATTCCTGTTGAGAAACTCTGCGCCAGAAGTTACAGAATGCCAGAAATCACAGAGTCGTGTGAGTTGATCAGGGTCGGAACGTTTTGAGAACGCTTTCGGAACGCTTCCCTCGCTAATTTAGATTCAGATAGCAAGAAACAGACTTCAAGTTATCCCAACGACTCACAGTGCTCTGGAGGAACATCAATATGAAACGCTTCACAATCAACCACCTCAATCTTCTCGCTGCACTCCGTCAACAACTCGAATCGGTTGAAATCCGCAATCATGAGATGGCGCACTGGATATGCAAAGTCATTCCGGCGCAGTGTCCTTTTGAACGAACCATCAAGTTCTTCGATCGCCCTTTGGTTCACATTCCCCCTTTGTGCAAACTCAATCCCTTGTATGACCAACTGGTTGAACTACGGTTTAAAGCTTTGGTGTATTTAGCAGACTATCCTGAATCAAGCCCGGTTCTATCCTGAATCATGTCCGGTTCCATTCTGCTACTCATTCACCCATTTTCGCTGAGTTGGCAGCATTGAGACACTTTGTTTCAAGTCAGCCATCAAAATGAGGCTCAGGGGGTCAAATTGAACATACCAGGGAAAAGGATGATCCTTAATCGCCCGCCACTTATCCTTAAACAATTCCGCTTGCAGATGATAGTCCTGTAAGTCTTTGGGCGCAGCATTTAGCTTGAGGAACAGGGTGATTCGGTGAGGCGTTTCACTGGTGGAAGTTACCCAAGCGGGAAAAGTGTTTGTTTTGCCTGCTTCAGGATGCGTCGTGATACGAATTTGATGGGCACGAATTCCGACATCGGTAAGGTTATCGGGAATGGCTTCCACGGTTTGCAGCGTCACGCCCCAATCGATCGCCTCGATTGCATCTGATCCAGCGACGGCAGCCCGGGAAAAGTTTTTACATCCGGTGAGCTGGGCTACGCGCACCGTGCGAGGATGCTCAAAAATCTGGTGTTTCGAGTCATAGGCGATCGCCCTGCCGCCAGACATCACCAGCAGCTTTTCACACACTCGATAGGCTTCCTCTAAATTGTGCGTGACAAAAAGCGTCACCCCAGAATAGGTAGACAGGGTTTCGACGAGCTGCCGCTCAAGCTGGCTGCGGAGGTAGGTATCCAGTGCTGAAAACGGTTCATCCAGCAATAACGCTTCTGGTTCGGTTGCCAGTGCCCGCGCCAGCGCAACTCGCTGCTGTTGTCCCCCCGAAAGCTGATGCGGATAGCGATCGCCTAATCCCTGTAACTGCACCAGGGCAAGCTGCTGATTAACTCGCTGCGATCGCAGGACTTTAGGTAAACGCTGCAACCCAAAAGCGATATTCTGGGCAACGGTCATGTGAGGAAATAGCGCATAGTTTTGAAATACCAGGCTGACTCTGCGTTGATGGCTGGGGATATTAATTCGCTGAGCTGAATCGAACAGCGTTTGCCCATTCAAAACAATTCGTCCTTGGGTTGGTGTTTCGACCCCCGCAATACAGCGCAGCGTCATGCTCTTGCCGGAACCAGAGCCACCGAGGAGCCCTAACGTTTCTCCGTGGGCTGCAAAAGCCGTGTCCAAGGTGAAGTTTGCAAGCTGTTTCTGGATGTTAACCAGCAATCCCTGCTCTGTATTCAACAGCAGCGAATGGGTCAGCGGCACAGCAGGAGAATTACCAATTCGATCGCTTCTGCCGTTCACGGGTTCATTCGCTTCCACAACTCCAAAGGAATTTTTCTGAATTTTACGCTCGTGCTGTTTCTGCCATCGGTTGACCACAATAATCCCTGACAGCGAGATCGTCATTATCACAATCACCCATAGCCACGCTTCTTCCATTGCGCCTGCTTCCACCGCAAAGAAGATTGCCATCGGAATTGTTTGCGTTCGACCGGGAATATTGCCTGCCAGCATCAGGGTTGCGCCAAACTCCCCCAATGCTCGCGCAAATGCCAGTGTGGTCCCAGCTAAAATACCTGGAACCGAGAGTGGCAGCAGGATTTGCCAGAAAATTCGCCCTTTGGATGCCCCCAAGGTTTGGGCCACTTGCAACAGGCTGCTATCAACCTGTTCAAATGCTCCCAATGCCGTTTTGTACATTAGGGGAAACGCCACGACGGTCGCAGTGATCACAGCAGCGTACCAGGTAAAGACGATCGTGAAATCAAATCCAGCCATCCACTGGCCAAGCAGACCATTACGACCCAACAACAGCAGCAGCAAAAAACCGACTACAGTGGGCGGCAGAATGAGCGGCGCGACAAAGATTCCCTCAATTACAGACTTCCACCGTCCCCGATAGCCTAACATCCAGTAGGCAGCTGCCAGCCCTGTAAAGAAAGTGGCGATCGTGGCAAGCCCGGCGGTTTTGAGTGAGATCCACAGTGGAGAGAAGTCGGGGGTCATAAAGAGGTGAGGGGTGGAAGGGCAAATCAGTGAAGGGGCAGAGCAGTAGAGATAAGACAGAGGCTGTAGAGGCTGTGCTTCCCTTGGGGTAGGTTTCACCTCTGCACCCTGCTAAACTATTCACTCCCTCTTCTAACGGGCAATTCCAAAGCCATAGCGTCTAAAGATAGCTTGCGCTTGACTGCTGCTCAAAAATTGCTCATACGTCTGAGCTGCCTGCTGGTTTCGGCTGGCGGAAATTACGGCGATCGGATAGACGATCGGGGAGTGGAGGCGATTCGGGGCGGCTGCCACCTGTTTGACCTGATTGGTAATTCTCGCGTCCGTTCTGTAGACTATGCCTGCATCTGCGTTGCCGCTTTCAACGGTTCCCAAAACGCTGCGAACGGAGTTGCCGTAGACAAATTTAGGACGAAGCTGCTCTAAAATTCCCAGGTTTGTAAACATTTCCTGGGCGTAGGTTCCAGCTGGAACGCTGCGAGGTTCGCCCACCGAAATTCTTCTGACATTGGAATTGATCAATTGCCGAAAACTCGTTAGTCCCAGCGTCGAATTGCTGGGGGCAACCAGCACCAAATCATTTGTAAGCAGATTGCGACGGGTATTGGTTACAATCAAATTTTTCTGTTGTAAAGCATCCATCTGACGGCTTGCAGCCGAAATAAATAAGTCAACGGGTGCGCCCTGCTCAATCTGCTGCTGAAGCGGTCCTGAAGCGGCAAAGTTATAGTTGACGGTAATGCCGCGATCGGCTGCTTCAAAGATAGGATCGAGTTCTTCAAGGGCATTTTGCAAGCTGGCTGCAGCGGCAATCAAAAGCGTTGTAGATTGAACCTGGGCTGGAGCAAGCATGATCGTCCGAATGCCGTTTACTGCGAAATTTCCCGAAGGAGTAATTGCCAGCAGCAGTGCTGCAACTATTCCGCTTAAGAATCCGAGAAGGCGTTTTCGGTTCATCAAAGTATCCTGGAGACTAAGATTGGGTATGGCCACTTGTGATACCCATCTTATGGAAGGCTGATGTGGAAAGCCAATGTGGAAGGCTGAATAGAACACAAGACTTGAGCCAGTTGCCGAATAAGAGCTAATTCTTTGCAGGCTTAGATTTGGCTGTTAAGCCGGGCGCACTTCGGGCGACGAAGTCGTTCGCAGCCGTTCAACGTCCCGCGTCGGGTCTAAGCTCAGCTTCAGCCCTAAAAACGGCTTGTTGGGTGTCGCCTCAACCACCCATCCGCTCAACGGTAAATCAACCGAAGCAGCAAGATATTGCATTGCGCCATATTGATATGCTTCCTCACCCAATAACGCCTCTTTTTGACCTTGCACGACGATCGCAAGCATCAGCTCATTGATACTGTGAAATCCGGTCAACACTGCATCCGATCGTATCAGGTACAATTGCTCGATCGCAGCCGGATGGATACCACTGTCCTCGGTATACCGCATCACCCGTGTTGCCAGTTCCTGGCACTGCTCCGCGATGATGTCAGGGTTAGAGATTTCGATCATGGTAAAGACTCGATTGACTCAATGCCTTACTTCTGACGATTATAGAACTTCTCTAAACGATCGCCTTAGTAGAGAATTAGGCAATTACTAGATAGATTTAGACATTTGAAAAGCTCGATCGAGTTTGTAGGATGAAAGCACTTCGATTGCAGCTGCAAAAGATAAAACGATGAAGAATTAATCATAAAATTTCTGACAATTCCAAAAACTAAACAATAAATTACTTGCGCAACAAAATAGAGAATATGTAGATGGATGCGAACGAAAAAGTTGCTTTAATTACGGGAGCAAACAATATTAGCCTCAAGGACAGATAACTTAATAATTTAGAATTTGCAGCGAGACTGGCTCAAACTTCTTATGGTTTCCTTGCTAAATTATACAATTTGGTAGTTTTTGGCAGTTTTTGAAACTAATTCGCTAGTTGATTCACCTTGAATCGACAACTTTGTTTCTTACGATACTCTTTCACTTTGTGCATCCAGTACATTGATTAATTAAAGATTACAGCATAGTAGTAACGCTATTAGTTCAATCAGATTAGTTCAATCAAATTAGTTCAATCAGAGTATTTTGATTGCTCTATCAATTGCTCTATCAATAGAGATGGAGATTTGGCAAAGCAAGCGGCAGTTCATTCCTGCCTAATATTTATTCCCGCCTAATAAGGATGAAGCGCATGAAGTCAGTTGAGCAGGTTCGATCGGTTGATACGTCTGCCCTAGTATCCGAAATTGATTCGGGAAACAGTCTTGTGCTTGAGCAGATCGTGCATCGTTTTGGTGAAATGGTCGCGTTAAAAGATATTAATTTGAATATCCAGCCCGGTGAATTTGTCTCGCTGCTGGGACCGAGTGGCTGCGGCAAAACAACGCTGCTGCGAATTATCTCCGGCTTCCTTAAACCCAGTTCTGGCAAAATTTTGCTGGATGGGCGATCGGTGGAAACGCTCTCAGCGAGTCAGCGGGGAGTCGGGATTGTGTTTCAGAACTACGCCCTGTTTCCGCACATGACCGTTTGGGACAATATTGCCTATGGCTTGAGAGCGAAACGGATGCCGAACGCCAGCGTCAACAGCAAAGTGGGAGAAATGCTGGAACTGGTGCAGCTTGGGCATCTGGCAAAACGTTATCCCAGCGAGCTATCAGGTGGACAGCAGCAGCGGGTGGCGATCGCCCGTGCCCTGGCAGTTGAACCAAAGCTAATGCTGCTCGATGAACCGTTCAGTGCCCTAGACAAAAATCTACGGCTAGATATGCAAATCGAGATTCGGCGACTGTTGAGCAAGCAAGGCGTAACGGCGATTCTGGTGACGCATGACCAGGAAGAAGCGATGAGTATGTCCGATCGAATTGCGGTCATGTCCCAGGGCGAAATTCACCAGTTTGATACACCCAGTCAAATCTACGATCAGCCTGCGACAAAATTCGTCAGCACCTTTGTCGGAACCTGTAATTTGCTGCCTGTAACGCTGGTAGGACGGGAGACCTCAGACTATGTGGTGCAGGTTCCCGGAGGAGGACATCTGCAAGTGGCAAGCCAAACGCCAATTCAACCAGCTAGCGATCTGCTGCTCGCAGTCCGACCGGAAAACCTGCGAATTCAAGCCCAGCCGACCGTCTATAGCTTGTCCAGTACGGTGGAGATGTGTTTGCCCCTGGGAGCGGTGACTGCCTACGAGGTGCAAGTCTCGCCGGATACCAAAGTGAAAGTGACGCAGCCTCGGGTTCCGGGAACTCGTTTGCTGGAAAAGGGGCAGCAAATCTATCTGGAACTCGCTTCTCCCCACGCCTGTTCGCTGTTCCCAACTGTCAGCTAGCGTTTTGTGTTTGTATTTCTGTTTCTTTTGACTTTCGTTTTGCAGTGTTATTCATCTGCATGGCTACTTATTCGCTGCATTGCTATTCATTCGCCATTCATTCGTTGATTTCCATGAGTTTCATTGTTGGCGTTGATTGATAAAGCAGTTAAAGGGGACGTGAGAGCAGATTTAGTTTTTCAGTCTGATTTTCAGCCGGAAATTCAAGCCATTGTTCACCTTTGTTCCGCAATCTCTTTTTACATCCGCTTTCAGGAGTTCTTCAAATTATGGATTATGGTATGAAACGCCGGACTTTTTTAGGCGCAAGCTTCGGGGCTGGCTTGGCGATCGCAGGTTTGAATTCCTGTGCAAATCAGACCCAGGCAGAAGGCGATGAAGGAAGTTCGGGTGGTCGCTTGGTAGCAGCAACTTATCAGGGGAACTGGGAAGATGCTCACCGCAAAATCTTAGTTCCTGCTTTTAAGAAAGCAACCGGGGCAGAGGTTACTCTGGTTCCCATGTTTGCTGTGGATCAGGTGGCGCGATTGCAGGCTGCGGGCGCAAATAATTCACCGTTCGATGTGGCAATTCTCGATCCAGGTCCGCTGATTACTGCTCCGAAAGATCAAATTTTACGGGCATTTCCAGCAGATAAAAGCAAAAACTTTGCTGATGTACTGCCACGCTATCAAAAGTCGGGAGATGGCGACTGGGGACCCGTTATTGGGCTTCAGTTTGTTGGCATTGCCTATAACCCGAAGAAAATCACCACTCCTCCAACCTCCTGGGCTGATCTCTGGAAGCCAGAATACAAAGGGCGCGTTGGAATTACCAACATGAGCAGCACCCTAGGCACAGGCTGGATGGTGGAAATTGCCAAAATGCACGGTGGCAGCGAGGCAGATCTGGAGCCTGCGTTCAAAGCAGTAAAGGAACTTTTGCCCAATGTGGGTGCGATCGCGCCGAACCTGGGTGCGCTGGGCACGCTATTTCAGCAGGGCGAGATTGATATTGCGCCGCACAACCTCAGCAGTATTGCCCTTCTGCAAAGCAAAGGCGTAGATGTAGACTGGACGATTCCCAAAGAAGGTAGCTATGCGTTTGGGGCTTCGATGCACGTTGTCAAGAATCCGGTCTCCAATGCGGATTTGGCAATCGCTTATATTGATGCCGCCCTCAGCACTGAGGTGCAAACGGCAATGGCAAGTGAACCCTACTTCATTGCGCCTGTGAACAAAAACGCGCCACTGACAGGAATTCTGGCAGAAAAAGTCGCCAAAACATTCAATGACTATGAAAAGTACATCTACCAGGATTGGACAACGATTAGCAAGAATCGATCGGAGTGGATTGAGCGATTCAACAAGGAGGTAACGGTTTAATCTTTTTGGGTTGATTCTTTTGTCATTGCAGTTCAATCCACTTAAGGAAACTTTTATGTCAAATCATGAAATCGTTCGCATGACCCGCCGAGCGATGCTGGGAGCCACTTTGTTTACTGGGGCAGGCTGGGTGCTGAAAGGCTGTACGACAGGCTCAGCTCCTGACACCACAAGCAGTACGGCAGCCAGTACGGCAGGCGGCAAGCTCATCGCTACAACGCTACCCGGATCGTGGGAGCAATTTAACCGCACAGTCGTTGTGCCTCAATTCAATGCGGCTACGAATGCAGAAACTTCTTTAGTGCCGCTGGTGTCTGCCGATCAAATTGCCAAGCTGACAGCTTCTCCTGGCAGCCCGCCTTTTGATGTGGTGTCTTTGGACTATGGCGTGTTTGATGGCGCACCGAAGGAAGAACTATTTCAAAAACTGCCGATCGATCAGCTCAAGAACTACGGGGATTTAGCCGAGCGGTTCAAAAGTCAGGATACCTGGGGACCGTTGATTGGAGTTCAGGCAGTGGGCATTGCCTATAATCCCAAGGTGATTACAACACCCCCGGTTTCCTGGGCAGATTTATGGGATGCCAAATATAAGGGTCGGGTTGCACTGATGGCCATGAAGAACAACCACACGATCGGCTTTATGCAAAAAATTGCCAAAATGAACGGCGGCAGTGCTGAAAATCTTGACCCGGCATTTGTTCAGCTAGAAAAGCTAGTGCCGAATCTGGCGGGAGTAGTTGCCAATGCTGGGGCACTGATCACGCTCTTTCAACAGGGAGAGATCGACATTGCACCACATGACTTAAACAGCGTCAAACTGCTCCAGTCAAAAGGCGTGGACATTGACTGGATTATGCCGAAGGAAGGCGGCTTTGCTCTGACTCCGACGATGAGCATTGTCAAAAATCCCAATACCAGTGTCGATCTGGCTGCTGCCTATATTGACACAGCAATTAGCACCGATGTTCAGACCAAGATGACCGAAATGAGCTATGTCCTGCCTACGAACAAAAACGTGCCTATTCCCGCTGACATTGCTCAGAAACTTGGCAACAGCCTAGACGAAATTCTGCCCAAACTGGAGCTTTTAGATTGGGCAACAATTAACAAACAGCGGACCGAGTGGGTCGGACGATTCGATAAAACGGTTCAAGCTTAAGAGGGTTTCATTATGGCTGCCAAGGGATTTGCGCGGTTATTTGCGCGGCGCGAAGGGCAATTGGCTCTGCCGCTGGCAATCTTTCTGCATTTGTTTTACGTCGTACCGCTTGCGGTTTTACTGGCTTCTAGCTTTCAGCAGGCTGCGGGCATGCCGGGCTTTAGCCTGGGGCAGTACGGCGAATTCTTCAGCGATCCGGTGAACCTGAAAGTTTTGCGCGACACGGTTTGGCTTGGCATTCAGGTGACGTTGGGCTGTTTAATTCTGGGCTATCCCGTCGCTTATGTGTTTGTCAATGCTCCTGCTGCCTGGAAAGGAATTCTGACGTTTTTGATTCTGCTGCCACTTCTAACTAGTGCTGTAGTGCGAACGTTTGGCTGGGTTGTAATTCTAGGCAAGCAGGGATTGGTGAATTCGTTCTTGCAGAGTTTGGGATTAATTTCAGAGCCAATCAAACTGCTGTTTACGCATCATGGGGTAGCGATCGCCATGACCCAAATTCAGCTTCCCTTGATGATTCTGCCGATCGCCGCTTCTCTCTCGCAGGTTGATCCACGCTTGGCGGCTGCTTCAACAAGTTTGGGGGGCGGAGCCTGGCGCACTTTCTGGAAGATCATTTTTCCGCTGACGTTACCGGGCGTGGTCTCTGGTTGTCTGCTGGTATTTGCAATTACGGTCAGTTCGTTTGTCACGCCTTCGATTATTGGGGGTGGTCAGGTGATGTTTATGCCGACGCTGATCTATCAGCAGGCGGTCGTCTTGCTGAATGGTCCGTTTGCGGCTGCCGTTTCTGCGATTTTGCTGGCGGTCGTGCTAGCGGTGGTGGTGGGACTCAGTGCACTCGGTCAAAAGAGCCGTGCCTATATTCGCTAGGAGTCAACTAGGAGTCAACTAGGAGCTAATGATGTCAATTGCTGCTTCCAAAACTGCATCAGCGCGATCGTCCTCTCACCCATCGCCTCAAATCGATCGGCTTTCGTTTAACTGGGTGATGGGCGGCATTGCTGCCTTTAGTCTGCTGATGCTCACCCTGCCGACCCTGATTGTCCTGATTGCGTCCTTCAGTTCTGCCCCAACGCTGCGGTTTCCGCCGCCCAGTTTTTCGCTGCAATGGTATTTGGCGTTGTTTGACTATCCCGAACTCTGGTCGGCAGCCGTCACCAGTTTTCAAATCGCGCTGTGGGCAACCCTGCTCTGTGTCGTTCTGGGCGTTTGCGCTTCTCTTGCAATGGCGGGAAGTCGTGCCCGCTGGGTATCGGCAATGGATGCGCTGGTCATGTCACCGCTGGCATTACCGGGAATTGCGGTCGGTCTGGGAATGCTGACTTTTTTTAGCATGATTGGCTGGCGGCTTTCGATTCTCACACTCGTTATCAGTCATGTCGTGATTTGTATTCCCTATGTCGTTCGCACCACGCTCGCCAGTTTGGCTCAGCTGGGTAACTCTTTGCGTGAAGCGTCAACGGTTTTGGGTGCAAGTCCAATCTACACTTTCTTTCATGTCACATTACCGCTGATTAAACAAGGTGTGATCACAGGTGCATTTATGGCGTTCCTCAGCTCGTTTGACAATATTACCGTTTCGCTATTCTTATCTGATTCTAGAACCGAGGTACTGCCCATCCGGATGTGGTCAATGATTGAAAATGATTTAGATGTCCGAGCGGCTGCTATTTCGGGTCTGCTGATTCTATCAACTGCGCTGCTGATGATATTGATGGAGCGTGCTTCTGGATTATCTAAATTCCTGGTTAAATCCTGATGGCGGGTGGAATTTCGGTTCATGTGGTGGATGTGACTCGCGGGTTGCCTGCGGCGGGAATGAAGGTCGAAATCTTTCAGCTTGGCGTACCCGCACCGATTGCTTCAGGCATCTTGTCGAGCCAGGGGACTTTAGACCATCCGATCGCCCATGGAAAAGCTCAGGGAGAGAAGGTCGAACCAGGTATCTACAAGGCAGTTTTTCATGTGGGCGCGTTCTATCGTCAGCTTGGATATCCGTTGCCCGATCGTCCCTTCCTGGATGTGGTTCCGTTTCGATTTGGCATTGATGCAATCGAACAGCACTACCATCTGCCGCTGAAGGTTTCGCCCTGGGGATTCTCGCTGTTTCGGGGTGGATGAAGGTGATGACAAAACGCGTGCTGCTGGGAATGCTCACCCCTTCTTCTAACACCGTCCTGGAGCCGATCACGAGTGCAATCGTTGTCGAGTTGCCCAATGTCTCGGCTCATTTCGGGCGATTTCGCGTCACGGAAATCTCGCTGCGGGAACAGGCACTCGCGCAGTTTGACAACGCCCCTTTGCTAGAAGCGGCTCAATTGCTGGCAGATGCCCAGGTTGATGTGATCGCCTGGAATGGAACGTCAGCGGGCTGGTTAGGCTTCGAGGCAGATGTGCGGCTTTGTCAGGAAATTACCGCCGCGACGGGTATTCCGGCAACGACTTCTGTGCTGGCACTTGCTGAAATTTTGCGGAATCGTCAAATCACCCAACTCGGACTCGTCACGCCCTATCTGGGTGAAGTGCAGGAGCGAATTATCGCCAACTTTGCCCGCGAAGGGTTTGACTGCATCGCCGAGCAGCACCTCGATTTATCTGTCAACTTTGATTTCTCAGAAGTAACGCCTAAGAAGATTACCTCGATGATTTACCGGACTGCGGCAGAACGACCTCAGGCGATCGTCACTTTCTGCACGAATCTGCGGGCGGCTCCTTTAGTAGATGAGCTAGAGCAAGCATTGAGCATCCCCATTTATGACACCATCTCGGCAGTGGTCTGGAAATCCCTTAAAATCGCAGGAGTCGATCCCACCCCTGTAAAAGGCTGGGGACGCTTGTTTACTGAATCATGACGCTAAATCATGACTGCGATTCATCAACTTACCGCCACCCAACTTGCCCAGGCAATTCGCAATCGACAAATTCGTGCCGTAGAAGCGGTCGGTGCTTGCTTTGAGCAAATCGATCGCCTCAACGATCGCCTCAAGGCAATGATCACGCTTTGCCGGGAACGGGCTGAAGCTGAAGCAATTCAAGCAGATGCCGCGATCGATCGGGGTGAATGGGTTGGGGCACTACACGGCGTTCCCTTTACTGTGAAAGACTTAACGCCCACGGCAGATGTTCGCACCACCTTCGGGTCACCCCTTTATCGGGACTATGTGCCGCAGCAGGATGAACTTTGTGTGGCGCGATTGCGATTTCCCCTTCGGGGAACTGCGAAGCTTACGGCAGGGGGAATTTTGATTGGCAAAACGAATACCCCAGAATTCGGCATGGGTACTCACTGTACGAATGCGCTGTACGGACCGACTGCCAATCCCTATGACCCCGATCGCAGTTCGGGCGGGTCAAGCGGGGGGGCAGCCGTTGCGGTCTGTACCGGAATGAGCTATCTGGCGCAGGGAACCGATATGGGTGGGTCATGCCGCACACCTGCCAGCTTTTGCGGGATCGTTGGACTTCGCCCCTCTGCCGGACGCATTCCCCGTCGTCGGAAGCCGCTGCTTTGGGATTTTCTAGATACAGATGGTATTCTGGCACGAACCGTCGAAGATGCTGCGCTGATGCTTTCAGTGATGGCAGGCGTAGACGATCGTGATCCGCTTTCGAGGAGCAGTTCCGCCTGGACAATGCCGGATTTTTCACCTTTGCTGCGATCGCCCGTCCGGTTGGCTTTCAGTCCATCGCTCGGCATTGCGACGATCGATTCTGAAGTCGAGGCAGTATTCCAGCAGGCAATTGCTCAGATTGCCGCTCATTTACCCGTTAAAGCGGCTCATCCAGACTGCTCAATGGCGACCTTTGCCTTTGAAACCCTCCGTGCCGCAACCTTATTGCACAAGCAAAAATATCACTACGAAAAGTATTCCCATTTGCTGTCTGAAAGCGTTCGCTGGAACATTGAGCGAGGCATTGGTATCTCCGCCGCCGATTTGCTGCAAGCTGAAGCCGACCGCGATCGCCTTTATCTCAATTTTCTACGCTTTTTTGAATCCTACGATATCCTCGCTACTGTTACTGCCAGTATTCCTCCCTACCTCCATACAGAGCTTGAAATCTTGGAAATTAACGGTATTCCAATGCAGACGATTATTGACTACCTCACTATCACCTATACCATTTCCCTCACAGGTCTTCCCGCTGTCTCGATTCCCTGCGGTTGGACATCCTCTGGTTTGCCGATTGGGATGCAGTTAGTAGGTAAACCGGGCGGTGAAGCAGCCTTGCTCCAATTCGCCTATTTTCTACAAGAAACTCTAAACTTTCGTCACCGTTGGGTTTAACGCTCCGAATTAAACGCTCCAAATTAATTATTCAGGCACGATGAAGGACTGCAATGCAATGGTTGGAAAACTCTCGACTCACGTTTTAGATACAGCCCACGGCTGTCCGGCGATCAATGTTGCGATCGAGCTTTGGCGAGTTAATCCTGAATCAGGTGAAAAGACTCTATTAAAAACAGTGCGTACCAACCAGGATGGTCGCACAGATGCGCCGCTGCTGACAGAAAACGAACTTCAAGTCGGGGTCTACGAGCTAGTTTTTGGCATCGGTGAATATTTTGCCCAGCAGTTAGAGAACTTACCGAGTCCTCCCTTTCTCGATCGCATTTCCATTCAATTTGGCGTTGCTGACTCCACCGCTCATTATCATGTTCCATTGCTCGCTGCTCCCTTTGCCTACAGCACATATCGAGGCAGCTAAAAAGCGTGTGAAGTTAGGACGCAGGGATTTGTGCTCCCCACCTATCTCCATCGGAAGACAACTTATCGAACCTGTTCATGGAAGGAATGCAAGTTAGTTTTTGTATCTTAATCACAGAGGTGGCATTCGATCGTTCAAATTGTGATAGGAATCCGGCTATAGAGTAACGCTATAGAATGGAGAGATGGGATGCACAATTACGCTAAACAATCCCTATTGCAACGGCGCATCATCGCTATCAATCGCTCTACCTGTATGCCTTCGTTTGTCCTCAGAGTGGATTAACCCAGTGGTTCATCCTACCGAGAGTCAGGGTGCCTTGGTTCAATCGAGCGTTGCAGGAGTTTACCCAAGCGGTCAGGGCAGGAGCCAACAAGCAGGTTTTATTAGTGATTGATGGAGCGGGGTGGCATTAAGCCAAACAAGCCGTTGTCCCCCAAGGCATTCATCTGGAATTCCTCCCGTCTTATTCTCCAGAGTGACAACCTGCTGAACGTTTGTGGCAATTGAGCGATGAACCCTTAGTCGATCGCAAGTTTGAGAACTTGGATGCACTCGAAGAAACCTTAGTATCTCGCTGCAATATCCTTACAGCCAGGCCAGAAGTCATTCGACAACACACCCTTTTTCACTGGTGGAAGGAGGCATAAAATAGTGTTACTTTACAATCCGGATTCCGTATTACATCTGACTCAGATTAACGCCATTGATTGTCTTACCAATGTCGCTCATAGACTCCTGAATGCCCTTTTCCTTACGTTCACTGTAGCGATCGGTCAGATAATCCACCTGATCGCGCAGCAGCAAGGTGAACTTGTAGAGTTCCTCCATCACGTCTACCACGCGATCGCGGTAGGGCGAGTCTTTCATCGTGCCGTCCTCATTGAACTGCTCGTAGGCCTTGGCAACCGATGATTGGTTGGGGATTGTGAACATCCGCATCCAGCGACCCAAAATACGCAGGGTATTAACGGCATTAAAAGACTGAGAGCCGCCGCTCACCTGCATCACAGCTAGTGTTCTGCCTTGAGTGGGACGAACAGCTCCAATACTAAGGGGAATCCAGTCAAGCTGGTTTTTCAGAGTGCCCGTAATCTGACCGTGCATTTCTGGGCTTGACCAAACCTGCCCCTCAGACCACAAACTTAACTCGCGTAACTCCTGCACTTTGAGATGAGTGTCAGGAACGCTGCTATAGATGGGAAGTTCACGAGGATCAAAAAAGCGAACCTCTGCGCCAAGTTCTTCAATAATGCGGGCAGCCTCTTCTGCCAAAAGACGGCTGTAGGAGCGTTCACGTAGCGAGCCATACAAGAAAAGAATTCTGGGCTTGTGATTGAATGACATGGTTCAACAGCAGCAAAGTGACAACCGAAAACTGGTAGAAAATGAGCGTTGAGTCAGCTTCAGTAGAGTTGAAGACATGAACAATTCCCTTTATTTAAAAATGTCAGGGTAAACGATTTGCCTCAACACAACCGCTATCCAAAACCCTACAGCTAAAATCAGGGTTGCTAAAAAGAGTGCCGTCAGAACTGCATTGTAGCCACCCGTTCTTACCCAAAGCATCGCGATACCGACCGGAGCTAAAGCCTTTGCAACGAGAGATGGTGCAATAATGGCACTGTTAATCGTGCCATAGGAGTGGCGCGTTAGCATTTCAGGAATGGCAACTCCCCTCACGATCGTCATGACCCCATTGACTGCCCCATAAAGAACAGCAATGCTAATCAAAACAGTTAATGTTGGTGGTAGCCAAGCAATTCCTAGAAATACCAGGGGAAATAACGCAACAACAAAAGAGCCAATCCTCTGAATTGAAGCGTGTGGAGCAAGTTTCCACACCCAGAGCCGTCCTACAACTTGCGCTGGACCGATGACTGCTAAAACGGTTACCACCTGTGCTGAGTGCAACCCCCGCTCCAGTAGCAATGGGTAAAGGTGAAAAGTAAAGGCAGAAAAGACAGCAGCATAAACCATGAAAGACAACAGCAGTGCCCAGAAAATAGGGTTCTGGAGTGCCCAAGTTATTGTCTGACGATTGTTGAGTTCAGATGATTTTTTCAGGAGTGAAGCTGGCAGGGGAGCAAGCTTCGGCTGGATCACTGCTGCATAAAGGCTGGCACAAATCACGATATTAACGGTTCCCAATACCATCAATGTTTCACGCCATCCGACCTGTGCCAGTAGCCATTCGGTCAGAGGAATGAAAACGGTACTGGCGAATCCACCCCAAAGCGTTAATGCAGTAATCCCCTGCCGAGCTTTGTCTCCGCCCATTTGATTTGCAATCACCGCAAAAGCAGGCTCATACAGAGTCGCTGCCTGCAAGCAGCCAATTCCTGCAAAAATGATGTAGAACGCAATCAAACTGGAAATTTGCGACCAGCCTATCAGGAGCAGTCCTGCCAGAAGCGAACTGAGAGACATAATTCTTCGTCCGTAGCCTCGATCGATCCCGGCTCCAACGGGGTAAGCTGCAATGCCAGAGAGCAAAAGCCCCAATGTTGCTGCCCCGTAAAGACTCGTCTTCGTCCAGCCAAACTCAGTTGACATCGCTTCTGCAAGCAGCGGGAAACTGTAATAGAGCGAGCCCCAGGAACAGATTTGAGCGACTCCTAAAGCACTAATAAACCGCTGGTCTGCTGGACCAAAACGCATCAGGCTAGTGAAAGGTTTATTGCTCATGATGGCTCTTATCTGATGAATTGGCATATGCAGACTGCAAGAGTAGAAGGCTGTTTATCACCGTCCGCTGATTCGGTTTCTGGCTTATCACACGGGATGACGAACAGCCCTTTGCTTAAGCGCAGCAGGTTTTAACTGGCTGAGTTTGCGATCGAGTGCTGCATGAACCCACATTTTGTTCGGAAGCTGTGTCTGCCACCTTGACCACAAAGATTTCCCAGCGGTTGCCGTCCGGATCGGTTACCCAAACCTTGTCCTGTAAGGCATAGCAACAGTCCGTATCCTGTTCCTCAAAGGTTGCCAAGCCTGCCGCTTTAAAACGATCGATCGCCTGCTTCACAGCTTCGCTGCTGTCTACTTGAACGCCCAAGTGCGAGAGTGCCCCGTGTGGCTCAACTTGCTGGGTCAGATTCAGGGTGAGATTGAGAGCAGGATTGTCTAAATCGAACTTGGCATAATCCGTTTTATGTTTGACTGGGGTAACACCAAACATTGCCTGGTAGAAGGCAACAGACTTTTCGAGATTCGTGGCTTTCAATGCAACATGAGCTTTAAACATTGTCATGATTTTTCTCCTAAATAGAACTTGTTGAACTTTCTTATTGAACTTTGAGTAGAGTGTGTCAATATATCGAACATTGGTAATATTCGATATTCAAGACAAGCAGTTGTTGAACAATTCGTTTCCGTGTTAGCTCCCCATAATCAGCCGAGCAGCTTCAGGAAGCCCTGTCACGCACTCGCGGTTGATGCTGTAGTAGATGAAATTGGCGCGTCGCTCTGTTTTCACAAAGCAACTGTCTCGCAGAATTCTCAGGTGATGGGAAATGGTGGGCTGACCTAAATCAAAGCGATCCACGATATCGCAAACGCACAAGGGTTCTTCATTCCTGGATAGGAGGTTGAGAATTCGCAGCCGGGTGGGATCTGCCAGCACCTTAAACCATTCCGAATATTGCCGCGCCTGCTCCTCAGAGAGGGTGAGAGCCGCAACCGTACCGCAACGGCCAACTTCTTGCGTCTTTTGTTCTAGCTCTGCTTGTCTAAGCGTCACAACTTCTTCTCAAGGAACTGTAGGGGTGTATGGGAGCAACTCTAATCCTTAAATTGATAATCGTCAATATTGAAACTTGTCAATATTTGTGAAATTCAGTGAGAGGAATGAATCTGCTAGTGTTGTGCATTACTTTGAACTTCGCTCACCAGCCAATGCTTTCAGGTAATTGAGCCGTGCCTCTCGCAATTCAATTTGTGAATTAGCGGTGAGAATCACTTCTATTGCCTGATCAAACGTTAGACCCGTTTCAATTAGAAAAGCTGCCAGCATCGTTCCTGTGCGCCGTCTGCCATTGGTACAGTAAATTGCAACACCCCGACTGAGCCAATGTTTCTGAACCGTGTGAGGAAGAGCGATCGTTGCTCGGTTGTACTGGCTATAGCACTTGTAGGAAAGCCGATTGATTGCTTGGAAGTTCGATTTCAGGATTTGCGCTCACCACCGACTTCATTGCCTCCAAGTAAGACAAACCATTCTTAATGAGATAAGCAGCCAGCATGGTTCCTGTTCGATGTCTCCCCGTGCTGCAATGTACGGCAACGGCTCGCCCTGCCTCGTTTTGCTGCTGAACAAAATCGAGAAACTCCTGAAGCTGAGAATCTGTAGGAACCGAATCGATCGCAATCGGGAGCCAGACAAAAGGAATCCCGGCTTGCTGATATCGCTCCAGATTGGCTGGCTCATGAAAAACCGAGACGATCGCCCCAATACCTGCCGCTTGCAGGGTGGAGAGTTCTTCCCCGACAGGTTGACGGACTCCTGCTAATTTACCGGGAATCACCCACCACAGATTCTCCTCAATCGGTTGTATTGCTTGCTCTTTCATAGTTTTGCTGTTGTAGAACACATTTTTCGATCGATTCAACAAGCCCAATGACCAGCGATCGAATCTCATCTCGCAGATACGAAAAGTTCTCTTGAACTAGCGATAAGGACTCATACAGCGCGGGTCGCTCAGCGTTGCCTTTTCTGGCTCTCGCGGAAACCACATTGCAGTCCGCTTACAGATTTCAACCAGCATCAGCATCACAGGCACTTCAATCAGCACCCCCACCACCGTTGCCAGAGCCGCACCCGAATTCAGCCCAAACAGCACAACTGCGGTAGCGATCGCCACCTCAAAGTGATTACTGGCTCCGATTAGTGCCGCCGGGGCAGCATCTTCGTAAGACAGTTTGAGCTTTTGTGCTGCCACATAAGAGATGAGGAAGATGAAATTGGTCTGGAGGAACAATGGCACTGCAATCAGCAGAATGTGCAGCGGATTATTGACAATCAGTTCCCCTTTGAAGGCAAAGAGCAGAATCAGCGTAATCAGCAGCGCGGCGATCGCGACCGGACTGAGATATTGCAAAAACCGTCGTTCAAACCATTCCCGTCCCTTATGTTTAAAAATCCAATAGCGCGAGTACATTCCTGCAATCAGCGGCAGACCCACATAAATCAGGACAGAGAGCGCGATCGTTTGCCAAGGCACAGCCAGATCATTGGCTGCCAGGAGCCAGCGACCGAGCGGCGCATAGAGAAACAGCATTGCTAGCGAATTGACCGCAACCATCACCAGCGTATGTCCCTGATTGCCGTAGCAGAGATAGCCCCACAGCAACACCATTGCCGTGCAGGGTGCGATCCCTAGCAAGATGGTTCCTGCAATATAGGAATTTGCCAGCGACACTTCTACGCCTCGAATCACTTCAGTGCCCACAATCAGCGGGCGGAAGAGCCAGCCGAGAAAGAACTGGGCAAAGACAACCATCGTGAACGGTTTAATTAGCCAGTTCACGACCAGCGTTAGAACCACGGGTTTGGGAGTGCGAACCGCCTGCGCTGCCTGGGAGAAATCGATCTTCACCATGATCGGATACATCATGAAAAACAGGCAGATGGCGATCGGAATTGAAACCTGATAAATGCTCATTGCATCCAGCGCAATCGCCACACTAGGGAACAGCCGCCCCAGCAAAATTCCTGCGCCAATGCAAAGAAACACCCAGAGCGTCAGATATCGCTCGAAGAAGCTGAGCGAACCGCCTGCCTGCACTGCATGGGAATGCGTTGAAGAACCTTTGGAAGCCATGAGAACAACCGCGAATGAGATGAAATGAAAGAGATTAGTCGCCGTCACCTGCTTTCCAGGCAAGGGCTTTACTCGGTTGGGGATCAGGCAGTTTCAGTGAGATCATCCAGGCTGCCAGGACAAACAGCGACGACACCCACAGACAGCCCACTAATCCATAAAGCTGATAAATTAAGCCAGAGAGCACGGTGCCGATTAGTCGACCACCCGAATTTGCCATGTAATAGAAGCCGACATTGAGGGCAACCTTGTCATCGTCGGTAAACGCCAGCACCAGATAGGAGTGAACGGCAGAATTGAAAGCAAAGACAATGCCAAAGATCATGAGTCCCACCACGATCGTTACATTGAGTGGTGCATTCAACTGCATGGCTAAGGCAATACTGGCAGGAACGGCAGTGAGAATGCCTGTCCAGAACTGAATGGTTTTTGACTTAGGTGGTTCACCGTTGCCAAAGCGCCTCAGCAAAGTGGGAGCTAGAAACTGAATAATGCCGTAGCCAATCACCCAGCAGGCTAAAAATCCCCCCGCTTGATAGAACGACCAGCCCAGCGCACTCCGCAAGAAAACAGGAAGCCCCACCACAAACCAGACATCTCTGGAGCCAAACAGAAAGAAACGCGCTGCCGACAGAATGTTGATCTCACGGCTCTTGGAAAATAGCTGGGTAAACTTGACCTTCGCCTTAATTTTGCCCATGCCCCTGGGCAGCATGACCCCAGTAAACAGGACCAAGATCAGCCCGATCGCCATGATCCACAGCGACGTAACAAATCCGAATGTGCCCAGCAGTGCGGCTCCTAGAAAGAACCCCACGCCCTTCAATGCATTCTTTGATCCGGTTAGAACTGCCACCCACTTGAACAGTGAGGATTGCGCGTCTTGAGGTACGACCAATCGAATTGCACTCTTAGAACTCATTTTGGTTAAGTCTTTGGCAATCCCTGAGAATGCCTGAGAAGTCATGACATACAGCACAGCAAACCACTGTGCCCAGTCACGGTTTAGAAACGACAGCATGATCAGGGCAAGCACCTGAAGCCCAATCCCGCTGTATAGGGTGACTTTCAGCCCGAACTGTGAGCCAATCCAACCACCCAGAAAGTTCGTGACAATGCCAAACACTTCGTAGAACAGAAACAGGAATGCAATCTGAATCGGCGTGTAGCCAATCTCGTTGAAATAGAGCAGCACCAGCATTCGTAGTGCGCCATCCGTTAGCGTAAACCCCCAATAAGCAAGGGTGACGATCGCATAGTTTTTGAGGCTGGCACGGGGAGCAGAGGAAGAAGCCATGTCAGAGAATTCCTTAATTCAGGTTCAATTCAGATTGGATGCAACTTTTCGCGCCAGTTCCACCATCCGGTTGGAATAACCCCACTCGTTGTCGTACCAGGCATAGATCTTGACCTGGGTGTCGTCTACGACCATGGTGGACAGCGCATCGACGATCGAAGATCGCGGGTCATTGAGGTAATCGATCGAGACCAGCGGACGCTCCTCATAGCCCAGAATGCCTTTCAGCGGCTCTTGCTCCGATGCGGCTTTAAGCAGTTGATTGACCTCTGCCACCGTGGTTGGGCGATCGACTTCAAACACGCAGTCTGTGAGGGACGCATTCAGCAAGGGCACTCGTACCGCCAGCCCGTTCAGTTTGCCGTTCAGTTCGGGATATATCAGGCCAATCGCGGTCGCCGAACCTGTGCTGGTGGGAATGAGGGACAGGGCAGAAGCGCGTGCCCGTCGTAAATCTTTGTGCGGGGCATCAACCAGCGTTTGCGTATTGGTATTGTCATGGATAGTCGTGACAACGCCATGCTTAATGCCAATGCCTTCATGGATAACTTTTACGACCGGGGCAAGGCAGTTGGTGGTGCAGGAAGCCGCCGTTAACAAATTGTGCTGAGCGGGGTCATACAAGTGATCGTTGACTCCCATCACCACATTCAATGCTCCTTCTTTCACCGGAGCCGCCACAATCACTTTGCGAACGCCTCGCTTGAAGTAGGGATCGAGCGTCTCTGGGGTGCGAAACTTGCCAGAGCATTCCAGCACAATATCAACACCCAACTCATCCCAGGGCACATCGCCTGGCTTGGTATGTTCGGAAAAGGTAATTGGCTGACCGTCAATGTAAATGCGATCGTCGCCCGCCGTAACATCGGGTGCCCAGCGTCCGTGTACCGAGTCGAACTTTAACAGATGAGCAGCAGCTTCAGTGCCACCTTTGACTTCATTGATATGAACAAACTCCAGATCTGCCCACCCCCAAGCGGCTCTCAGGTCTAATCGTCCAATTCGTCCAAATCCGTTGATTCCAACCCGTATTGCCATCGCTCCTCCATCTAAACTTATATTGATGAGTAGTCTATCAATTTTTATTGATGGATGCTAGAAAATGGCACCAATGCACTTTATATAGCACTTCACACAAATGAATTGAGTGTCCTAATCCTTATCGGTACAAGGACAGGCAGGCAGCATTAGGCTGTAGCGGCGAAACTCCAAGAGGTATTGCTCCAGGACAACAAATTGTGGCACATTCAAACTGTAGTAGATCCAGCGTCCTTCCTGGCGCGGTCGCGCTAAGCTTGCATCCTTCAGAGTCTTGAGATGAAACGACAGCTTCGATTAAGCCACGTCCAGCACCTCACAAAGGTCGCAAACGCAAAGCTCATTCTCCCGCAGCAGCTCCACGATTTTGACGCGCAATGGTTCTGAGAATGCATGAAAGCCAGCCACAACCAGTTTAGAAGGGGAAGAGATTGCCTTAACCGTTCGGATTCACCGTATCCATGAAGTTTTATTGATGTGGCCTCTATCCTAAAGCATTCATCTTCGCCTTGACACCCAGTGCTGCTCTAACGCTAATCCAATCCGTACGCTTAAAACATCGAACTTGCAGAACTCGGTACTCAACTTTGTGAGGCTGAGTGAAAAGCGGCGTTGCTGAATAAGCGTATGATACGCCCCCCTAGCCCCCCAACTTTGGGGGAACCAGAATTCAAAGTCCCTCAGCATTGGGGGATTTAGGGGGCGATACAGAAGCTGAATTTGCACCCTTCATATCCCGATTCAGCAACGCCTGAAAAGCAAAATAGGGCAGCAGCAAAAGCCTTTTTTACCCAAGCGCACGAGGTCGCCGAACTGCAATGATGAAAAGTGACAAAAGGCTAGCCGGGAAATCTACTGTCGGCGCGATCAGGTTTTGGTATCCTGCAGATCTCAATCGATGCAAGGAACACAAAAAATTACACTTTTGGCGTTAGGTGCATCACACTAGTTGCATCACATAAGGAAGGAAAGCGCGCCGTACTTCAGATGCTCCTCGCAAACTGGGTTCGATCGTTGCAGTGAACCAGGAAGGATCGCCTTTAAGGAAATGAGCATGCAGATCGACAAATTGCCCATAGCGATTGGCAATGTCTTGAATGGCGGTATTCATTCGCCCAAGATTGTTACGGGCGATCGCTGGCTCAACCCCTACGAAATTGCGACGGTCATCTCCCAGGGTGGGATCATAGACGCTACCCAGCAAAACCGGACGGATGGGCAACTGCTGTACAAAAGCGTCGAGGGCACTGGCAAAGCCTGCAATTCCTGCACCCGTATCGGCGATCAGCCCCCGCAGCAGATCGTTGCCGCCTACCGTGATCAGCGCAATTGACTTTCCCTGAACCTGCAATCCCTTGATTTGAGCAGGTAAACCTTCAACCGTTGCGCCATCACGAGCACGGTGTTCTAAGCGGGCAGATCCGATCGAGGCGAGATCCTGTCCCTCAAATTCAGCAAAGAGACGGTTATCGTTCTGTACTAACAGTTGCCCCGGATGGACGCCATACTCGTTGTACCGTCCACAATCTAGAATCGAATCGCCAAAGGTGTAAAGCGTCACCATGTTTTGCTCCTGCCCATTGCAGCCTAAAACCGTCAGGAGGCCTGCTCCTCCCGCTGCTTGCAGAAATCGTCGTCGTGTCAGTCGGAACGAAGTCATCCCCTTCCCCTCCTTGCTCGACCCTAGCATTGCAACAGTGGGGATGAGATGAATCGGCAGATGGATTTATAGCGGAAGCGATCGTGGGAGTCATCTTGCTGCGTTGATCCAGACCTTACAACAACGCAAACGATGCAAATTACTGGTTACTACAAACTCTGTGCGACATAACCGCAATTCTTGATCTCCCACAATTCTTGATCTCCTGGCTGCTTCCTTGACCCTACAGAGACATCAGAATTGAATCATCGTAAAGTTTATCAATCTGCATACCATCGGAAATAACTTTCATTCGGGCACCTTCTTTCAGGTTGAGCTCGAAGTTTTTCATCACATTGTTAGGACTATTGGCATTGAAGCCGATGGATTTGTTCATGGCAATATCAAAGATTTTTACCCCGGCAATCTGGGATTTGGCTTCTGCTTCAGAAACTCCAAGTTTGTCTGCCGTAATTTTGATCGCCTCTGCGTCACTGGCATTGACCAGCTTCACCGCTTTATCAACCGCCCGCAAATAAGCCTGCAAATCTGCTTTGCGTGTTTCAATCATCGGCTGACGAGTCGCAATGACATCAGCAATCAAGTTAGTATCTTTACTGCTGAAAATCACTTCTCCGCCCCCGTCCTTGGCTGATTTTGTTAACCACGGCTCAAAAGTGACTGCCGCATCAACCTGTCTAGACGCAAATGCAGTGGCTGCATCGGCCGCGGTCATATCCCTAAGGGTGATATCTGCCTCGGTTAAACCACCCTTAGCTAAATAAGCTTGCAGCAGCACATTTTGAAAAAGAATGTTTTCGCGAGCAACAGTTTTGCCTTTCAGGTCAGCCGGAGACTTGATATTGCGCCCGATGATGCCATCTGAGCCATTGGAATAATCCACCACATAAATCATGCGGATTGTTGGATCTTTCTCAATACATTGCAGTACATCCCCTGACGTGAGCCAGGCAACATCCAGTTTTCCTGCCAGGAAAGCGGTTATTTCATCACTGTTACTTTGAAAGAAAGCTTCTTGAACATTTAGCCCCTCTTCCTTGAAGAAACCTTTTTGCAGTGCGACAAAATGTCCTGAAAAGCCGGGCCAGGGATTTACCCCAGAGGTGATGGTCTGAGATGCCGCATTAGACGAAGAGCCAGCATTGCCCTGGGTACAGCCATGTAACGCCAACCCGCCTGCCAAGCCCCCCATCAGCATGAGCGCACGACGACGATTGAGTAAAGCGGTAGTCCGATTCATAACTCTCCGATATTCCTTTAATGCGATCGACGAATAAACTTAACCAAAACGACTTGAAACAGAAATCAACGCTTTGCCCGAAGGCTTGCACGATAACAGTGCAGCGAAGATTACGGCGTGCAATCTGCGATCGCAGGTTAGGGTTCAGCCTCATGTAGCAGGCGGATAATCTCTCGTTTGATGCTGATGAATTCTGGCGAAAGCTTAACCTCCAGATCGTGATGCTCCGGTAGATGCGTTTCTATCACCTGCTTGAGCCGTCCCGGACGCGCCCCCATTACATAGACGCGCTGTGCCAGAAAAATTGCTTCTTCGATATCGTGGGTAATCATCAAAACCGTGACGTGCGTCTTTTCCCAAACGTCGAGCAAAAATTGCTGCATCTGCTCTTTGGTCTGGGCATCGAGTGCGCCAAATGGTTCATCCATTAACAAAACCGACGGCTCATTTGCCAGGGCACGGGCGATCGCCACCCGTTGCTTCATACCGCCAGAAAGCTGTTTAGGGTAGGCATTGGCAAACTGGGTTAGCCCCACGACATCCAGAAAGTAGGACACTCGCTCTTTTTGCTCAACCTTGGGCAACTTGCGAAGCTGCAACCCGAAGGCAACGTTTTGAGCGACCGTTCGCCAGGGATACAGCGTGTAGCCCTGAAACACCATACCGCGATCGGAACCGGGCAGCCCAGTTACATCTTCCCCATCCACTAACACCTGTCCAGTCGAGGGAGTGGCAAGCCCTGCGGCAATATTCAGCAGCGTTGACTTCCCGCAGCCCGATGCACCCACCAGACAGATAAACTCTCTAGGATAAAGTTTCAGGTTAATGTCCTGAAGAACGGTTAACGGCTGGTCGCCCCGCATCGAGAACTGCTTGGAGAGCGATCGAATTTCCATTTTGGGCTGAACTGCAATGCTTTCGGAACTCCCATCCGCAGTATTCAATTCTCGTGGCTGATGACCGAAGCGGGTATCAAGCATATCTGGGTGTCCTGAGCTGTTCGTCAAACATTGGTCAAACAAAATTATTGCTAAGCAAAGAGAATGGGTGAATGCAAGATTTTAAGCGTGTTGCCAATCATCAGTTAAATATGATTCACACCCCGCAATATGTAAATCAAAATACAATTTCCGCGCAATCTGCCTAAATAGTGAGCAGGATCCGCCTGAATGGGGTCTAGCTGCGAATTTGGTCTGCCCAAGGGGTGAGTTTTGCCGAAAGCCACTTCAAGCCATAGTCAATGATCAACCCAATCAAGCCAATCACCGCAATACAAAACAGCACCTTTTCGGTTTGTAGAAATCGCTGGGCCTGAATAATTCTGAACCCTAAACCGCTTTGAGCTGCCAGTAGTTCGGCAATGACCAGAAAGTTCCACGCACCGGAAATGTTGACGCGCAATGTATCCAGCACACTGGGGAACGTGGCAGGCAGAATCACCTTAAAAAACACATCTCGACGAGTCGCACCCAGCGTATAGGCAACATTGATCATTTCATTGGGAATAAACTTTACCGCGTCCGCCACCATCATCGCGTTGTAAAGAACCACGCCCAAAAAGATGATAAGAATCTTTGATTCTTCGCCCAGTCCTACCCAGATGACGATCAGCGGCACAAACGCCGTAACGGGCATATAGCGCACCGTTCCAACGATCGGCGCAAACAGGCTATCCATACTGTGAAACGCACCCATTGCCCATCCGATCGGCACTCCAATTAGAGCTGCCAGCAGAAAGCCGCCCGCCACTCTGGCACTGCTCACCCCAATATCAAGCAACAGGTTATTTTCAGTCAGCATTTGCAGCCCTGCCTGAAGCACTGCCGTGGGAGTCGGTAAAAACATCGGGGAAACCACGCCAGCATAGCTCACGATCGTCCAGGCAATAAACGGAATCAGGAGCGATAACGCCCCGACCGTCAGTGAAAGCCAGCGAGGAAATCCCTGACGGATACTCCAGAATACAGACGGCTTCAGGTAGCGCTTGTTTGACGGGAGCGGAGCAAAATTAGGACTGCCTGGTTCGGTCGTGCTAGAGTGAGCCACTCGCGGTATTTCCTCCTTGAGTTCATGAAATAAACAATGAAACGAGCAATCCATGAGCAATTCCCCCAACGAGGAGAATCGTCCTGACTAGAAGAACTTGAGATACCGCTGAATCTCCCAGTCGGAAACGTGGTTGTGATACGCCTGCCATTCCTGCGATTTAAAGTCGATATACGTCCGGTACATCAGCGACCCCATCACCTGCTCGCTTAAAGGATCTGCGGCAAAGGCGGCGATCGCTTCTTCCAAGTTGCGCGGCAAAAAGCGAATTCCCATGTCTTGCAGGTCTGCGAGGGACTGCTTGTACATATTTTCGGTGTGCGGCTCACCCGGGTCGAGTCCTTCGCGAATTCCTTCCAGTCCGGCTGCCAAAATCATCGCTGCCCCCAGATACAGGTTGGTAGAGATATCTGCCGCACGACACTCGACCCTGCCGCCACCCAGCGGAATTCGCAGCATGTTCGTCCGGTTATTGTTGCCGTAGCAAATGTAAATGGGTGCCCAGGTAAAGCCCGACATACTGCCTCGGGCAATCAGGCGTTTGTAGCTGTTGACCGTAGGAGCGATCGTCGCACAGATCGCCGGAGCATGACGCAAGACGCCCGCAATAAACTGATAGCCCAGCTTCGATAACCCACAGCCACGCGGATCGTCTGCGGACTCAAACAGATTTTTGCCCGTCTCCAGGTCTGCCAGCGACATATTATAGTGTGCGCCGCTGCCCGTGCGGTTGGCAAAAGGTTTGGGCATAAAAGTGGCAAAAAAGCCGTGTTTGCGAGCAATTTCCTTCACCATCAGCCGGAAGAACGTGAAGCGATCCGCCATTGTCAGGGCATCGGTGTAGGCGAAGTCGGTTTCAAACTGTCCGTTGCCGTCTTCGTGGTCAAACGAATACACATCCCAGCCGAGCTGATTCATTGCCTCGACAATTTCTGTCACCCAGGCATAGTTGTCTAGCAGCCCTTGCACGTCGTAACAGGGTTTATGCAGCACATCGCGATCGCTAATTGGAATTGGCTTACCGTCTGCTGTTTCTTTGAGAATAAAGAACTCCGTTTCAATTCCCAAATTAAAGCCGAAGCCCATCTCTGCGGCTTGTGCCAGCACTCTTTTCAAAATACTGCGGCAGCACGCCTCAAACGGTTTTCCTTCCAGGTAGAGATCGCTAGCAAACCAAGCAATTTCCGAGTTCCAGGGCAAGATTGTGGCAGAGGCAGGATCAGGCATTGCTGCAACTTCTTCATCGCTAACATCCTGCGGTACACCGTCTAGCGCAGCTCCTGTAAACAGTTCCGAACCTCGCATCATTTGACCGAAATGGGACAGAGGCACGGCTTTGGCTTTGCACATACCATGAATATCCACAAAACTTGCCAGTGCATATTTAACTCCCTGCGCTTCCAGGGTTGATTTGAGCGATTCCAGTTCGGGAGATAAAAGTTGAGCCATTAGAAAAGCGGTAGGGTGAAGACGAGCAGAGAAAATTTAGAAACTTTCACTGGGTTATTCTGGATACTTTTGCAAAAGGCGATCGCAATGTATCGCAATATTTAGTCAATCGGTTAACGGATTTCTTAATTGAACCGCACGATATTTTCAAAAAAATGAGCGGCCTCAACACCGATGCACGATCACAGCACAGCCTTGTAGTGTATTGAGTCGGGTTGAACAGTTTTGTATCAACATATACAAGGAATGTTATCGATCGCGGTCAATCCGAATCAATTAAGTTTGTTTACATCGATCATGCTCATTGCATAGAGTGAGAATGATGACCGTTGAAACAACTATTATTCTTCCTGTCCTTCTGTTCCTCGTCTTCCCTCATCACAGCTCGAAATATTGATTCTGGCTCGGCTTAGAATTAAAAGATTTTGTACTGGTTTGTCTTATCTTTGTCTCATCAAGACTTTCCCAATTATGTATATTCCGGCTGATCCTCATCCTTTTCCGTATGACGGCAATTTGCAGCCGCACAACACTACGATTCTCGTGATTGATATGCAGGCAGATTTTTGCAGTCCGGGCGGATACCTGGCAAAAAAGGGATATGATATTTCTCTGACCCAAGCCCCCATTGCCCCAATTCAACGCCTGTTAGCCGCTGCAAGGGCAAAGCAGTTTTCGGTCTTTTTCACCCGGGAAGGACATCGATCGGATTTGCTGGATCTGCCTGCAACAAAACGTTGGCGCAACGAAAAAGCGGGTGCTGCAATTGGCAGCGAAGGTCCGATGGGACGATTGCTGGTTCGCGGCGAGACAGGCTGGGATATTATTCCCGAACTGAGTCCTCAACCGGGAGAACCGATTATCGATAAGCCAGGAAGCGGAGCGTTCTATGCCACTGATCTGGATCATTTGCTGCGGCAGCGAGGCATTCGGAACGTGATTCTTTGCGGGGTGACAACTGCCGTCTGTGTACATACCACCCTCAGAGAAGCGAGCGATCGCGGCTATGATACCCTGCTGCTGGAGGATTGCTGCGCAGAAAGCGATGAGCGGCTGCATTGGGCAGCGATCGAAATGGTCAAAATAGAGGGCGGTCTTTTTGGCAGCGTTACGACTTCTGACCAGGTGATCGAGGTCATGAGTTCGCTTTGATCAGGGATTGGGTTCGCTAAAGTCATCGCTCAGTAAGTTCATTTTAGATTGGCTAATGAATCGACTTCAGGATAAAGTTGCGATTATCACGGGTATCAGTTCGGGAATTGGCAAAGCCGCTGCTAAGCTCTTTTGCGAACAGGGCGCGATCGTCTTTGGAATCGATCGAAATGTCGCAGCCGGAGAAGCCTTTGCCGCAGAACTACTTGCCCAGAGCTATCAGTTTGAGTTTTACGCCGCCGATTTATCGATCGTTGCTCAGTGTGCCGAAGCCGTAGAAGCCTGCTGGCGCACCTATGGACGGATTGATGTTCTTTATAACAATGTGGGCATTTCTGCCGTCCTTCCCTTTGACCAGACTGATCATGCCACTCTAGAACAAATCATGACGGTCAATTTTCTTTCGGTGTTTTCCCTTTGCCAGCAAACCATTCCCAAGATGCAGCAGCAGGGTCATGGCGTGATTATCAATACTGCTTCAGAATTAGCGATCGTGGCACAGCCCTTCTATGCTGCCTATTGCGCCAGTAAGGGAGCCGTGTTGTCCTTTACCCGTGCCCTGGCACTGGAATATGCCCAAGCCAATATTCGGATTAATGCGCTCTGTCCTGGTCCGATCGATACCCCAATGCTGCAACAGGAATTTAACGTTGATTCAGACCCCGTTGAAGCCAGGAATCAGGGAATTGCCACCATGCCGATCGGTCGATTGGGAACACCCGAAGAAATCGCTCAGGTTGCGCTGTTTTTGGCGGCAGATGCCCCTGCCCTGATGCATGGAGCATCGATCGTGGTAGACGGAGCAAAGACAATTGTGTAATACCGCCCTAAGTACAGGACAAAAATTGCAGAACGTGGAAAAACTCATCGGCGAACACCTCCAGATTCAGTAATATTTGACGCAGGTGGTCAAAACCATAGCGAAAGATACTCTTGGCTCTACGTCCATGTTTTTTGATTGGAATTGTCTTTTGTTCGGCTAGCCATTCCCCAGTACGGAATGCCCAACATAAGGCAATGGTCAGGAGTGCGATCATCCGACTAAGACGCTCCGGGTCTTTCAGGTGAGTAGACTCTAAACAAAATCCTCGGGTTTTCAGACAACCGAACAGGGTTTCAATCGCCCACCTTTTACCGTAATCCGCAATGGCACAATGGGGACGATGGTTGGTGACGACAATCAACAATTTCCCATCCTCAAGCCGTAACGCACTGACGTAAACCCAATGTCCCCAAACCTGACGACGATGACGTAACACTTGTTGTTGTCCAGCCTTTAGAGGACTGAAGACGACTTTAGCTTTCAGCGATTGACGACCATTCTCTAGTTTGTCGCTTT
Source organism: Leptolyngbya sp. ST-U4 (assembly GCF_039962215.1). Lineage (NCBI taxonomy): Bacteria > Bacillati > Cyanobacteriota > Cyanophyceae > Leptolyngbyales > Leptolyngbyaceae > Leptolyngbya > Leptolyngbya sp. ST-U4. Next base: position 46,295 of record NZ_JAMPKZ010000015.1, read on the forward strand.
CCCGAATTCGGATGCGGAATTCAACGAAGCCTTGCTCTAACAAATACCCAAACCAATCCTGTCCCAGAAACTCCCGGTCTGCCGTCAGGTATTCCACTTCAACCTCGGGAAACACCTGAAAAAACTCCTCCAATAAGTCAATCCGTTCATTGGTATTGGAGTTGCCTTTTTTATCCAGCATCCACCAGAGTAGGGGAAAGGCAACGCCCTTGTGAACGACTCCCAGCATCAAGATATTGTGGACACAATTGCCAAACTCCCAAGTTGTCCGGTCTACAGACAATATCCAGGGTTGAGGAATTTCCATCAGTTCAACCACGAAGTAGGCGATGCGATGATAATCCAACTCAAACTCACCCAAAAACCGTTGCAGGCGTTTGTAGTTTGATTCCAGTTTGGCTTGACCCATGAATGCAGTTGCCAATTGGGTCAAGTTCACCGTTTTGACCCGAAATAAGGCGACCAGGAACAGTGCTAGAAAAGCGACTCGTGCTCTGTGCCACCTCAAGTGGGGCTGCAATGCTTTTTGGATTAGAGTAATCTGGTTCATGAGGGTTTTATGGATGAATGTGGTAATTCCCATGAAACCCTCTCCTACTCAGTCTTTGCAAGCTTTTGTCCAGTACTTAGAATACCGCCCCATCAAAGAGCACCAACAGAACAGCACCCACCAGAAGCACTTCAGATGGAGAATTAAAGCTTATTGAATCCGTGATCCTTAGCAAAAAATATGGCGATCGACTACGAAGTCTATGAGTTGGGAAACGTTCAGCTCCAATCGGGTGAGATTTTGCCTGATGCAAAACTTGCCTATGCCACCTACGGGACGCTGAATGCTCAAAAAGATAATGTGATTATTTTTCCGACCCACTACACGGGAACCCATCGTAGCAATGCAGTTCTGATTGGCTCTGGCCGAGCCCTTGACCCCGATCGCTATTTCATCATCGTGCCCAATTTGTTTGGTAATGGGCTGTCCTCCTCGCCCAGCAATATTTTAGCCAGCAATACTTTAGCCACAAATATTCCAGACGGTGCGGCATTTCCCCACGTGACGCTGTACGACAACATTCAGTGTCAGTTCCGCCTGATTACCGAACAGTTTGGCATTGAGCGCATTGCCCTGGTTCTGGGCTGGTCGATGGGAGCGCAGCAGGCATATCACTGGGCAGCCCTGTATCCCGATCGCGTTGAGCGCATTTTTCCCTACTGCGGTTCGGCAAAAACCTCGGTGCATAATCGCGTGTTTCTAGAAGGGGTAAAGGCGGCTTTGACTGCCGATGCCACCTGGCAAAACGGGCGTTACACCGAGCCACCAACGGCAGGACTTAAGGCATTTGGACGGGTGTATGCAGGGTGGGCATATTCACAGGCATTTTATCGAGAAGGGCTATATCGAGAATTGGGATTCGAGACGGTGGAAGCCCTGCTGAAATGGTGGGAAGACGATCATCTCAGTTGGGATGCCAATGACCTGCTAGCCATGCTCTGGACGTGGCAGCACGGGGACATCAGCAACAATTCGCTTTACAAAGGCGATTTTGCCCTGGCACTGCGATCGATTCGGGCAAAGGCGATCGTGATGCCCAGCGCGACTGATTTGTACTTTCCACCGGAAGATAATGCGATCGAAGTGGCGCACATGCCGAGTGCCGAATTAAGAATTATGCAGTCAATTTGGGGACATTGTGCCGGAGGACCAGGATATAACGCCGCAGATACCGCTTTGATTGAGGCAACAATCGCCGAGCTGTTAGCCTAAGAGATTAATCTGACAACAGTGCTGCGATTTCTGGAGAAACGCTGGATCGAGCGCGCTGCAACCCTGCCTGCAAATACTGCCAAATGATTTGCTGCTGGTGCACAATACGATCTTCTAGCTGATTTACCGGGCCTGAATGATATGCCCCGCTCGCATAGCCTCGTTGCACACTTTCAGTAATTGCCATATCTTCTGCGGTAAAGCTTTCAAAGTCTTGCGATAGCTGATCGATCGACGGACTGAGTTCAGGCACCCCGTAGATCTCCAGGTTGAGCAGGCTCTGGTCTACGCTCACCGGGTCGATGCGGAGCCAAGCAATCACTCCATTGGGCAATGCCAGCAGATGCAGATTTGGAAAGATGCCAAAGGTAAAGAAGCCCTCACGACTGCGATCGTTGAGTTCCGCGAGCACCGAATTCTGCGATCGCCAATCCTTGGTTGTTGGTGTGTACAGCAGATTCACAAATGCATCAAATTCATGCTGGTAACGGCTCACCGGACCCTGAACAACATCCAGCGTCGTGCGATGCGCCACGGCAACGTGATAGTCACACAGGGTATTGTCGTGATACACCTTCCAGTTACACTGCACCGAATATTGCTTTTGTAGCAGCAGGGTTGTTTGGGGGGTAAAGTGCTCGTTTAGCGCGGCAGGGATGCTGCCCAAAAACTCGATTAGCGGCGGAGCAGCATCTGAAAAGCAGAGAAACACAAAATCCTGCCACTGCTCCAATCGAACTGGCGTTAGCGGGTAGTCCGATCGACAAAACTCAGACGCAAACCGTTCTTCCCGGGGAACACCCACCAAATCACCTTCTAAGCTGTAAGTCCAGGCATGATAAGGACAAATCAGATGCTTGAGCTGATACAGCCCCGCCTCACTGCAAAACAGGGCGGCTCGGTGCGGGCAGACATTGTGAAACGCGCGAAGATTGCCATCTTTGCCGTGAGTGATCAAGACGCTGGTTCCAGCAACCTCGATCGCCCTAACGGTTGCCGACTGCATGAGTTCCTCGGCTCGTCCAATATAAAGCCAGGTTTGCCGAAAAATATGCTGCTGCTCAAACGTCAAGAGCGCGGCGGAGGTGTACAGAGGCGCAGCAAAAAACGTGCTTTTCTTTTGACTGGAAATGTTACTCAGACTAATCACCATAAGGGATACCAGAAGATAAATTAAACTGTATCGAAACTAAATCGAAACGATGTCTCAGCCCTAACTTAGAAAACAAATACCTGGCCCGTACCCCATTCCCAGATTTGCCATTCTCGGATTTCCTGCTGCATTTTCCTCTCAACCTCATCACTATCATTCTGATGAGTAGCCTGCAAAACTCGCTGGTTCTCCAGGTCAATTGTCAAATCTGACGCAGACCACAGAGCAGAGCCTTCGCGCCAGGGTATCGTCGATCGCTGAATTTCCCACGGGACTCGACCCGATCGACAACGCCCAAACGAAATTTCGCAGGCAAGATAGTCTTGCTGTTTTTCAGGGGCGGTGGCCTGAAGGAGGCAATCGGTTAGGGAGCCATTTGACGGTAAGGAAAACGATCGATTCTGGGTGTAAACAAAATAATCTCCGGCAATGACCAAGCTGGCTTGCCAGTTTGTAGCAGAATGGGATGAAGGATCGTCAGTTAAAGCTTCAGTTAGAACTAGAGCCGTATAATCACCATTGCCATCGTCCACCTTTTGCCATTCTTCCCGATATATTTGATCAATTCCTTCCTCGATCAAAATGTCATTGTCCCAATACAGCAATCCGATATCCCGAACAGGCTGTGGCGGCTGGTAATCGATATATCTCATCCACTGACAGCATCCCTGCTCAAACTGGGTAATGCCTGCAAATCCCTGCTGGCGTGATAGTGCCAGAGCATCGGCTAAAGCCAGAGACGAGAAGCTTGCCTGGGTCAAGCCAGGGCGATCGATTGGAATTCGCAAATCTCCAAAACAGGTCGAAGTTTGCAGATAAAACACCTGTGTTTCAGTGTCGCGCTGTCCGTCTCCAGTTTCGATCGACAACCGTTTCCAGAGTCCTCTTAGCCAGCCAGGAACAGCACTTGCCATCATTTGCTTACTACCACTTGCTTATTACCAAAGTTTGGAATACCTGCACAAGGACAATTGAAATACAAATTAAAATACAGACCAAGATACAGATTGAAAACAGATTGAGCTTCAGGTTTCAACTTAGCGATGACAGAAATTTAAAGCTGTATTTACTGTTACAAATCGCAGAAAAACTTCCATTTTCTATTAAAATTGATATGATTATGCTAAATTTAGTACGATTTTCGTAGTTTTAAGCTAGCTATTTTCGCCTTTCGTTTTGGCTGCATGCCTCATCACCGTAAAGAATCAGCAGGCGCTATGACTGAATCAACACCAAATCAGGAAAGCGATCGTTTACCACTCGATGAGCTAGATATTCGAGTGGTGCAACTTCTACATCAAGATGGACGCATGGCATTCACGGAGATCGCGAAACGAGCCGGCGTTTCAGAAGCAACGATTCGCAATCGAGTCCAGCGTTTGCTAGAGTTCAATGCAATTAAAATTCAGGCGTATCTCAATCCAGATAAGCTTGGATTCAGGCAGATTGCCCTGGTTGAAGTCAAGCTAACCAATCTGGTAGCGGCTCAGCAAATTGCCCAAGAGCTCACGAGGCTAGACTCTGTTAGCTATGTGGCTTTTGTCACAGGTGACTATGACCTGTTTTTGGAAGTCACCTACGACACTAACGAAACCCTACTCCGGTTTTTGTCTGATCTCCGATCGAAACCAGAGGTCAATGACACGAAAACCGTTCAAGTATTAAAGCTATTAAAAACCCAATATTCCTTTCAGGTTTAAGCCTGCTTTTAGCCCACCTACGATCGTGCCGAGAGAACCTCGTTTGCCGCTGCCACAGTGACTTATGAGCTAATATAAGCGAAATCAACCCGCTGGCATTGAGTCCCAGGCTCACCCCTCAATCACCCGTTGAATGATTCATTGGGCTTGACTAATGTTGCCAAAAGCGGTTTTATCTAACATAGGCTGAATCAAAATTGAATTCAATCGCAACTGAATAGGATTCGCTTCTAGGGTTCCGATCGGGCTGTAATTGGCGTGATGGCTGGTCCAAGAGAAGCAGCTAGCTTGAGCTTCTAGCTTTGAAGCCAGGTTAGTCACACGGCGGGAAAAAAGCCCGGGAGAACCATACAGGACTTGAGTAACTGTTGGTCACTCCTGGGCTTTGTTATTGAAGGCAGCGTGATTCTAGTTCCTTCTTTTCAGTTTCGTTTTTTGTTTCATTTCTGTTTTAACTGATCATTCAACCGAAACCGGAGGATTCTATGGCGCAATCATCTGTTTTGCCGAACTCAGATTTGCCGAACTCAGATTCATCTCCAGAGACGACTCCCCCTGACGGAGCAGTGCTTCGCCTCGATCCGGGTTTGATTCTGCGCGATGAAAAATTGCCCGGTAGCGCGTACTGGCATGGCGTGATCAAACGGGGCAATACTTTGCGCATCACTGATTTAGAAGGCTCTCAGGGCGTTTCTCTCATTTGCTACAACGCTGATAATCCGATCGAGCGACTCAACGTTGCCGATACTGCCAAAATTCAGTTCAATGCCTTCCTGAAAAAGGGCATGGTGATTTATTCCGACATGGGGCGCGTGCTGTTCTCGATTACCGAAGATACGTCTGGCTATCATGACCTGTTCGGCGGGTGCAGCAATGCCGCCAGTAATGCGGCGAAATATGGGGAAGGTGATTTTTGGGTTAACGCTCGCGATAGTTTCCGCAGAGCTGTGACGCGATATGGGCTGAGTAAGCGCGATATCCCACCCAACCTCAACCTGTTTACGCGAGTGGTGATCGAGCCAGACGGCAAAATGACTCTTGTGCAGGGAGCCGAGAAACCGGGAAGCTTTATCGATCTCCGCGCCGAAATGAATGTGCTGGTCGTCCTCTCGAACTGTCCCCATCCGCTGCACCCCAGCACCGTTTACGAACCCAAAGCCATTCAAGTCACAGTCTGGAACTCCCCTGCTCCCGCCGCCGATGACCTCTGCCGGACTGCCAATCCTGAAGCAGAGCGCGGCTTTGTCAATACAGATGCTTTGTTTGCTCAAGACTAACTGAAAGGGATTAATTGAAAGGGATAAAACCATGACGACAACATCAACCCAGCTCGATCCCAAAACTGCAATTTACGACGAAGTGGTTCCTGCCCGGCATCCCTGGTCGCGGGTGCTCAAGCAGGGACAGATCATGCGAATCGAAGATCTGGGCGGCAATCAGGCAGTTGATTTCCTGGTTTACAGTGCTGATGATCCGTCTGAGCGTTACAGTGCCCAGGATACAACCGTGGCTCAGGGCAATCTTTATCTGACGACGGGCAGCAAACTGATTTCAAATGATGGTCGAGTGCTGATGACCATTCTGAATGACACCTGCGGACGACATGACACCTCAGGCGGAGCCTGTAGCTGCGAAAGCAATTCGGTGCGGTTTGGACTGGACAAACGCTATCAGCACGCCTGCGTCGAAAATTTCCTGACTGCGCTCGCACCTTACGGTTTAGGCAAGCGGGATATGGTGAGCAACATCAACTTTTTTATGAACGTCCCGGTTTCTGAGGACGGTACACTCGAAATTGTGGACGGCATTTCTGCCCCTGGCAGCATTGTTGACCTGCGAGCAGAGATGAATACGCTGGTTGCGATTTCAAACTGTCCCCAGATCAATAATCCCTGTAATGCGTACAATCCCACGCCGATTCGGATCATTATCTGGGAAGGGTAGAAAACCAATGTTCACCAAAGTTCTCATTGCCAATCGCGGCGAAATTGCCTGCCGGATTATTCGGACACTCGATCGCCTCGGTATTGCATCCGTGGCAGTGTATTCAGACGCAGATGCTCATGCTCAGCATGTCATGATGGCAACCAAAGCTGTGTGGATTGGTGCATCCCCAGCGGCAGAAAGCTATCTCCGGTTCGATCGAATTCTGGAAGCAGCACAGCAAACCGGAGCGCAGGCAATTCATCCGGGCTATGGCTTTTTGAGTGAGAACATTGAATTTGCTGCCGCCTGTGAAGCCGCAGGCATCGCGTTTATCGGTCCTACCCCTGAGCAAATTCGTGCCTTTGGATTAAAGCATCGGGCACGTGAACTGGCAGAGCAGCATCGAGTGCCGCTTGTGCCTGGAACTGGGCTACTCGAAGATGGGGAGATCGCAAGAAAAGAAGCGGAGGCGATCGGCTATCCGGTGATGCTGAAAAGCACGGCAGGCGGCGGCGGCATTGGTATGCAGGTTTGCTTCTCTGAAACAGAGTTAATTGATGCGTTTAAAAAAGTAGACCGTCTGAGTCAAGCAAATTTTAAGCAAAAAGGAATCTTTTTAGAGAAATATATTCAAACGGCAAGACACATCGAAGTTCAAATTTTTGGAGACGGTTGCGGTAATGTGATTGCGCTGGGAGAGCGTGACTGTTCGACACAGCGACGCAACCAGAAAGTGATTGAAGAAACCCCTGCTCCTGGAATTAGCGATGCGCTGAGGCAGCAGCTTTCTGACTGTGCGGTGCGACTGGGACAGGCAGTCAATTACCGATCGGCGGGCACAGTTGAATTTGTGTTGGACGTCGACCAGCAGCAGTTCTACTTCCTGGAAGTAAACACTCGCCTCCAGGTCGAACATGGCGTGACGGAGATGGTCAGTGGGATTGATCTCGTCGAGTGGATGGTGCTGCTGGCGGCAGGTGATACTGCTTTTCTGCACGATCGTCCGCAGTTTCAGGGACACTCGATCCAGGTGCGAATCTATGCCGAGGATGCCCACAAAAACTTTCAGCCGAGCGCAGGCTTATTGAGTGTCGTTCGTTTTCCAGACCGGGTTCGCTGCGATGCCTGGATTGAAACCGGAACAGAAGTGACGCCCTTTTACGACCCGCTGCTGGCAAAGGTGATCGTACAGGGCAAAACGCGAGAAGAGGCGATCGCTCAACTGCAAACCGCCCTTCAGGCATCAGAGATTGCAGGCATCGAAACTAATCTGGCCTATTTGCGGCAGGTGATTGCCAGCCCTCAATTCGTCAATGGATTGGTCAGCACACGATACCTGAATCAGTTTCAATACCAGCCGCGCACGATCGATGTTCTCAATCCTGGAACCTACACCACCATTCAGGATTATCCTGGGCGCACGGGCTACTGGGATATCGGCGTGCCGCCCTCAGGCCCAATGGATCATCTGGCGTTTCGTCTGGCAAACCGAATTTTGGGCAATCCGGAATCCGCAGCAGGGCTGGAATGCACCGTCATGGGTCCCACGCTGCACTTTAACTGCGATACGGTCATTTGTCTCACTGGAGCGGCGATGAAAGCCACGCTCAACGGTCAGCCCGTGCCCTACTGGGCTGCAGTTCCTGTTACCGCAGGCAGCACGCTCAAACTAAGAGCGATCGAGGGAGCAGGCTACCGCACTTATGTTACCGTCCAGCACGGATTTGACGTGCCCGAATATCTGGGCAGCCGATCGACCTTCACCCTGGGACAATTTGGCGGACATAGCGGACGCACCCTGCGAACTGGAGATGTCTTGAGGCTCGAAACGGGCAGCGCATCCGCATCATCTGGCACAGTTCCTGACCCTCTAGCTCCTGCCCCCCTACCAACCGAGCTGATTCCGTCCTACACCCACGAATGGAAAATCGGCGTACTCTATGGACCTCACGGTGCCCCTGACTTCTTTACCGAAGCGGATATCGAGATGCTGTTCTCCACGCGCTGGCTCATTCACCACAACTCCGCCCGCACTGGAATCCGGCTAATCGGACCCAAACCCCGCTGGGCAAGAACCGACGGTGGCGAAGCCGGGCTTCATCCCTCCAATATCCATGACAATGCCTACGCGATCGGCACGATCGATTTCACCGGCGATATGCCCATTATCCTGGCACACGATGGCCCCAGCTTAGGCGGCTTTGTCTGCCCTGCCACGATCGTCCAGTCCGAACTCTGGAAAATCGGACAGCTCAAACCCGGCGACACCGTGCAGTTCTACTGCCTCACTGCCCAAGAAGCCCTGGAGCGGGAACGATCGCAGGATCACCAGATCGAAACGCTCCGCAGTCAGGCAGCGCAGGAATCGTCTCCCTCTCCATCCCCTCCTTTCCTGATCTCTTCCACCCACTCACCGATCCTCCACCACCTCCCCCTCTCCTCCACTCAAATCGCAGTGACCTATCGGCAGTCCGGCGACAAAAACCTGCTGATTGAATACGGTCCCTTAGTCCTCGATTTAAACTTACGGTTTCGGGTTCATGCCCTGATGGACTGGCTAAAGGCAAATCATTTTCCGGGCATTATCGATCTCACCCCCGGAATTCGATCGCTTCAGGTTCACTACGATAGCCGTGTGCTGCCCGTTCAGGAGCTTATTGAAAGATTAATTGCCGCAGAGTCTGAGTTGCCTGACATTGATGCGATGCAGGTGCCTACTCGGATTGTGCATCTGCCTTTGTCCTGGAACGACGAATCGACGCAGCTTGCAATTCAGAAATATATGCAGTCGGTGCGACCCGATGCGCCCTGGTGTCCCAGCAATATTGAGTTTATTCGCCGCATCAATGGCTTAGACAGCACTGAGCAGGTGCGGGATATTGTGTTTAACGCGAGCTATCTGGTGTTGGGCTTGGGCGATGTCTATCTCGGCGCACCCGTTGCCACTCCCCTGGATCCGCGCCATCGGCTCGTGACGACAAAATACAACCCTGCCCGCACCTGGACACCCGAAAACGCAGTGGGCATTGGCGGAGCCTATCTTTGTATCTATGGCATGGAAGGTCCGGGGGGCTATCAGTTTGTGGGGCGTACCGTTCCCGTATGGAATCGCTACCGAAGCACCCAGGATTTTACCCAGCCCTGGCTGCTGCGCTTTTTTGATCAAATTCGCTTCTTTCCCGTTTCACCAGAAGAATTGCTAAGTTATCGGGAAGACGTGATTCAGGGCAAAGTCAAGCTTGACATCCAGGAAGAAACCTTTAGTTTGCAGCAGTATCAGAACTTTCTGGGGGCGAACGCAGAAGACATTGCTGCCTTTCGAGCCAAACAGCAGGCTGCTTTTGCGGCTGAACGCGATCGCTGGGCTGCGGCAGGAGAATTTACCCAGCAAGAAATTTTGGAGGCGGCTCAGCCCGAAACCGAAACGTCTGAAACCCTGCTTCCCGATGATGTAGAAGCGGTGGTGAGTCATATTTCTGCTAACGTCTGGCAAGTTCTGGTACAGCCTGGCGATCGGGTTGCTGAAGGCGATCGTCTCGTAATTCTCGAAGCGATGAAAATGGAAATTGCTGTGGATGCAGAGTGTACTGGGACAATTACCAAGGTATTTTGTCGATCGGGGCAAACCGTAACCGCAGGGCAATTGCTACTCGCGATTCAGCCTGTGAACCAAGGGGAAGGAAATCAGTACTCTCGATAAGGGCAGCAAGATCATTTGTCCAGTGGGTTGCAAAAACCTGGAAGAGGGATACCGAAAACGGCTAGAAACGGATCTCCCTGACCCACAACGGGGTTGGGTCGTTTGTTAACAGCCCAATCGCTCCGCAAAGTGCCGACCAAATCTTGTTTCCTGAATGTAGCGTTCCCCCGCCCGAATAGAGCAGAAATAGACGTTCAAGGGTGAATCAGTAAAGGGTGAGGTAGCCAAGGGTGAGTCAGTAACCTTTCTCGCCTACCTTACCATTAACCCAATTCTTGCGACACAATTGACTTCTGTCATCAAGCATTATTTGCTACAAAGCCTTATGCATGGTTGCGGATATAGGTCTTCCGTCTTGAGATGGATTGATTGCGTATCTTTGACAGGATTTAATTGATGAAAGCCATATGGGCATACGGGCAGTACCTCAATGAAGCGCGATAAAACTGGCAAGTTCACTCAGGCTTGGCGGGGAGAATCCAAACAAGCAGTCAAGTTATCTTTAACGAACACTGCCTGGCAGTTGCTTGAGCAACAGTCAAAAGAGATGGGCGTTTCTCGCTCTGAGCTGGTTGAGCGGTATGCCCGGCACTCTCAGTGCCACTGCTGTGCTGGAAATACAATTACTTCTAACCATGGAAAGGCAAGCTGTCTCTCCGAATCTGTGACAGTGCCGGATACTCAATTTCCAGAAGCACTGCTGGCAAAACAAATCGCTGCATTACAACAGCACAATAAACAGTTGCAGGACCAGGTTGCTGAGCTTCAGCAAAGGATTGAAGCGTTGCGATCGCAGGAACAAACGGACGAACGGCAATGGCTAGAAGCAGTGCTCAATCTGCTGCCGACTCCTTTGATTCTGGTTGACCCAGAGCAACAGCGGGTGATCTTCTCCAATCAAGCCGCCAACGCGATCGCAGGAATCAATATTGCTAAGGATATTGGGGCAACTTATATTGGGGCAACCTACAACAGAGATTATTACTGTACGGACTCAGCAGGACAAATCATTCCGTCGGAGCAGGTTCCGGCAGTACGAGCGACACGGGGAGAGAAAATTGCCGGGGCTGAAATTAATTGGCATACTCCGGCTGGCATTTTCCCGCTACTTGTTGACGCGGCGGTATTGCCCGCCCTGTACGATCGTCCACCCATTAGCGTTGTCGTCTTTCAAGACATTCACGAACGAAAGCAAATCGAGGAACAACTCAAAGAAAGCCAACGCTTCATTCAGCAAGTTGCAGATGCAACCCCCGGAATTCTCTACATTTATGACCTGATTAAACAGCACAATGTCTATGTCAATCATCAGATTGGAGAAATTCTGGGATATCCTGCTGACGAAGTTCAGGCAATGGGCAGCTTGCTGTTTTCAGCGCTGATGCACCCAGACGATCTCGAAACGCTGCCAGCTCACCTAGAGCGATTCGATCGTGCCCAGGATGGCGAAGTCATTGAGTGGGAATACCGGATGCGCCACGCCAATGGTGAATGGCGATGGTTATGGAGCCGAGATCTGGTCTTCTCGCGAACGGAAGCAGGCACACCCCACCAGGTGATTGGCATTTCCCACGATATTACTGACCGCAAGCAGGCTGAATTAAGTTTGCGAATTACAGAAGAACGCCTATCTCTGGTATTACAGGCAACCAATGACGCGATTTACGATCGCAATCTCAAAACAGATTCGGTTTGGTGGAACCAGGCATACGATCAACTGGTGGGTAAGCGACCTCTGGAATGCAATTCTTCCCGGTGGTGGATTGAGCACCTTCACCCAGACGATCGGGATCGGGTGACGATAAGCTTTGAAGCAGCTTTAACAAGAGGCGATGAACGCTGGAGAGATGAATACCGCTATCAGCGAGCAGATGGACAGTATGCAAACGTTATCGATCGCGCCTATATTTTGCGGAATGCAGACGGAACACCAGAGCGATACCTGGGAGCAATTTCAGATGTCACTCATATCAAACAGGTTGAAGAGGATCTGAAACAAACGGAGGAGCGACTTCAGCTTGCTCTTTCCTCGGCTCGAATCGTGGCTTGGGATGTGGATTTGAAGACAAATCAGGTCATTTGCTCTCCCAATGCGCTGAACGTTTGGGGAATTCAAGCTGGAACCGCAGAAGATTTTTTCTCTAGCATTCATTCTGAAGATCGGGAACGGATCATTCAAGGCTTGGAGCGGGCAAAAGCTGGGAAGGAACAGCACTGCCAGGAATACCGCATTATTCGTCCTGACCAGACAATCAGTTGGCTTAACAGCCAGGGGCGAGTTTATTTTGACCAGCAGGGGCAGGCAACCCGATTCGTTGGAGTTTCGGTTGATATTAGCGATCGTAAACAAGCCGAAGAGGCAGCGGCTCGATCGGCAGATCGCACGGCTCGCCTACAAAACATTACTGCCGCCCTTTCCGAAGCCCTGACTTCCAGTGATGTCGCAACGGTAATTGTTGAGCAAGCCTTAGCTGCGCTGGGAGCCTGTCGCGGCTTAGTGATGCTGCTAAGCACCAATGGAGAAGAGCTAGAACTGCTTGGTTCAATCGGACATCCTCCCAATGCTTTGTCGATGTGGCAGCGGTTTCCGATAACGTCTGCTGTGCCGCTTGCTCATGTAGTGCAAACTCAAACTCCCGTTTTCCTGCAATCTTTAGATGAGGCGATCGCCGCCTATCCTCAACTGGCTTCTTTGCAAAACAGTATTTCCTCAGGTGCGATCGCCGCCATTCCGCTCATTGCTGAAAATAAAGTTTTGGGTTCGCTAGGCATTGGATTTACAGAAGCCCACTCTATCCACGAAGCAGATCGGGCATTTATCCTTGCCCTAGCACATCATTGTGCTCAAGCGATTCGTCGGGCACAGCTTTATCAGGCAGAGCAAGAGGCACGGGCATTTGCAGAAGCCAGTGAGCAACGCTTCCGGTGTCTGGCAGAATCGATTCCGCAGATCGTTTGGGTGGCTCAAGCGAATGGATTTACCGAATACTACAACCAGCGGTGGTTCCAGTACACAGGCTTAACTCTGGAAGAAAGCCAGAATGCAAACGGCAGCTTCCGCCATCCGGGTGATCACGATCGCTTCATTAACGCCTGGATCAAAGCCGTCACAGATAAAGATACGCTACAAGCCGAACAACGTCTGAGACGAGCCGATGGGGTCTACCGATGGCATTTAACGCGAGCTTACCCTTTGCTGGACGAGAACGGCGAGATCACGAAATGGTTTGGCAGCTGCACCGATATTGACGATTGGAAGCGGATGGAGCAAACCCAGCGATTTTTGGCTCAGGCTTCCCAGACGTTTGCGGCAGCCAACCTGGACTTGCAAACCATTCTAGACACAGTGGCTCGGCTCGCCAGCGAATTAGCGGGGGATGTTTGTGTCCTCAATCTGATTGGAGACGATGAGCGATCGCTGAATTCTGTCTCGTGCTATCACGCCGACCCAGAAATTCGAGCCTTTCTGAAGGATTTGCTAGAGCAATATCCCCGTCGCATTGATGAAGGCATTGGGGGACGGGTGATGCAGAGCGGAGAACCCCTGCTGATGCCTGTCACTTCGCAGCAAGAGCTTAGTGCGGTCATTAAACCGGAATACCGCCTTTATCTAGAACGGTTTCAAGTTCGCAGTACCCTGCTCGTTCCATTGAAGGTGCAGGGAGAGCCGATCGGGGTATTAAGCCTCACCCGTCATGCGCCTGCCGATCCACACACGCAAGAGGATTTAAACCTGTTTCAGGATTTAGCAGACCGGGCAGCGATGGCGATCGCCAATGCCCGACTCTATCAGCAGGCAGAACAGGCACGCCAGCGAGCAGAACGAACTGCCGATCGCACCACCCGACTCCAGGCAGTAACGGCTGCCCTTTCCGAGTCATTAACTCCGGTTCAAGTTGCAGAAGTCATTGCCCACCAAACCATGGCGGTGGTGAATGCTGCCTCAGTTCTGGTCGCTTTGGTCACTCCACAAAAAGACGAACTGGAGATTATTCACCATCTCGGCGATGGAATTGCTATTGCTCCAGAATGGCGACGCTTCTCGCTCACCGTTGCTACCCCGTTAACGGATGCCGTTCGCACCGGACAACCCATGTGGGAAGAAACGCTGGAAGAACGCATTGCTCACTATCCGCACCTGGCAAAAAGCTACGTTCAAGCCAAGTACCCGATCTGGGTCTCTCTGCCCTTGATGATTGAGGGGCAGGCAGTTGGTGGAATATCCGTCACATTTGCCCAGCTCCCCCAGCTTGAGCCAGCCGATCGGGCGTTTATGCTCTCGCTCGCGCAGCAGTGTGCCCAGGCGATCGCGCGTGCCCAGCTCTATGAAGCCGAACAACGAGCCAGAGCGCAAGCCGAAGCTGCAAATCGAATGAAAGATGAGTTTCTGGCAGTGCTGTCCCATGAACTGCGAACGCCGATGAATCCGATTCTGGGATGGTCAAAATTATTGCAGCGAGGCAACCTGGATGCGAACAGAACCGCGATCGCCCTTGAAACGATCGAGCGCAATGCCAAATTACAAGTGCAGTTGATCGAAGATTTGCTGGACATTTCTCGCATCCTGCAAGGCAAGCTGATTTTAAATCGCTGTCCAATCAGTCCCGCCTCGATTATTAGCGCAGCGATTGACACCGTTCGCTTAAATGCCGAGGATAAGCACATTCAGATCCAAACCCAAATTGCCGCAGAGGTTAGTCCTGTTTTGGGAGATGCAGCGCGCCTGCAACAGGTGGTTTGGAATCTATTATCCAATGCGGTGAAGTTTACGCCTGAGCAGGGTCAAATCGAGATCCAGCTCGCTGCGATGGGTGGGCAAGCCCAGATTCAAGTCAAAGACACGGGAAAAGGCATCAGTGCAGAGTTCTTACCTTTTGTCTTTGATACTTTTCGTCAGGCAGATAGCAGTACAACTAGAACATTTGGAGGATTGGGGCTAGGACTGGCGATCGCCCAGCACATTGTTGAGCTGCATGGGGGTACAATCCATGCGGAGAGTGCCGGAGAAGGGCAAGGTGCAACATTCACAGTCAAACTCCCCCTCGTATCAACCTCAACCGTCCCAAACCAGGAGGCAGCCGTGGTTAATCACACCTTGTCGTTGCAGGGGATTAAAGTCCTTGCTGTGGATGACGAAATTGACAATCTAGAATTAGCGACCTTCATCCTGAAGGAAGCAGGGGCTTCTGTCGTTGCGGTTTCCTCTGCCCCAGAAGCCTTGCAAGTGCTGGCTCAAGCGAAACCTGATATTCTCCTTCTCGACATTGGAATGCCGCAGATGGATGGCTACACCTTGCTGCGACAGGTCCGAACATTGGAGGCTGAACAGGGCGATCGTCCAATTCCAGCGATTGCCCTCACTGCCTACGCCGGAGAAGTCGATCAGCAGCAAGCCCTAGCAGCCGGATTTCAACAGCATATTCCTAAACCCGTTGAGCCAGAGGTGCTCCTACAGGCAATCCTGGGCTTCATTGGCTCCTAGCAAAATCCTGAGCAACAACGGGTATCAGGATAGCGGCAGTACGTTATTCCCAAACCGAAGTCTCAGTTCCTTGCTTAATCCCAACGTGCATTAAAACCGCTGACTTCAATTAATTCCCTTTTTTATACGGCTACGTTCATGTTAGATGCGGAAAAGACAAAAGAACAATTGCTGGATGAATTAGCACAATTACGCCAACGCGTTCAGGAGTTGGAACAGCGTGAGGAACTGTGCAGGCAGCGAGAGCAGACAGCGCACCAAAAGTTAATCCAGGAGCAAGCAGAACGCCGGCGCGATATTCAGTATGCGATCGCCCAAATTTTGGCTGAAGCAACTACGGTGTCCGATGCCCTGCCAGCGATTCTACAAGCGATTTGTGAAACGTTGGGATGGCAATTAGGGATGTTTTGGAGTGTCAATCCCCAAACGAATTGCCTGCACTATAGCGATAACTGGCGATCGCCCACAACTTCTGCTCAGGCCCTGATTGAGTCCAAATTGCAAACAACCTTCGCTCCTGGTGTTGGGCTACCCGGTCGAGTTTGGCTCAATCGTCAGCCCATGTGGATTTCAGACCCCAAGGAAGACAGCAATTTTCCGAGGGCGGCAAAGGCAGCAGAGGCAGGCTTACGGGCTGTCTTTGGATTCCCCATTGTATTGAGCAATCAAGTCTTGGGTGTGATTGAGTGCTTTTGCGATCGTGTTCAAGAGCCAGATGCAGATTTACTGAATATGATGGCGGCGATCGGCAGCCAGATTGGTCAGTTTATGGAGCGGAAGCGCACAGAAGCAGCCCTCAAAGAAAGTCATGAGCTGTTCCAAAGCTTCATGAACCACAGTCCGATCGCGGCATTTATCAAAGATGAAGCGGGGCGATATGTCTATGCCAATTCGTGGGTTGAGCGAGCCTGTCAGCGATCGCAGGCAGATTTGATTGGCAAAACGGATTTTGAGCTGTTGCCACCTGCCATTGCAAAACAGCTTCGCGAGAATGACTTAGCTGTATTGACCAGTCGTCAGCCAATGCAAACGCTGGAAACCATTCACCACGAGGATGGCGAACACAGCTATATGGCTTTTAAGTTTCCTTTCTGGAATGCGAGTGGGCAGCAGCTTCTGGCGGGGGTGGCGATCGATGTGAGCAAACGGATTCAAGCCGAAGTTGCCTTACAGCAACGAGAAGCCGAACTGCGCCTGATTACCAATTCGCTCCCGGTTTTGATTTCGTTTATTGATACTGAGCAGCGTTATCGCTTCATCAATCAAACCTACGAACAGTGGTTTAGACGACGTGCCAGTGAAGTGTGTGGCAAATATATTTGGGAGGTGATGGGGGAAGTCGCCTATGAAAGCGTTCGTCCTTATGTCGAGCAGGTGTTAGCCGGACATGCGGTTAGCTTTGAGAACGAAATGCACTACAAAGATGTTGAGACAAAGATTATTAGTGCTACTTTTGTGCCTCGGTTTGATCCGCAGGGTAAGGTCGAAGGTTTTGTGGCATTGGTGAGCGATATCACCCAGCGCAAGCAAGCTGAAGAAACGCTGCAACAAAGTGAAGAACGTCTGAGAATTGCTCAACAGGCTGCGAATGCGGGTGTGTGGGACTGGGATATTACAACCAATCAGGTGACTTGGTCAGAAGAATATTACCGTCTTTATGGGCTAGATTCAGCCGTCACTCAACCTTCCTATAAAAATTGGCTCAATTCTATTGTTGACCAAGACCGCGATCGCGTTGATCGGGCAACCCGTCAAGCATTAGAGCATCAGATTGATACCAACGTTGAATTTCGTATCCTTCATCCAGCCCAAGGAGAACGGTGGCTAACCGCGATCGGACAAACATTTTATGATGAAAATCGACAGCCCATCCGCATGACCGGAATTGCGCTGGATATTACCAAGCGTAAGCAGGTAGAAACAGCACTGCAAGAAAGCGAAGCCCGGTTTCAGGTGATTGCCCGCAACGTACCGGGAATGATTTATCGCTATGCGCCCAAGGCTGATGGTTCTGAAGCTTTTACCTACGTCAGCTCTGGCTCGCGTGAACTGCTTGAATTAGAACCAATAAACGTTATCCAGGATGCAGACTGCTTTTGGAATCTGATTCACCCGGATGAACTGCCATCGTTACGAGAATCAGTGGCGATCGCCATCAACAATCGGCTGCCCTGGCAATGGGAAGGACGCTTGATTACCCCATCGGGGCGGCTCAAGTGGTTTCAGGGCAAATCTCGTCCAGAGCAAACTGAAGACGGCATGGTGTGGGATGGCTTGTTAATTGACATTACCGAGCGCAAACAGGCAGAACAAGCCCTGCGAGAAAGCGAAGAGTGGGCGCGGCTGGCAATTCAGGTGGGTCGGCTCGGCGGCTGGCGGCTGCACCTGAATACAAACCTGGTTGAAATGGACAAGCGAATGCGTGAAATATGGGGCGAGCCGGAAGATGCGGTGATGATTTCCCTGCCCAGCGTATTGGAGCGGATGCACCCAGACGATCGATCGCGCGTCGCTAATGCGGTGAGTGCAGCGATCGATCCACAATCAACTGGGAGCTACGAAATTGAGTACCGAATTATATGGAATGACGGCACTGAACGCTGGGTACTTGCGAAGGGGCAAGCCCAATTTGAAGGAGAGGGAGAATCTCGGCGAACGGTTGACTTCTTTGGCACATTGCTGGATATTACCCCTACAAAGCAGCGTGAAGCGGAACGCAAGCAAGCAGAAGCCGCCTTAGCCCAGAGCAATCAAACCCTACAGGCGATCATCCAAGCCTGCCCGCTGGCAATTATGGGCTTGCGCTCAGATGGCACGGTGCAAATTTGGAACCCTGCCGCCGCACGCATCTTTGGTTGGAGTCAACAGGAAGTTTTAGGAAAGTTTTTACCCGCAATCCCGGATGGTAAACGGAATGAGTTTTTAAACAACCTGGCAATCACCCTTCAGGGGCAAGGTTTAGCCGGAGTTGAGGCACAGCGTCAAAAGAAGGGCAATGTCCTGTTTGATGTAGAACTATGGGCTGCTCCAGTTGATGAAACCCAAGCCGGAATTAGCTGTGTATCGGTCGTTGCGGATATTACGGCTCGCAAACAAACCGAAGCGGCTTTGCGTCTCAGCGAAGAACGGTTACACAGCTTTGTGGCTGCTAACGTCATTGGAATTTTGTTCGGAGATTTAGAGGGCGGCATTCAGGAAGCCAATGACGAATTTCTCAGGATTGTGGGATACACCCGTGAAGATTTACAGGCAAGAAACCTGAGATGGAGTGATATTACTCCCCCTGAGTATCAGTCATTAGATGAGGAAGCAATTGCTGAGGCGCGGAGACGGGGAGCCTGTGCGCCCTACGAAAAAGAATATATTCGCAAAGACGGTCGCCGAGTTTCAGTTTTAATCGGTTTTAGTCTGGTTTATGCAGTGCGAGAAGAAGCAGTTGCCTTTGTTCTAGATTTGAGCGATCGCAAGCAGGCAGAGGAATCGTTACGTCAGAGCGAAGAACGACTGCGCCTGGCTTTATCAGTAGGTCAATCAGGAATTTGGGATTGGGATATCATCAACAATCACATTACCTGGTCAGAGCAAATTTATCAGTTTCATGGTTTAACCCCCGACACCTTTAGCGGCAAAGTAGAGGATTTTGCAGAGCTAATTCATCCTGAAGATCGTGCAAAAGTCTCGGCAGCCATTCAGCAGGCGCTAGAAAAGCGATCGAGCTATGAAATTGAATTCCGGGTTGTCCAACCTTCTGGGGCAATTCGTTGGCTCTCCACGACAGGAGGTGCTTTTTTCAATGCTCAGGGCGGCCCGGTGCGAATGCTGGGGGCAACAATCGACATTACAGAGCGCAAAGCGATCGAAGCAGAGCGAGAACAGCTCTTGAGACGAGAGCAATTTGCTCGTGAGCAGGCAGAAGCTGCTAACCGGGTGAAAGATGAGTTCCTTGCGGTGCTGTCCCATGAATTAAGAACCCCTTTAAATCCAATTTTGGGCTGGACGAGACTGCTCCGCACTCGCTCATTTGATGCGACAGCGACCGACCGCGCCCTCGACACGATCGAACGCAATGCAAAACTTCAGTCTCAGCTCATCGAAGATCTGCTAGATGTCTCTCGCATTCTTCAAGGAAAAGTAAGACTAGATGCTCGCCCCGTTGATCTGGTGACCACAATCGAAGCAGCCCTTGAAACAGTGCGACTGTCAGCGGAAGCAAAAGGCATTCAGATTCAGACTGCATTCAATCCTGGGGTTGCACAGACGAATGGCGATGCGAATCGTCTCCAGCAAATTGTATGGAATCTGCTCTCGAATGCAGTCAAATTTACTCGGTCAGGTGGTCGAGTGCAGGTTCGACTCGATCGCATAGGAACCAATGCTCAAATTCAGGTGAGCGACACAGGAGAGGGAATTAGCCCTGATTTCCTGCCTTATATTTTTGACTATTTTCGTCAAGCGGATAGCAGCACGACCCGTCAATTTGGTGGATTGGGGTTGGGATTGGCGATCGTCCGTCATCTGGTTGAACTGCACGGCGGTACAGTGAAAGCGGAAAGCCCGGGCCTTGGAATGGGCACCACTTTTACGGTTCAACTCCCCCTGATAGTATCGACGCTAACACCTCATTTAGAGTCACCCTTACCCACTCAAAAAACGCATCATTTGAATGATATTTGTGTTCTGATTGTGGATGATGAAGCGGATATGCGGGAGCTAATTCGTTTCATCCTGGAAGAACAGGGGGCAACGGTTAGGGTAGCGGCATCCGCAGCCGAAGCCTTGCAGCAAATTTCTGAGTCATTGCCAGATATTGTAATTAGCGACATCGGAATGCCGAAAATGGATGGTTACGCCTTAATGAGACAAGTTCGCCCGAGCTTATCCAAGCAGGGAAAAATGATTCCGGCCATTGCTTTGACTGCCTACGCCGGGGATGTCAACGAGCAACAAGCCCTATCTGCTGGATTTCAACGCCATCTTGCCAAACCAGTCGAACCAGAACAGCTCTTGAAAACGATCGCGCAGGTAATGGCAGAATCATTCCAGCCTCCTAGTCTTTTGAAAAATAATTAGGGTTTTATCATTCACAATGGGAACGGCAGAGGAGCAGCTAGAGTGACATTCACATTATCTGGATTGACGATTACCGATTTAATTCAAGAAGGAACAAAATCGCTCATTTACCGGGGTGTGAGAGAAGACGGTTGTCCCGTGGTCATTAAAAGCTTGCGTCCAGAGCAGTACAGTGCTCGCAATATTGAGCAACTCAAGCATGAATACGCGATCGGACAGCAGCTCAACTTGCCAGGAACGGTGCGGGCATTAGCTTTAGAATTCAATCGAGGAGTTCCCTATCTTATTCTGGAAGACTTTGGGGGACAACCGCTCGATCAACTTTTGAGCCAGTTTCAAGAACCTGCTGCCTTTCTCAACATGGCATTACAAATTGTAGCTGCCCTGGCACAAATTCATCAGCGACACATCGTTCACAAAGATATTAAACCCCAAAATATCATTGTCAATTTAGATCAAAATCAAGTCAAAATTGGCGATTTCGGATTAGCTGCATTCCTTCCTTATGAGAGTCAAATTGTTGGCGCTTCTAACCGGATTGAAGGCAGTTTGCCCTATTTGTCACCAGAGCAAACTGGACGCATGAATCGCGGCATTGATCAGCGCAGCGATCTGTACTCGTTAGGTGTGACTTTCTATGAAATGCTAACTGGGCAGTTGCCGTTTCAGGGAAATGATCCGCTGGAGTGGATTCACTGTCATATTGCTAAAACACCGATTGCTCCTATTGCTATCAATCCAGCCATTCCTCAGGTCATATCCGACATTGTTCTAAAGCTGTTGGCAAAGGTAGCAGAAGATCGCTATCAGAGCGCGCTCGGGTTGCAGGCGGATTTAGAGCGTTGCTTGCAGTTATGGGAAACGACAGGAGAAATTCTTCCATTTCCGATTGCCGAACAGGATATCTCCGATCGCCTCCAGATTCCCCAAAAGCTATACGGACGCGAGCCAGAAATTACTCAGCTACTGACCGTATTTAACCGAGTTATGGCAGAAGGAAAGCCGGAACTGATTTTAGTTTCTGGCTATTCTGGAATCGGGAAATCTTCTCTTGTCAATGAATTGCACAAGCCAATTGTGCAAACGCGAGGCATCTTTATTTCGGGTAAGTTTGATCAATACAAACGCGACATTCCCTACACCACAATTGTTCAGGCATTTCAGGGATTAGTCCGTCAACTTCTGGCTGAGCCAAAAGAAAAGTTAGTGATTTGGCGCGATCGAATTCAATCTGCTGTCGGCAACAATGGCAGGTTGATTACCGATGTGATTCCAGAAGTCACACTGATTATTGGCGAACAGCCTTCCATTCCCGTACTGGGGTCAACCGAATCGCAGAACCGCTTCAATCTGGTCTTTCAAAATTTTATTAGCGCATTTGCCCAAGCTGACCATCCTCTGGCAATTTTTCTAGATGATATGCAATGGGCAGATAGCGCGACGCTGAGCCTGATTCAGACGGTTGCTACAGGTTCAAGTCTTCAGTTTCTCTGCTTCTTGCTTGCCTATCGAGATAACGAAGTCGATATTTCTCATCCATTTAACTTAATGGTAGAGAAACTGCACCAGCAGGGAATTCCATTGACAAAAATTGTATTGTCGCCGCTTGATCTTGGCTGTGTGAATCAGCTAATTGCAGAGACTCTTCAATGTTCACTTCAGCAATCAGAGCCCTTAGCAAAATTAGTATTGCACAAGACTGGTGGAAATCCTTTTTTTGTAAATGAGTTTCTCAAAACTTTGTGTCAGGAAAATCTATTACGCTTCAATTCATTTGAGAAAACTTGGCAGTGGGACATTGACCAGATTGAAACAAAGGGGTTTACCGACAATGTGGTAAATCTGATGATTGAGCGAGTGCAAAAGCTATCATCAGAGGCTCAACAGCTTCTTAAATTTGCTTCCTGTATTGGGAATCAATTTGATTTAGAGATTTTGGCGATCGTTGCTGAAAAACCTGCTGGTGTAATTGCAGAAGCACTTTGGGAAGCAGTGCTGCGAGGCTTGATTACTATCGGAGAACAAATTGAATCTGCTGAAAAGCATTACTCTTTTGTTCACGATCGCATTCAGCAAGCGGCTTACGTGCTAATTCCTGATGCCCAGAAGCAACTGGTTCACCTCCAGATTGGGCGATTGTTGCTCAAAAACCTGAATGCCGAACAGTTAGAAGAGCGATTATTTGAGGTCGTGAATCATCTCAATCTCAGTCATGACCATATCTCTGACCCAGAAGAAATTAATCACCTTGTGCAATTAAATATTGCAGCAGGCAAGCGGGCAAAAGCTTCAACTGCCTACATTCCAGCGTTAAGATTTTTTGATACAGCAAGTCATCAACTCTCGCCCGATGCTTGGAATACTGACGGTCCTAAGGTCTTCAATCTCTTCACCGAATTGGCAGAGTGTGAGTATTTAACAGGAAATTTAGATCGGGCAGAGGCTTTGTTTCAATTACTCCTAAGCAAAGCTCAAACTAATTTAGATCGGGCAACGATCTATATGCTTCAAATCAGGCTTTATCAAGTTGCAGGGAAATTCGACGAGGCATTTAGAGTTGGATTAACAGCGCTTAGGCTATTTGAAGTTACGTTTCCCGAAACAGATGAACAGGTACAGAAGGCAATTGATTTAGAGAAGCAACAGGCAACCGTAAATCTGGGCGATCGTCAAATTGCTGACTTAATTGATGCTCCAGTCATTCAAGACCCAACTCTAAGAACCATTATTAGTCTCCTCACCTCGATGGGACCCCCTGCCTATCTTAGTAAGCCTAACTTATTTCCCCTGGTTGTACTCAAAGCTCTCAACTACTCGTTGAAATTTGGTAATACCGAAGAATCCTGTTTTGCCTACAGTATGTATTCCATGCTGCTGGTCTCGATGTTTCGAGATATTCCTGCAGGTTATGCTTTCTCAGAAATGACG
Organism: Leptolyngbya sp. ST-U4; assembly: GCF_039962215.1. NCBI lineage: Bacteria > Bacillati > Cyanobacteriota > Cyanophyceae > Leptolyngbyales > Leptolyngbyaceae > Leptolyngbya > Leptolyngbya sp. ST-U4. The sequence continues at coordinate 70,016 of NZ_JAMPKZ010000015.1, forward strand.
ATTCGATTAAATCAGAAACTAAATGACCCCAAATACAAGGGCACAGTTCTCCACATTCACGGGAGCCATATCAACGTCTGGAGACATCATATGGCAACAGATTTGCCGTTTCTAGAACAGGGATTCCTGGGTTGTGTGGAAGCGGGCGACATCACAATGGCAAATTACAATGGCTTCCAGGGTTCCTGGCAAATGATTGAAGCCATTACTCCACTAATGGATGCCGATCGCGCCATTCAAAAATATCTTGCGTTTGCCCACCAGTCGAAGCACGAAGCAGCCTACCAGACGATTCGCTTGCAGCAGCAATTGATTCTCAATTTACAGGGACAAACGCCTCACTCCCATACGCTAAATGGCGATGGATTTGATGAGGGGCAGGCTCTGGCAATCTTGAAACGAACAGAATTTGCTAGCGGCATTGTTTTTTACTACATCATCAAGCTGATTGTCTTTTTCACCTATGAGCAATATCAAGAGGCACTTCAGTCTGCTCAGGAAGCATTCAAAGTTCTAGGTGCAGTGCGATCGCTGCCGATCGAAGCCAATTACTTATTGCATCACTCTCTCGTCCTAACAGCACTTTATTCAAGCCAATCCAGCGAGGTTCAGACTGAATATCTAACAACATTACAGCAACAGCAACAGCAGCTCCAATATTGGGCAGATTATTGTCCTGCTAACTTCTTACATAAAGCATTGTTAGTTGCGGCTGAAGTTGCTCGAATTGAAGGACGTGATTTGGAAGCAATGCGTTTGTACGAGCAATCTATCAAATCTGCTCAGGAGCATGAGTTTGTGCAGTATGAGGCATTAGCGTATGAATTGGCGGCAAAGTTCTACCTGAATCGAGAATTTGAACCGATCGCCAAAACTTATTTTCAAGAAGCGAGAAATGCCTACTTGCGCTGGGGAGCAGTGGGCAAAGTGAAATATCTTGAAGACCGCTATCCAGCTCTGCTGCCTCGGCTCAAACCAGCTTTTCCTAAAGATCCTGTAACTTCCTCTAGCACAACGTTTGTCAGCAGTGGAGCACAGCTTGATATTTTGTCGGTGATTAAAGCATCACAAACCATTTCCAGTGAGATCGTTCTATCCGAACTGCTAAAAACGCTAATGCAGATTGTGATCGAGCAGGCGGGAGCCGAAGTGGGCTATGTGCTGCAATTTCGTCGCAATCGGCTAGTGATTGAAGTCGAAGCTAGAGCAAATCGCGCGAACGAGCAACTGAGTATTCAACACTTTATGGCAAATGCTGAAACTTCATCGCTTGTTCCTCAATCGATTCTCAACTATGTGCAGCGAACCCAAGAAACAGTCATTTTAGAAGATGCTGCAACATCTACTCTTTTTTCAGAAGATCAGTATGTTATTCGTAATCAGCCCAAATCTGTCCTGTGTCTACCGATCGCTCGCCAATCTAAACTCATTGCTATTCTGTATTTAGAAAATAATTTAGCAACCAAAGCGTTCACGCAAACCCAGCTTTCTGCATTGGAGATCTTATCAGCTCAAATCGCGATTTCATTGGAAAACGCTCAACTATATCAGGAATTAGCCGAAAGCCGAGAACAGCTCAATCTGGCTTTGCAGTCTGGGCAAATCGGCGTTTGGAGTTGGGACGTGATGAACGACCGGATCGAATGGGACGACCAGATGTATCAAGCATTCGGCGTGAGCCGTGAAACGTTTAGCTGTACGTTAGAGGCTGTTCTGGGCTGTATTCACCCCGACGATCGCGACTATTTCACCCAAACGCTCAGCCAAACTTTGGCAGATCGAGTAGAACATAAGCTGGAATATCGAGTTGTTTTTCCTGATAGCACGATTCACTATATTGCAGCAAGAGGTCGTCCCTTTTTTGACGAAATGGGACAGCCGATTCGGATGACAGGAATTGTACTGGATATCACCGAACGTAAATTAGCAGAAGAACGACAGTTACAGCTTGTCCAGGAGCAAACTGCCCGTGCTGAAGCAGAATCTGCGAACCGGATGAAAGATGAGTTTTTGGCAGTGCTATCCCATGAGCTGCGATCGCCCCTTAATCCCATTCTAGGCTGGTCACGGCTACTGCGTACCCAAAATTTGCCTGATGCAAAAAGAGTACAGGCATTGGAGACGATCGAGCGTAATGCCAAACTACAATCTGAACTGATCGAAGACCTGTTAGATGTATCGCGAATTCTGCAAGGGAAACTGAGTCTCAATACTGCTCCAGTGAATTTAGTGCCAACGATACAAGCAGCCGTTGAAACAGTGCGCTTAGCAGCAGAAGCAAAATCAATTGAGATTAAGATGAGTCTTGCTCTTCATGCTGGACTAGTGCTGGGAGATTCAAATCGCTTACAGCAGGTTGTCTGGAATCTCCTTTCCAATGCGGTGAAGTTTACGCCAGCCAGAGGACGGGTAGAGGTTAAGCTAGAGCAAGTCGAAATTGAGCATAACGAATTGGAGATTCAAAATGGAGCGAACTCTCAGCTTGCTTACGCTCAAATTACTGTGACTGATACAGGTAAAGGCATTCACCCATCGTTCCTACCCCATGTTTTTGAATATTTCCGTCAAGCTGATAGTACGACAACTCGTAAGCATGGAGGCTTAGGGTTGGGGTTAGCGATCGTGCGTCATTTGGTCGAACTACACGGGGGCACGGTTCAAGCCGAAAGTGAGGGAGAAGAGTTGGGAGCTACCTTTACGGTCAGACTCCCATTGATGCCTACTCAATCAACAGTGGATGTAGATATTGAACCCCTAGCACCCGCATTTATCCTAAGTGGGCTTCAAATTCTTGTGGTTGACGACGATACCGACACTCGCGAGTTTGTTGCCTTTATATTAGAACAAGCAGGAGCTAACGTTTTAACAGCCGCTTCAGCCGCCGAAGCATTGGCAACACTATCGCAGTCCCTGCCAAATCTCCTGCTCAGTGACATTGGAATGCCAGGAATGGATGGCTATATGCTGATTCGTCAACTCAGAAACCTACCTCCAGAACAGGGCGGAACCATTCTGGCGATCGCCCTCACTGCCTTTGCTGGAGAAATGAATCAACAACAAGCTCTGGCTGCTGGGTTTCAGATGCACATTTCAAAGCCTATTGAGCCTGAATATCTTATCTCTAAGATTGCTAGTCTGGTCGTTCGTTCAATGAGCTGATATTTGTCCTGAATTCTCTGAAAGTGATGCGTGTATGGAACTGAACCCGATGAATGCAAACAGCGATCGCCTGTCGTCAGAACCATTGGCGCAGTTTCCTTTTCAGGCTCAAACGGCTAGGGAACCATTTGCCGCTGTGGTGGAAAACATGGCGGAGGCATTTTTTGCGCTGGACTTAACCGGACGTTGTACCTTTCTCAATGCCAGGGCAGAACGACTGTTTGGTGTCGATCGTACCAATCTGCTCGGCAAAACCCTGTGGGATGTTTTCCGGGTTGACCCCTCATCTCAGCTCTATCAGCAGAGCCAGCAAGCGATTACCAGGCAACTGCTATCTGTAGAATTTGAGCCCGTGGAATTTGAAGAATTCTACTCGTCCTTGAATCGATGGTTCATAGTGCGGCTATTGCCAATCCCAGAAGGTTTAGCTGCCTATTTTCTGAACACTACCGAGCGCAAGGCAATAAAATCCGCTTTGCAAAAGCAGCAGGAGTTGCTGAGAACGCGGTTAGACAACGTTCAAGCAGGAATGAATGCTTCTGACATCAAGGAACAACCGAAGCTGCTTAATTCGGTAGCACAGTTGTCTCTCAATGAGCCAGAACAAACCCAAAGTCGCTCAGCATTTCTGGCGGAAGTGAGTGAAGTGCTTGCTTCCTCGCTGGACTACGAACAAACACTGCAAAGCGTTGCACAGTTAGCGGTACCTTATTTTGCTGACTGGTGTGCTGTTGATTTCTTAAATGACGACGGTAGCATTAACCGGGTTGCCGTTGCTCATTCTGACTCGGAAAAAATTCAGTTGGGCTGGGAGGTGGCTCATCGCTTTCCCAGACATTTGGATGACGGGTATGGCATCTCTAAAGTGATGAAAACTGGACAGAGCGAAATTGCGATCGCCATTACTGATGAGCAGCTCGCGGCGGCTGTCACAAACCTTGAATATCTGGAAATTTTACGCGGATTAGGCTTGAAGTCTGCTATCACTGCTCCCCTTCAGGCCCGTGGACGAGTGCTGGGCACCATTTCCTTTGTATTTGCCGAATCTAATCGCCACTATAGTTTGAAAGATCTGGAGCTTGCTGAGGATCTGGCACGTCGCGCGGCGATCGCGATTGATAATGCCTACCTCTACTACAGCGCCCAACAGGCAAAGCACGCTGCCGAAACCGCCGCCGATCGCACTGCCCGCCTCCAAACCGTGACCGCTGCGCTCTCAGAATCTCTCACGCCTGAGCAGGTTGCAGAGGTCATTGTGGAACAGAGCATGGCAACTTTAGAAGCGACGGCTGCCCTGGTGGTTTTAGTTAGCAAAGACCGGACGGAACTTGAAATTGTTAAATCGGTTGGATATGCAGAAGACCTGGTGAAGAGTTGGGGCAGATTTTCAATCAATCTGGATGTCCCTTTAGCGGAGGCGGTCAGAACCGGAGAGCCAGCCTGGGTCGAAAGTTTCCTCGATCGGATTGCCCGCTATCCGCACTTGGCTTCGATCTACAAACGCTATGATTTTGAATCCTGGATGGCGCTTCCCCTGGTGGTTGAAGGGAGATCAGTAGGTGGGCTACTGCTGAGCTTCATGAAGTTCAGAAATCCAAGCCAGGACGATCGCGACTTTGTTATTGCCCTCAGCCGTCAATGCGCTCAGGCAATTTTCCGTGCCCAGTTGTATGAGGCAGAACGTAATGCTAGAGCTGAGGCGGAACAGGCAAACCAGGTAAAGGATGAATTTTTGGCGGTGCTGTCCCACGAACTGCGATCGCCCCTGAACCCGATTTTAGGTTGGACAAAACTCCTGCGAACTCAGCAGTTGTCGCCTGAAAAAGTCGATCAGGCTTTGGCAACCGTTGAACGAAACGCCAAACTCCAGGCACAGCTTATTGAAGACTTGCTGGATATCTCTCGAATGCTGCGGGGCAAACTAAGTCTCAATATTGCGCCCGTTGATTTAGCCGCCGTGATTCAAGGGGCGATTGAAACGGTACAGCTTGCCGCTTCTAGTAAGTCCATTCAGATTCAAACGCTTCTGCAACTGCCCAAGAAAACTTTGTTAGGAGATGCGAATCGGCTCCAGCAAGTCGTGTGGAATCTGCTCTCAAATGCCGTCAAATTTACACCCAATCAAGGACAAATTACGATTCGGCTGGAAGATTGGGATCGCCAGATTCAAATCCAGGTTAGCGATAACGGCAAAGGCATCAATCCTGATTTCCTTCCCCATATCTTTGAATACTTCCGGCAAGCCGACAGCAGCACAACTCGTCAGTTTGGCGGATTAGGATTGGGGCTTGCGATCGCTCGTCAAATTGTTGAACTGCATGGCGGAACGATTCAGGCAGAGAGCCCAGGGGAAGGATTAGGAGCAACCTTCACAGTTCGCTTACCCGTTGCCACGGTCACCTCCGAAAGCCCCACGGCTCCAGAACCGCTTGCTCAAACTGCAAATCTAGCAGGGCTGCATATTCTTGTGGTGGATGATGAACCCGATATGCGTAACCTGGCAGAATTCATTCTGTTACAGCAAGGTGCTCAAGTTACCGTTGCCAGTTCTGCAGCAGAAGCATTGTTAGCTGTGTCTCAGTTTGTTCCCCACGTTTTGCTGTGCGACATTGGGATGCCAGAAATGGATGGGTATGCCCTCATGCAGCAGATCCGAGCCCGATCGCCAGAAGCAGGGGGAAAGATACCAGCCATTGCCCTCACTGCTTACGCTGGAGAATACGATCGCCGTCAGGCACTCGCTGCTGGGTTTCAACGCCATATCTCTAAACCCGTAGAGCCAGATGAATTAGTAAAAGCGATCGTTCAAGTGGTTAATCAAAGTTGACAGGCATTTAGGCTCAGAATGGTTTAGGAACGCTTTTGGAACGCTTTCGGAACGCTCGGATCGCTAACTTAGGTTCAGATGCAGGAAGTGAACGGCATCAACCCCTCAGTGAGTTAAGGAGACAGCGATGACATCCCAATTGCTAGACACGACCCCCTTCGACAGTACGAAAGCTGAAGCCTTTGCCGAAAGGATGCTGACGATTCTCAATAGTGGCGCAGTTTCCCTCATGACCTCGATCGGGCATCGCACCGAACTGTTTGACACCCTGGCAGAACTGCCGCCTTCTACCAGCCAGCAAATCGCTGATGCTGCTGGGCTAAACGAACGCTATGTGCGCGAATGGCTCGGTGCAATGGTCACAGGTCGCGTGGTGGAGTATGACCCGATCGCCAAAACCTACACTTTGCCTGCGGAACACGCTGCACTGCTGACCAGGGCTGCCGCCTCGGACAATATCGCGGTCTTTGCCCAATACATTCCGCTGCTGGGTTCAGTCGAAGAACAAATCATTGATTGCTTTTACAAAGGGGGTGGCGTTCCCTACTCTCAATACAAACGCTTTCATGCGGTGATGGCAGAAGATAGCGGTCAAAGCACGGTGTCTGCCTTGTTCGACCATGTGCTGCCGCTCATTCCCGGACTCACCGAAGACTTGCTGCAAGGCATTGACGTTCTGGATGTGGGCTGTGGTAGTGGACGTGCCCTGAATAAGCTGGCAGCAGCCTTTCCCAATAGCCGCTTCACAGGCTACGACTTTTCGGCTGAGGCAGTTGCCAATGCCAACGCGGATGCTCAGATGCGAAAGCTCAGCAACATTCAGTTTCAGGTCAAGGACGCTGCCACGCTCGATGAATGCGATCGCTACGATTTCATTACGACGTTTGATGCGATTCACGATCAGGCGAAACCGGATGTGGTGCTGCAAAACATTCACAATGCCCTGCGTCCAGATGGGGTGTATCTAATGCAGGACATCCACGCTACGACAGAAGTGGACGGTAATCTGGAGCATCCGATTGCCTCCCTGCTCTACACCATTTCCTGTATGCACTGCATGACGGTTTCCCTCGCCTATGGCGGCATGGGGCTGGGAGCAATGTGGGGCAAAGAAAAAGCACTGGAATTGCTCGCGAATGCAGGATTTAAGCAGGTTGAAATCAAGCAGCTTGCACACGACTTTCAGAACGACTATTACATCGTTCGTAAATAGTATTCGTAAATCATAAATGGAGAAAAAATTGAAGACTGAAATTCGAACGATATTTCGTTCCGCAATTCGTGATGACTGTAATACGATCGCTCAACTCTTTAGAATTTCATCTGAGGGCGTGTCTGATTATGTGTGGAGTACATTAGCAGATGATTATCCGGGTCTAACGCCGATCGAAATTGGAGCGAAGCGTTACGCCAATGAGGAGAGCCTGTTCAGCTACAAAAATTGCGTGCTAGCACAGCAAGCAGGTGAAATCGCGGGTATGATGCTGACCTTTCCTATTGAAGATTCCAAAGAAGCGACATCAGGTCATGCCGCTCCTCAGGAAATTCCCCTTGCGTTAACCCCTGAAGTTGTGGAAGCTCCTGGAACTTGGCATGCTGGACATCATGTGCTGTTTACTAATTTGCAGCAAACCAGAATTGTAGAAACACAGATTGAACAGCCGACAAGCATTCTATTCGAGCCGTCAGAGCCGGATGTGTTAGATCCTTATAACCTGGAGGCTCCCGGAACCTGGTACATCTGCGCTCTCGCTCTCTTTCCAGAGTTTCGGGGACAGGGAATTGGCACACAATTTCTCTCGATCGCCCATCAGCAAGCCGCAGCGCGAGGATTCTCAGAGCTAAGCCTACTGTGTTTTGAGCAAAATACCAGAGCACTGAACCTGTATCAGCGCAACGGATTTAAAGTGATCAATTTCAACCCAGTTGTGCCCCATCCTCTCATTCATCACACGGGCGATATTCTTCTCATGACCGCTCCCGTTCAGTTCTAAATCTCTCAAATTAATATGTGCAAAATCTGTGCATTCGCGGCGCGATATCCTCGCGTTCGTCAGGATTCCCTTGTCTTTAATCTCAGTCAGTTCGCGACTGTCATTGCTGCTAAGCCGCCAGCCGAGCAATCTCAGAAACAATCAACCCCATCAATTCAGGAGAAATCGCTATGAAAGAGCAACTTATCAATTATCACGAGCTTGAGTTGATGATTCACAAGAAATCAGACAAGCAAACAAAATCTCGCTTTGCATCAATTCTGAATCGAATCTGGAATGGAATTGTTAGATCGATCGCCGCATCAAATGAACCCATCATTCATTCACGCAAAGATAAATCTGGCAATCCTTACTGGGTGGTTCACGATCCGCTGCTAGGGCACAGAGTATTCTTCAATTCAGAGACAGAAGTACGGGCATGGCTCGATCGCCGCTACTACGAATAGATTCATGATTTGATTCGAATCCGACTCGATCTCACCACTCCACGCTTTGCATTGCAGCAATGAATTCATATTCATTGTCCAGAGTTCTTGCGTCCAAATTTCGCTCAAGCTCAACTACATTCTCAAGAAGACGAATCATGGCACAGGTATTTGAAACCGCTAATAATGACACATTCGCAACTGCAACGAAGTTGGGCAACATTCGCAATGGCCCGTTTGTCCGAGGTTCTCTCCTGAATGGTGACAACTTTGATTTCTTTAAATTTCAGGTTGATGTTCCTGTTAAAGGCGGTATTGCAGTTGTACCTCAAGGCATTGATGCCAACTTGGTTCTGTTCGATAGCAGCGGTCAACAAATCAGGAATTCCCTCAAGCCGGGAACCGCAACAGAAGGAATTTCGTTTGACAATTTGCCGACGGGCGAATACAACTTGCTAGTTAGTAAATCAACGGGCAGTGGCAGCTATACGCTGAGTGCAAGTGGCAATGCAATTACTCGTGCTCAATTGAGTACGACGGTCGATCGATTGACCGCACTTGAACGTTTTGACACTCCAGTGCCGTTCACAAGATTGGGAGAGGCTGACTTCTACTTTAAACTCAATAAGGGATTTGGAGAAGATACCGATCCTAAAAGGAGCAAAGTTTTCAAGGATGATGATGACATCAGCCCTAACTTGACTCTCACTCAAGATTTCAACATCAGTGAGCTAAAACCTGTTGTATTCCTCGATCCGAAAGACTCAGATGGTAGCCTGCGTATTGATGATGATGCAGATATCCATCCTTTTAGAGCTTTCAATCAGGCACCCTTAGAGTTTGATGTCCTTAGAAACGAAGTTGTTGTCGTTAATGGTGTTAATGTGCGAGCGCGTGAGAATGAAGTCATTACGTTAGAAGGAGATGGTGGTCGTGACTTTCTGGATATATCTACCAACAAAGCCAGAATCTCCTTCCGCGTCAACTACGACACCTTCACCTCCTCAACATCCAGCTTCAGCAACAGCACACCTCTGGTTGTTGGCACCAACGCCAGCCAAGACCTGACCGGAAAAAATCAGGGCGGCATCCTCTGCGGCGAAGGGGGTAATGACAAACTCTCTGGCATGGGCGGCAACGATGCCCTCTGCGGCGGCACAGGCAACGACATTCACATCGGCGGCACAGGTAACGACATCAGCTTTGGCGGTGCAGGCAACGACACGCACATGGGCGGTTCTGGCAAAGATACCTTCGTGCTGGCACTGAATAACGGCGTGGATATCGTCAAAGACTTCCAGAAGGGCGAAGACAAAGTGGGACTGTCGATGGAGTTAAACCCAGAGATCCTCGACATTGTGCAGCGGGGCAGAAACACCGTGATTGGCGTGGGCGGTGAACGACTTGCGACTCTCTTGAATGTGAAAGCCAATCAAATTAATGCTGCTGATTTTGCCACCGTGGACTTCTCCCACTTCAAGGGAATGGAAGTACCCACGTTAGTGTCCTAAAAAAATGGCTTCATCTGCTTACCTTGTGTGTGTTGATGCCTTCCCATTCAGTTGAGAATCCACAATGGCACTATTTATTCTGTTTGCTTTGTTGCTTGGGTTAGTCGGCAGCATTGTGATAGGTACATTGAGCGTATCGCTGTTAATAACTAGGCTGCAAGAACATAGCGGATCTCGACGATTAGTTCGCGCTGCCCTTTGTGGAATGAGTGCGATCGCCACCCTCCTGCTCACTCTGTTGTGGAGTCAGTCGCAGTTCCAAACAATTACCCCTCCAGATGGTGGAGCACCTACCCCGGATGATGCCCTTGCCTTATTAAAAGCTTGGCTTGGCTTTGGTCTTGCACCGGGTTTGGGTCTGCTCTCAGCAGGGTTAACTAGCCTTTGCTGGAGAAGAAGTTGAAGTTTTCCACGTTCCAGAAATTTGATTCATTTGAAGTGTAGTTATGAATTATTCCGCCTCATTCCCACCTCAAGAACTTGGTCAACTCCTCGGAGAATTTAACTGGCACAAACCAAAAGCTAAACAGCTATTTGTGACTTGGGGTTTGATGATTATTCCCTCACTGATTAGTTGCTTGTTCTTGGTCGGTATTCCTGCAACAATCTTCTCGATCTACTTTGCTCATCGATCGTGGCAACGATGGCGATCAGCTCAAAGTGTTGTCCTCCTTTATCAACATGGTTTAGTCGATCGGCGTAAATCTGATCCTATAATTTTGCCCTACGCCGACGTTGATACCCTACTCATTGCCGTAACCCGTCTGGCAAAAATAACGAGCTATACCCATACCATTCAAACCCGAGACAATCGCAAGATTCAATTTGATGAGCATCTAGCACAGATTAAAGAACTGGGATACATCTTGCAGGAGCAGGTCGTGCAGCATCAATTACCGAATGCGATCGACACCTATCATCGAGGACTGCTTGTTTTCTTCAAGCCGCTTGCAGTCACAGATAGTGGTCTTGTCATGGGTATGCAACATCTCTCTTGGCAAGAGTTTGATGGTGCGGCAGTAATTCAAACTCGAACTCGTACGACCATTCACACCTTCGTTGAGATTAAGCAAAAAGGTCAGAAGAAGCCCTGGGCACTGCTTGATCAAAAGACATTTCCAAACCTGCCCCTTTTTTTCGTGCTACTTGATTACATTCAGGGTTCAGCAGAGCGTGACGATATTCAGGTCAGTTAGGTAGACATCGCGATTCAAGTTGAACTTACCTCAATTCATGGCATAGAAACACCTGACAAAGTAATGCAAGTTTCTGTCCCAATAAACAACAGTTCACAATTCAATTGCAAGAGATAGTTTTATGGCACGCGACAATGATAATTCACTTGGTAATGCAAGAGATTTAGGCGTTTTTCCACTCAGCGGTCGAATTGTTAGCGATACGGTCAGCTCAACCGATGACTTGTCAGACTTCTATCGCATTAATGTTTCTAAACCCATTCGATTAGGTGCGACCTTAATTCCGAAGAACTCAGACGTCGATTTGTTTCTGAGAAGCGCAGATGGACAGGCGATTTCATCCTCACGAAATAGAGGTACTGCCGTTGATTCACTTAATGCTGAAACCATTGCCCCTGGCGTTTATTTTCTGGAAGTGCAAAAGCCAGATAGCGGTAGCACCGCTTACGATCTAAGCTTGAACGGGCTTGCAGTGAGCGAAGCCAATTTATCAGTCAATGTGAAGGCGATCAGAGCTTTAGAACGATTTGACCCCAGGACAATCTTTGGTAATTTCCAGCAGGCTGACTTTCAAATTTTCACAAATATCCAAGGTGAATCTCGCAAGAGCAAGGTCTTTGGCAACAACGATCAAATTAGTCCCAATTTCATTGTTTCCAAAAGTGTTGATCTAAACCAGCGATTTGTTCCCGTTAACCTCGCCGTAACAGATCACGATCCTGCTCCCAGCAGGTTTGATGATTTCGCCGATTTTAATCCTAGCAATACTCAAATCGGTTCATCGTTTGAGTTCGACGCAGCGACTGGAAGACTGCGATCGCAATTTGGCAACAATTCTGGCGGCTTTGGCGTACCGAGATTAGAAGGAGAAGTCATTACTCTGGAAGGCGATGGGAAAGGTGCACCAGTAGGGCAGGGAGGAACAAAGCGGGCAGTCGTATCGTTTCAAGTGACCTATGATGCCTTTACCAATTCATTCGCTACATTTAGCAACAGCACCCCTATCATTCGCGGTACCAACGCCAGCCAAGACCTGACCGGAAAAAATCAGGGCGGCATTCTTTGCGGCGAAGGCGGCAACGACACCCTTTCCGGTATGGGCGGCAACGATGCCCTCTGCGGCGGCACAGGCAACGACACTCAGATCGGCGGCACAGGCAACGACATGAGTTTTGGCGGTGCGGGCAACGACACGCACATGGGTGGTTCTGGCAAAGATACCTTCGTGTTGGCACTCAACAATGGGGTCGATGTAGTCAAGGATTTCCAGAAGGGCAAAGACAAATTGGGATTGGCGATCGAGCTAAATCCTGAAATTCTCGACATCGTGCAGCAAGGCAAAAACGTTGTCGTCGGGGTAGGGGATCAGCGGCTTGCCGTTCTCTCCAACGTTAAAGCCAATCAGATTACGGCTGCCGATTTTGTCACCGTTGATTTCACTCACTTTAAGGGAATGGAAGTACCCACGTTAGTCGCGTAGCCGTTGCAGGCGAATTAACACGAAGCAGTTTTCAATAGGCTTTTCAATATCATCCAGTTCGGTCGCGATTCATACTTTCTGAGTCTAAACGGGTGTCTTGTCGTATAGCACCGTTGCAAAGAAACGCCGATCGGAACGTCACCTTTATCTTTATTTACATCATTCACAATTTCAGGAGAAATTCAATCATGGCGAACGCAATCATTAACGCATTGCTTAATCCCACAACCCTTGTTCAGGAGAAAGAGCAGACCAACGTCTCTGGGACTCGGAATAGTTTTCTAAGCACTGCTGAAGCGGTGTTTGGCAATATGCCCAATGGCAGCATTGGCGCAGTCGGCAACGTCAGGGGATTGGGGAATATTGGCTCAAACGATGGAATCGATAACTTCTCATTTGCCGTTGATCGCCCCACTCGACTGGATGCCAAACTCACGTCAAACAACGAGAAGAATATTGCCTTTAACCTGATCAAAGACTTTGATAATGACGGCAAAAAGGGCTTTAGCACAGGCTTTGAAGATTTGCTAAATGCTTCCTTCATGCCGGGAGCCGATGAAATTCAGTTCGATCGCCTGGAACCAGGAACTTATTTTCTGGAAGTCATCAAGAGTACTGACCCCACGACTTCGGTCGACTATACGCTAACACCCAAAGCGTCTCCGATCGCGAATTCCAGACTCAACGTTGAGATCGATCGTATCATTCCGCTCAACAGTCTTGGCAACGTGATTTTGAAGGCGAACATTGAGGGATTCACTCAGCAAACGCAGCCTTTCGGATCGGGCGGCAATCAAGGCATCATTCTCAGTCGACCTGTTGACCCAAATAAGCGAGAAATCAACGTTAAACTGAATGCCTTTAAAGTGGATGCGAACGGCAGGCAATCCCCGCTCGATCTCAATGCCAAATTGGGCAAGACGGAACTGGAGTTCAACTACGACACGCTGACTCGTCAGGTGAAAGGCGAAACAGGCTTCGGCTTCTTTGGCAAAGAGAACGCCACAATACGGCAAACGGTGCGGGGAGACGGTGAAGGAACATCTAGTGGCATCAAAGTCAGCTATGACACGTTCACGGTTCCCGATGTAATTGTGGGCAATCAGCCTGCTGTGCTGCAAGCCAACAATATTCCCGTGATTCGAGGCAGCAACGGCAAAAACCCGATGCAGGGCAGTAACAATAACGGCATTCTGCTGGCACTGGGCGGAGACGATCGCGTGAACAGCCGTGGCGGAGATGACATTGTGGATGGCGGGAGCGGCAAAGATGCGTTGACTGGCGGCAGTGGCAATGACATTCTGATTGGCGGCACCGGAAACGATCGCATCTTCGGCAATGCAGGTGATGACCTGCTCGATGGTGGCAAAGGATTAGATGTGCTGAATGGCGGTGCAGGCAGTGACACCTTTGTTCTCGCTCGCGGCAACGGCACCGATATCATTCAAGACTTCCGCGATGGGCAGGACTTTATCGGGCTAAAAGCAGATTTGAGCCTTGCCGATTTGCGGTTTGTCCAACGCGGCAGCAGCACGGTCATTCAAGCAGGTCAAGAGCAGCTTGCCGTTGTGCAGGGCGTTCGTCCCGCTGCGCTAGACCTGACCGATTTCAAATCCATTGCAACGATGCCCGTTCTGGAAACGATCGTCCCTGTTGTGGCGTAGCGGATTATCCAACTCAGAATTCATCCATCGTGAGTTCTGAGTCACTCCCTACCCCTGCATAGTCAAAACAGAGCAAGACGATCGACTTCGGAACGCTTTAGGAACGCTTCGGGAACGCTTCTTTCGCTAACTTGATTTCAGATGCAATAAGAGAACTGCATCGCTCCTGACTAGTGATTCAAAGAGGACGTTTATTCTGAAACAGAATTGCAGGTATCGCTCGATCGCGCCTCGTGCTGTGTTGAAGACAATCGCTGCTACTACCAGTAACGCAGTTCATCAATGCAGCACAAAGCAACAACAACTTGCTGTCCTCTCGAATCTGAAAACCAATCAGATTACCGCTGTCAATTTCACTTGCTTCACGAGAATAGAAATACCAACATTGCTGGAATAGAATTCCGTGTTTTCGTCTTCCAATGTACTAGCTGAGCCATTGACAACCCATGATTAATGTTCCTCGAGAAGGTATTTCCCATGGCACGTGACGACAACAACTCTACGAGTACTGCTAAGGATTTAGGGCAATTTTCTAGCTCCAACAGATCCTTCTTTCAAGAAGATAACATTGGTCAAGACGATAGGTTGGACTTCTACCGTTTTACCATCAATACTCCATCTCGATTTTCTGCGGTTGTATTTTCTTCCAACGTCAATCTGCTGACATTGCAGGACGCTAACAACCGGACGTTAGATGTCTCTATCCTGAGCACATCATCTGATGTGGGAGTGGTTAGCTCTCAAAACTTGCAGCCTGGAACTTACTTTCTAGAACTTAGCTCCCTTAGTAACACATTCGACGGCTATAAGCTAAGTGCCAGTGCTTTAAGCATTAATCGGGCAGAAACGAGCATCACTCTAGAGCGAATTACAACGTCAGAGCAATTTGATATCAAAATTCCCTTTTCCTCATCTCATCGGGCAGATTTCAAGACGACTATTAACATCGATGGGCAAAGTCGATCGAGTGGTGTATTTGACAAGGATAGCAACGATGTCAAGCCGAACTTTACCTTCACTCAACCTGTCAATATCTCTGCAAAAGAGATTCCCTTCGAGATTAAAGCGATCGATGCTGACCCCGATCGAGATGATCCGGTGGATTTGGTTCCCTTTTTCTCAGAGCTTCCCCAGTTTTTTGGAAAGTATACTCCTGGTACTGACACGCTTTCTACAGGTGATCGTATCAGTGGCTTCATCAGTGGATTTCCCACTCGTGCAGGACTCAGCCAATCTGTAGAAGGGGATGGATTTGCTCGGCTGAGAGATGTGTTTGGCGCTCCAAGTGAGAGAGCTAAACAAGCTAAAGTGACATTCCGAGTTGATTACAACACCTTCACCGCATCATCGACAGCACTCCAAAGTGCCCCAATGATTGTAGGCAATGGCACAAATATCACCGGACGCGATGTTGGTGGCATTTTGGTGGGCAACGATCGCCGCAATAATCTGTTTGCGAAAGGCGGCAACGATGCCGTTTATGGCGGCAAAGGTAACGATCTGCTTGATGGCGGTACAGGCAACGACATCACTTATGGCGGCGATGGCAACGACGTCCATATTGGCGGTGCAGGGCGCGATGTCTTTGTAGTGGATTTGAATTCTAAGAGCGTAGATCTGTTCAAAGATTTTCAGATTAATGGCGATCGCATTGGACTTCCGTTTGCGCTACAGCCCGACATGATTGACGTGATTGCACATCAATTGGGTGCTGCCCTTAAAAGGGGTGGCAATACGCTAGCCGTGCTGCAAGGCGTTCGATCGAATCAACTCACTAACCAGCATTTTGCTCAAGTTGATTTTGCCGCCGTTAAGGGCGTAGAAGTACCCCACGTCATTGTCTAATTTGTAGTCTTGCATTTCACAATCGATTCGGCTTTGGCGCTCGCGATTGTCAACAGGAATTTTTGTTGAAATTTGCTCACATCTTGTTAATTCTTTAACTTCAATGAGAGACATTCAATTATGGCGAACGAAATTATTGAAAGCATACGCACCCCAACCGATATCGTCATATTCAAAGAAACTGAGCCAAATGACTCGCTGGGGCAAGCGAATTCGCTGGGCAACCTACTGAACTTCAGAAGCACAATTGAGGGCAATGTCCGGATCATTACCACGCCTTTTAGCTCAACTCAACCTTCCACGATCATCCGAGATCCGATCGATGTATTCTCCTTTAGCGTCGATCGCCCCTCAAAACTCGATGTCTCACTAAGAACCGCCAAGGCTGAAGATGTCGCAATGCGGCTCATTCGAGATTTGAATGGAGATGGCACAGTGGGTTTGAATGAACTTCTGTCATCTTCTTTCCAACCCGGTGCAGATGAAATTAAGTTCGATCGCCTTGATTCGGGAACCTATTTCTTAGAGGTCAACAAAAGGGAAGGTTTTTCCTCCGTGGATTACAGTTTGATTCCCAGAGCGGGTCAAGTTGTGGCTGCAAACCTGACGATCGGTATCGATCGACTCATTCCGCTCACTTCGAAATCGAACGTTACTGTCAAAGCAGATATCAACGGACAGCAGCAAGTCACTTCTCCCTCATTTTCGCCAGCACCCGGACAAAACATCAACTTATCAGCATCGGTTGATCCAGGCCAACGCGAACTCAGCGTCACCCTGAGGGCTTTTAAGCCGGGGGCAAAAGTTGCTCAAATTCCGCTTGATCTGGACGCGAGAGCAGGCAAAACGGCACTAGAGTTCACCTATGACACGCTGACTCGGCAAGTGAAGCCCAAAGACGGTAACGGTTTCTTTGGCAGCGAAGATCAAATTATCCGACAAACAGTGCGGGGTGATGGAGAAGGCACAATCAGCGGCATTCGCGTTAGCTATGACACGGTCAAGCAAGCCGATCCTAATCCGGGATTAATACCCGTTGAGCGGTTGCCGCGTGTGCCGATCGTGCGTGGTAGCAGCAAAGCAGATCCGATGCGGGGAGGTTCCCAAAGTGGGATTCTATTGGCACTGGGCGGAGATGATCGCGCGAATGGCGGCGATGGCGATGACATTATTGACGGTGGAACGGGCAAAGACACGCTGATTGGCGATACCGGTGATGACATTTTGATTGGTGGTAATCAAAACGATCGCATCTTCGGCAATGCAGGGGATGACATTCTGGAGGGCGGTAGAGGCGCAGATCAGCTCACGGGTAGTGCGGGTGCTGACACCTTTGTTCTGGCTCGCGGCAAGGGAACTGACATCGTCACTGATTTTCAAAATGGTCAAGATTTCATTGGACTAGTTGGATTGTCTTTTGCTGATTTGAAGTTTGTTCAACAGGGCAGCAGCACGATCGTTCAAGCAGGCAAAGAACAACTTGCTCAGCTCTCGGGCGTTCGTGCCACCCAGCTTGATCCAACCGACTTTCGATCGATCACGACGCTAGCCGTTTCAGGCGCGATCATCCCAGTACTGGCATAGGAATCAGCCGCCCGGCTGGATTTGTACAAAAACCTGTACAAAAACGAAATCCAGATTTTATGCCATCTGCATTCCATCTAAAGGTTAAGCGATCGCGACCACACCATTCTTTTGAATTTTTGAGGAGTAAACATCATGAATCGACTGTTCAAATCCTACCGAACTTTATTTGTTGGCTCGCTTCTGACGACGCTACTTCTGAGTTACCCGATCGGTTGGGCTGAAACGGCAATTGCTCATACCGAAAGCCATTACCCTGAGCAAACGACCATTAATTCTGTCACGACTCCGCTATTTGATAACCTAGGCAACTACAGCCATTCGATTTCAACTCGCAATTCGCAGGCACAGCGTTACTTTGATCAGGGATTGATTCTATCCTACGGTTTCAACCATGCCGAAGCGCTGCGATCGTTTCAGCAAGCCGCCCAACTTGATTCCAACTGCGCGATCTGTTACTGGGGCATGGCGTATGTGCTAGGTCCAAATATTAACGCAGCAATGGAAGCGGGAGCCGTTTCCACCGCCTGGGAAGCGATTCAAAAGGCGATTGCCCTTAGCCCGTCTGCCAGCCCTAAAGAACGCGCCTACATTGCGGCACTGGCAACCCGCTACGCACCTGAGCCTGTTGAAGACCGAACTGCTCTCAACCTTGCTTATGCGAACGCGATGCGGCAAGTGGTACAACAATATCCTGATGATCTTGATGCTGCCACCCTGTTTGCCGAAGCACTGATGGACACCATGCCCTGGGACTATTGGGCAGAAGACGGCACGCCCAAACCTGAAGGCGCAGAAATCATTGCAACGCTGGAATCTGTCCTGCAACGCAACCCAAACCATCCCGGCGCACTGCACCTCTACATCCATGCGGTGGAAGCCGAACGTCCAGAACTGGCAGCACAAGCCGCCGATCGCCTCCGTGACCTCAACATCAACACCGGGCACCTGATTCACATGCCGGGTCACATCTATATTCGGGTGGGACGCTACCACGATGCCGTCATTGCCAATCAGCAAGCCGCCGCCGCCGATGCCTTCTATGCTCAACAGCACAACCCAGAAGGAACGTATCCCACAGTTTATATGCCCCATAATCATCACTTTCTCTGGTTTGCAGCGGTGATGTCGGGACAGCGGGAAGTGGCAATGCAGGCTGCCCAACAAACGGCAAATTTAGTGGATCAATCCCTGATCCAACAAGCAGGCAATGGTCCCTTGCAACATTTCACCCTGATTCCGCTTTATACTCAGGTCAAGTTTGGGCAATGGAATGAAATTTTGGCGCAGCCTGCCCCAGGGCAGGATTTGATCTATCCCACAGGCGTTTGGCATTTTGCTCGCGGCATGGCATACACGGCAAAAGGCCAGCTTCAGCAAGCAGATCGGGAACTCCAGGCCCTCCAGGCGATCGCCACCAATCCTGATCTGGAGTCTGTCACCGTCGATGGTCTCAACAACGCAGATTATCTGCTAAAAATTGCGATCGAAGTGCTATCCGGTGAACTGGCAGCTCAACAGGGAAACTATCAGGAAGCGATCGCCCATCTTCGTCAAGGCGTTGAGTTGGAGGATAGCCTCACATACACTGAACCTGCTTCCTGGTATGCTCCGGTACGTCAGACTTTAGGCTCGGTGCTGCTCCAAGCCAACCGCCCCACAGAAGCCGAGCAAGTTTACCGAGCGGATTTAGCAATCTATCCCGAAAACGGTTGGTCGCTCTATGGGCTAGCGCAAAGTTTACGAGCGCAAGGCAAAGAGCAAGAAGCACAGCAGGTACAAGCCCGATTTGAGCAGGCTTGGCAATATGCCGATACCTCGATCGCTGCTTTGCAGTAGTCGTCATGCAAAGTGTTTTCCTGGTTTGCAATCTGTTTCAGAAACCTAATTCATTGGAAATCAATTCATGCAGTACCTGTCTTCACCCACGCTCACGACAGTCTCCTACGACAAATCCGGCAGTGGTCCACCCCTAATTCTCGTACACGGCAGCTTCAGCGATCACAATACTAACTGGGAGTTTGTAAAACCCCAATTCGAGAAGCAGTTTACCGTTTATGCGATCGCTCGTCGTGGACGGGGTGAAACAGACGCAACCGAAGGTCACAGTCTTATTGATGAAAGTTTGGATGTCGTGACCCTGATTCAGGCGATTGATGAACCCGTTTTCCTTCTGGGTCATTCCTATGGTGCTCAAGTTGCCCTTGCCGCAGCGAACAAAGTTCCCAACCACGTGCTGAAACTGGTGCTTTACGAGGCTCCCTATCCGCAGTCCATTCGTAAGGAAGCTCTAATGCAGCTGGAGGCACTGGCGCAGGCAGACCACTGGGAGGATTTTGCAATCACCTTCTTCCGCGATGTTCTGTTTGTCCCGATTGAGGAGCTAGACGAACTGCGAGCCACCGAACTTTGGTCGCCAATTATTGCCGATGCGAAGGCAACGCTGGGCGATCTTCGGACACTGGTCAGGTACAATTTCAAAGCCGATCGCTTTCGGGATCTTCCAATCCCGGTGCTGCTCCAGATTGGCAGCGAAAGCCCTCGTGCCCTTTATGTGACTAATGCGATCGCCGCCGTCCTTCCTGATGCTCGCATTGAAGAGTTACCGGGTCAGGCACACGAAGGAATGACCACAGCACCCGAATTGTACACCGAGGCAGTATTTCGCTTCTTGCTTGAAAAATAGGTTAAAGTTCTAGTGACCGTTGTCGCCACCATTGCCCTGACTTAATCTAGCCTGATCCTCTACTGCACTAGCTTTCTGAGTGGTGCGCCAAACTTTAGAGGCAGTACTGCTGCAAGCGAACCGTCCTGCCCAGGCAGAGCAAGCCTATCTGGAGAATGTGGCTGAATATCCTGAAAACGGCTGGTCGCTTTATGGGCTAGCGCAGAGCCTACGGGCAGAGGGCAAAACACAAGAAGCGCAACAGGTGCAAACTCAATTTGAGCAAGCTTGGCGCGATGCAGACGCTTCGATTACCACCTCACGGTAGTAAAGCATCTGTCGGTTTTGGTTAGCAGTGCGGATCAGAACCGACAGAAATAGTAACTCGCAAAACATAGTAACTCGATTGACCTATAGGAGACGATCGCCATGAAGATCCAATTTACCAAGCATGGAGGTAAGCAGGACTGGATGGAGTGCATTCGCGACAATGGAACTTCTACCCGATGTCCAATGCCAAAACAGGGCATTCTGCCTCACGATTTTGTTCATTACGTGGTTGAAGATACGCTCAAACTCAAACGGGGATTTTATGGCATTTTATCCATAGGCGTTGGGTTTCCGAACTCGGCTCCTCCCTGGGATGCTGCCGACTTTCAATTAAACGATCTCAGCGAAGCACTGCAAGCCGAATCGTTCGTAGAATGCTTCCAAGCCGAGATGTGGAATGGCTTCGAATCCAGCGAAAACTTTTGGGAGATTTTACAAATCGCCTGTAGCCAGCGCAGCGTTCCTACTCCAGATCACATCACAAGCGATAATCTGCAACAAGTACGCTCTCGGCTGCGAGCTTATACCGAACAATGGAATGCACTGCCAATCGGTGAAACATTAACAGTTGTGTTTAATTCATGAGCGATCGAAGCAAAAGCGCATGAACTATCATTGGAGTGAGTGTTTGTTGAAGCAAGCATTACTGCGATTTAGCAGCATCCTACTGAGCATTGTCTATCTACCGCCAGCAATCCGCCATATTATTCTTAGAACAAAACTAAGAAACTGTTTGTGGATCCTTTGATTCACAAAAGATTTGATGGCAAGCAGAACAACAATAGCGTTGATGCTTAATTATTTTGCTGAAATACTCAAAAGAAGCCTTTTAACTTGCAACATACTGCTGTAATAGATGTTGATATTGCTTAGCTTCCTCAAACACTTGCTCATCTGTAATCGTTTCGGCAATTCCTAATTCTTTGGGCAAGAATCCATGAATAGCAACGGGAGTTTTGTAACTCATGCCGCAATAATTAGCGGTTTGTTGAATCGGTCGCAAAAATTCACTGATCGTGAAGTTGACCGTACCCCCAGCAATATACATCTCTGACGTTCCCCCGGTTGTTACAACTGGCATTAATTCTTTGCCTTGGAGCGCAGTTCCATCTGCTCCAAACGCAAACCCATCGGTCAACACGTCATCTATCCATTTCTTGAGCAGAGGTGGCACCGAATACCATTGCAACGGGTACTGAAACACAACCAAATCGTGATGCCGCAATAATTCTTGTTCAACTTGGACATCAATCTGCCAATTTGGGTATCGCTCATAAAGATTGTGAATTTTGACAGAAGGCAGCATTTGAACGGCTTCTATCAATGCCTTATTGCCTCTAGATTCTGCAAAATTTGGATGTGCCAAAACGACCAACACTTTTTTCATGACTTGCATTGCCTTTGCTCTACAAATCCAAGATATTGGAAACCCTGTTATATTGTCTAATAAATAATTAGGATGAGGGTCATCACTGGCGTGAATTATAACCAGTTTGATCTCAACCTGCTAAATGTCTTTGATGCCGTGATGACAGAACTCAATGTGACACGGGCAGCAGCACGATTGAATATGACCCAACCTGCGGTTAGCAATGCGCTTAAACGCTTACGTCACTTGCTGAATGATGAGTTGTTTAGCAAAGTTCCTAGTGGAGTTAGCCCAACTCCAAAAGCCCTCGAAATTTGGCAACCTCTTGGTGAGGCACTCAACCAAATTCGCCAAACGCTTGAGCCGATCGATTTTGACCCCGCCACAGAGATGGCTACCTTTACGATCGCCTTGAACGATTTTAGTACAGCTTTAATCTTGCCTCGGTTAATTGCAGTTCTCGAAGCGGTTGCCCCCAATATTAATCTGCGAACAATCCCTAACACTCACATCAACGCTTCAATGTTATTAGAACAAGCAGAAATTGATATTGCAATCGGGGTACTTCCAAGCCTACCTCCACGCTTGCGATCGCAAACCTTATTAACCTCTTCCTGGGTCTGCGCAATGCGGCGTGATCATCCGCTTGCAAGAAAAAAGCTGACACTCGATCGCTATGCTCAAGCAAAACATTTACTAGTGACGCTAACTGGAGAAGCCACCGGAATAATCGACCCATTGCTGCAAGAGCGAGGGCTAAATCGGCGCATCGGACTTACCGTAAATCAGTTTTCTGTTGCACCTCAAATTCTGGTGAATTCTGATCTCATTGCAGTTTTGCCAACACGGGTTATTCAATTAAGCGCAATTGCCGCTCAGCTTCATTTGACAGCCGTTCCCATCGAGATCAGCCCCACATCTATAAAGATGATGTGGCATGAACGAAGCCAAGGAAATACATCACAGGTGTGGTTCAGAACACAACTAGCTGAGGTCTGCTCACACCTTTAGTCCTTTCACCAATGACGAAACTCTGAATCTAGACTGTTTTCCAAATCATCTTAGTAATTGCTAAGCCAGCATAACGACCCCGTTCATCCACCGTCAAAACTTTTGAGTCTCGCCGATCGTCTTGTAGCGCAACCACCATCGTAGAACTTGAAACACGATATCGATAAGCACTTCGATAAAGTTGAAGGGGATGCCGCGCTTTGCAGCGAAACAGCCCATACCCTAGATTTGTCGCACGCTTCAGGCGAGTGATGGGAGCCGAGCCGCCATGAGGGCAATGCATAAGACGTGAGCTAGGCAAAGGATTGAGGATAGTAGCCAGTCTATCAAGGCAGGACTTCTGTTCTCAAGGGGTGTACCCAGTTCTGACAATTTCGTTCGCTCCTACCCCTACAAACCAACACTGGAGCTAAGAACGGTTTTGGAACGCTTTGAGAACGGTTCTGGAACGCTGCGATCGCTAACTTAAGTTCAGTTGGTCAGTAGCTGGGCGAAATTCAACAACGGATGAATTTGGGGGTGGAGGAAGCTGTGTCCCTACCTTAAGGCATCGCCCCAGACCCCAGCTCCATCTAGGCAAAATGTGTCACCTGAGCATCTCAAAACTTTAGCTTGATTACGTCTAATCATGGTCACAAAACTGATAAAGAAATACGGGCGAAACAATAAACGGTGGCTCATTCACTGGTGCCGCATACCGCCCATGATGAAGTCAGGTCTTATGCTACTGGCGATCGCATCCCTCATCTCGCTAGTCATTGTCGGAACTGATCATGCCCCGCATTTTTTTCAGGGTTGGCAAAATTCAAGCAACAAAGGTACTGTACCTCGTGCTGCTGAAATTGCTCGTTCAACAAAAGTTCAACCTGTTGCACCATCTATCGTTGGCTATCATTCAACTACGCTCACCATTCACGATCGTCAGGGAAACCCAATCCGCTCGTTAACGGATGGTAATCTCATTTCACTTACGGTAGAAATCCCGCAGAAGGCCAATCAGGCAACTCCAGTCACCTTTGAACTGGATTCTCCTGGAAAACGAGTTGCAGGCTGTACGATTTTGCAGGGAAGCAAAAGCTGTAAAACAGAGCCATTCACGGCATTGGGATGGTACTGGTCGCGTGGAAATCCTACACCTAATCGCCATCTCTACGCCAAATCCGATGTGTTCCCGCAAACAGGAATGACAGCAGTGCAGGTGGCCCCTCGCCCTGTTGTGTTGGTGCATGGCTTCTTATCCAGTGCCAGTAATGCCTGGAGTGCTTATACGGGTGCTAACGGAAGGCTAAGTTCGATTGGGCTTTCGGGTTATGCGGTAGGGGATGGTCAAGCAGAGGGAGTCTTGTCCATTGGTGATTTGAAGTCACCAACCAAACGGACGAACACGATCGCTGAAAATGCCCAAGTTCTGAAACAGTATATTGCTGGCATTAAACAAAAAACAGGGTCCGAGCAAGTAGATCTCATTGCTCATAGCATGGGTGGCTTGATCTCACGCTATTACATCGATCGCCTGATGGAAGAACGCGACGTAGCTCAATTGATTATGGTTGCATCTCCTCACGGGGGCTCAAACTGTGCGAATTTACCAGCCGCACTCGGCTTTTATCTGCCTGCAACGCTGGAGCTACGTCCCACTTATATAAACCATATCTTTAACCCGCAAATTACCCATCGACGTGGTGTTCCTTTCTACCTATTTGCAGGAAATCCGATTATTGAGGCGTTCAAAGCACCCTGCACCAACGTCCCCAGCGATCTGGTCGTTGACCTCAGCAGTGTGGCAACGATCGGTCAACCCCTGGTCGAGCTGCCCTATCTCCATATCGCGATGAATCGGTCACAAGAGGTTTTTAGAACCTTTGTGGAACCACTGCTTAAACATGAAGTGGATGAGTTTCCAGTTGAACCCGATCCACCCGCGACAAACGATAGTACTAAATTGGCTCAATTCACAAAGATCTTTACTGGACACGTTGCCGCAGGTGATCGCAAGCGCGTTACGATTCATCTCGATCAAGTCACAATCGCCAGCTTTTCACTCTTTGATCCCACGCGATCGCTTCAGGTTATTGTGCGGGGCGCAAGCGGCAAGGTGATTCCCTTGAGTGCAGACAAACATGGGTACATCACTGTTAATGATCCAACGAGCCTGATTTATTTAGGATACGGATTTAAGAACCCCAAGCCAGGACCCTGGAATGTAACGTTAGTAACCACCGCTAAAACACCAGCAACTGGCGCAGATTACGCGATCGCCGCAAAAGTGGTGGGTGATGCTGCTTTACAAGCTCAAGTGAGCCATCTTTCCCCCAAAATTAACGAACCTATCACGCTTTCAGCCAGCTTGGCTCTCGTCAATCAACCACTCAAAACGGCTGAGATCGAAGCAACCATTCGCCAGCCAGACGGTCACTCAGAAACCTTGAAGTTAACAGGAAACACAGAGAAGCAAGTAACCTGGAGACCTTTTAAGCCAGGCACCTATGGCATTGATGTTGCAGCACGCGACTTCACCCTGGACGGCAAACTCATTGAACGAACTACATTTCTGGCGGTTGAAGTTCAGCCCTCTTTTAGTAAAGGCTGGTGGAGCCTTATCAGCCTCATTGCAGCGTTTGGAATTGGAATACGGCTGCTCATAGTTCAGGGCAGAAAAAAGAAACGGAGGGAAATGAGAAATCAGTAATGGTGCAGAGATGAACTCCACACCTCCTTTTTCACAACCTATTTGTGAACGCCTTGATGACTAATGATTAATTGCTTAACTGATCAACAGGAGACACTATGCAACAAACAAGCTCAGATCAATCCTCTCTGTTTCCCCGTGTCCATTGGGCGATCGCTATAGGTGTCAGTTCAGCAATCATAATGGCTGCTGGAACCATGTACTATACGCAATCTCAATCCACCTCCACATCACCCTCTCTCGTGGAGACAGCTACACAACCTACAAAAGTCAATGCATTGGGACGACTAGAACCGCAAGGAGAAGTCATTCAAGTCTCTGAGCCGTCCGGGCAGGGTGGTGCTTATCGAATTGATGAACTATGGGCTAAAGTGGGTGATCGCGTTAATGCAGGTCAGATTATTGCTATTTTAGATTCTCGCGATCGCTTGCAAAGTGAGTTAGGTGAGGCTCAGGAGCAGGTCAAGGTGGCTCAGGCAAGGTTAAACCAAGTCAAAGCAGGCGCACAGCAAGGAGAGATTGCAGCCCAACAAGCCACCATTGCTCGATTAGAAGCACAGCTTAATGGAGAAATGGAGACTCAACGCGCCACGATCGCCCGCTTTGAGGCAGAGCTGCAAAATGCAGATGTGGAATATCAGCGTCATCGAGACCTGCATCAAAATGGAGCGATTTCTGCATCTGTGCTAGACAGCAAATCACTCGTGCTAAAAACAGCTCAACAACGGGTTAATGAAGCACGAGCCGCACTCGATCGCACGATTCAAACCCTACAACAACAGATTCAGGAATCAAAAGCCACATTGGGTCAGATTGCTGAAGTTCGTCCAACTGATATTGCTGCTGCCCAAGCTGAAGTGAATCGAGCGATCGCAGCTACAGCAAGGGCACAAGCACAATTAAATCATGCATTTATTCGTGCTCCTAAAGCAGGTCGTATTCTTCGAATTCACACTCACATCGGAGAAGCAGTCGGCCCAGAAGGCATTGTGGAATTAGGGAACACCGAGCAAATGTATGCGGTTGCTGAAGTGTATGAAGGAGATATTGGCAAAGTTCGGGTTGGTCAAGCTGCAATCGTTACAGCCGATTCAATCAAAGAACCGCTGCATGGAACCGTTGAGCAGCTCGGTTGGACGATCGCCAAACAGGATGTTCTCAATAGCGATCCAACCGCCACAACCGATGCCAGAATCGTTGAGGTCAAAATTCGATTGGACAAAGCATCCAGTGGACGTGTAGCACAATTGACCAATTTACAAGTTGCTGTGGAGATTAGGCAATGAAAAAGCGATCGATTCCCCTCGCCTGGCTTCAGCTAATCCGTCAGAAAGGACGATTTTTTGTTGCCTTATCTGGAATTGCGTTTGCCGACATTCTCATGTTGATGCAGCTTGGATTTGAGTCTGCCCTGTATGACAGTAATACTCGCTTACACCAAAATCTCAATGCAGATGTTGTTCTGATCAGTCCCCAGGCTCGCAATTTAGCAAACATGGCAACCTTCTCCCGTCGTCGTTTGTTTCAAGCTGCCAGCCTGCCGGAAGTGGAATCAGCAACTCCTCTGTATGTTGCTTTTGCAGATTGGAAAAATCCGCAAACCCGCAGCCAAAATGCCATTTTACTGCTTGGCTTTGACCTGGAAAAACCCGCATTTAACCTGCCGGAAATCAATCAAAATTTAGGTACCCTTCAACAAGCGGATACCTTACTATTTGACCGTTCATCGCGGGGAGACTACAAACAGGCGATCGCTCGTATTGGTCAGGGTGAAACCGTCAGTACTGAGATTAAAGGACGCACAATTCACCTGAAAGGACTATTTACGGTTGGTTCTTCCTTCGCGGCAGACGGCAGCTTGATGACCAGCGATCAAAACTTTCTACGAATTGTGTCGCAACGTCAAGCAGGTGAAGTTAGCGTTGGCTTGATTACTCTTGCACTGAATGCCAATCCAAATGCCGTGGTTACTGCATTAAAATCCCGCCTGCCGCACGATGTCCGAGTTCTCACTCGTGCAGAATTTATTGAGTTTGAAGAAGGGTATTGGCGTAGAAATACCGCGATCGGATTTATTTTTGCCCTGGGAACCTTGATGGGATTTATGGTAGGCGTGATCATCGTGTACCAAATTTTGTATAGCGATGTCAGCGATCACATGGCAGAATACGCCACGCTGAAAGCGATGGGTTACCGCAATCTTTACTTACTGGGTGTTGTCCTGCAAGAAGCCCTGCTCCTAGCGGTCTTAGGCTACATTCCCGGAAACTTAATTGCGATCGGGCTTTATTCATTGACCCGTAATGCGACAAATTTGCCAATTTACATGACCTTGTCTCGCACGATTTACGTATTGCTGCTCACGATCATTATGTGCGTGATGTCAGGAGCGGTTGCAGTCCGAAAATTGCGATTGGCAGATCCAGCAGATATTTTCTAACTCCTTCTTAATTACTTTCTAACTTCTTCCTGATTACTCATGCAGACTCTTGATTCGCTTAAACCTAAACAATGTACAGCACTAAATGCCGTCATCTCGATCGCAGAATTGAATCATTTTTTTGGTCAAGGTCAACTCCGAAAGCAAGTCTTGTTTAATATCAATTTAACAATTAATGCAGGCGAAATTGTGATTATGACTGGACCTTCTGGCTCAGGAAAAACAACCCTGCTGAGTATGATCGGCGGATTGCGATCGCCTCAATCAGGAAGTTTAAAGCTCCTCAATCAGGAACTCTGTGGAGCAAGCCAGAAACAACTCATTCAGTCTCGACGTAATATCGGCTATATCTTCCAAGCCCATAACTTGTTAAATAGTTTGACCGCACTGCAAAACGTACAGATGTCATTGCAACTGCACCATCATCTGTCTCCTGAGGAAGAAGGAACAAAAGCAGCTGAAATGCTGGAAGCGGTTGGGCTAGGGCATCGCCTGCACTACTATCCGGATGACTTATCAGGAGGGCAAAAGCAGCGGGTAGCGATCGCCCGTGCTTTAGTGAGCCATCCTAAGATTGTGCTGGCAGATGAACCAACGGCTGCGTTAGATAGTAAGTCGGGGCGAGATGTCGTGAATTTGATGCAAAAACTGGCAAAAGAGCAGGGCTGCACGATTCTGATGGTGACTCATGATAACCGAATCTTAGATATTGCCGATCGCATTGTCCACATGGAGGATGGTCATCTTACCTCAGACACACGAACCACGATGCACAGCAACAGTTACCAGTAAGTCGTTCAGCCTAAATACTGCAATCCTTAACAGGATTTGAACGGGGTGCAGGGGTTCCTCCTTGTTCACAAACTGGCTGTGAACGCTGTGCAATTGAGTTGATGCGAGCAGGACGGGTATCTCAATTAGTTTGGGTCAAGGTCTGCCTGCCCCATTCCTCTTGCCCACCCATGGCAGCACCCCCTGAACGATTACGGATCTTATCTCTTCCCTAAAGTGAAGTTGCCAGTACCTTGGGAGCAAACCACTGTTGTTCTACTTTACTTTGCACAATCACAATCCCGTTTTTAATAACGGTTCGTCCCATTGGTGCAGAACCGATCGCTTCACTGACTGAACGAACATTGAGTAGTACCAGATCTGCTAGATTACCGACTGCAATTCCATAATTTGGAATGGCGATCGCCTCTGCTGCCCGATTTGTCGCCAGTTCTAAGCAAAGCTGATGGCTCGATACGGTTCCTAAATGGAGTACCTGTGCCAGCAGGGTACAAAGCTTTAGCACGTCCCCATCGCCAAAAGGGGTGAATAAATTCAACACGTTGTTAGTTGCAAGCCCAACGCTAACTCCCAGTTCTGCTAAACGATGCACAGGAGCAATGCCCCGACGTACATTGTGGGTATCTTTGCGAGCCATCATGTACAGGTCAGTGGTAGGTAAAGCCAGAATTGAGATACCCGCATCGCGCATTGCAAGGGCAAGAGATTCTAATTTTAAAGGCGTTAATGCCGCTAACTTGGTCATATGACCTAAACAGACTCGTCCTTGCCAACCCCGTTTAATCGTTTCTTCAATAACCAGTGGTAACAGTAACGGATCATCGTTATCCAAAAAGTCGAGATGGAAGTCAACATTGCAATTAAATTCTTGAGCCAGATCGAAGACAATTTCAATGTTCTTCTTGGGATCTGGATCAACATAGGGAGCAGAGCCGATCGCATCGCCACCCATTGCCAAGGCCTGGCGGAGTTGATTCACTAATCCGTCATGGTTTGTGATTCCTTCCTGAGCAAAAATAGCAAGTTGTAAGGTTATGCCCCAGGCGTAGGATTCTCGTAGAGGCAGAAGTGCCTGGATTGCATTCAGTCCAATCGTTGGATCAACTTCAACATGGGTTCGCATGGCGGTTGTACCAAAAGCGATCGCCCGTTCAATCAGTCGGCTTGCCCGGTTTTGAATATCCTCAACCGTAAATGCTTGCTTCAACCTCAGCGTTTCACGCAGGGCTTCGTCGAACGTCCCATCTAACGCCGGATAGCGATCGAGAATAAGGGCTTTATCGAGGTGAATGTGTCCATCTACTAGCCCTGGGATGAGTAAATTTCCCTGGGCATCTAATGTTTGGGTTGACGGGTCGGAAAGGGTTGGTGCAATGGCGGTGATGCGATCGCCCGTAATGCCGATATCCCAAATTCCAGTTTGCTCCGGAAGAGTAGCGTTAGTGATTTTTAGATCCATTAATGCACACCGATTGAAAGAGCAATGATTGCAAATAGAGGTCTTTTCTTGATCTGCTATGACTCGACTTGATAAGAAGCTTGCAGGCAATTGATCAAATGTTCACGAGTCGTTGTAGGGGGATAGAGAGGCGCATGTCCCGGTTGGCAACAGGGTTCTAGACAAACGATTTCTGCATCAATGTTGGGGCGATAGAAAAATGTTGCAGAATAGCGCGATCGCCGTGCTGCTGGTTCAGGTGGAACGACCACTCGATGCTTGGTTGAGCGAAAAGCATCATTTGTCCAGCGTTCCATCAAATCCCCTGTATTCACAATAGCCGTACCGGGAATATAGGGAGCTGGAAGCCAAACCCCATCGTGGAGAATCTCCAATCCACCCACGTCATCCTGAAATAGAAGCGTAATCGTGCCATAGTCGGAATGGGCTCCGGCTCGAATTTGTCCAGGGATGACTGTTGCAGGAGCAGGTGGATAGTGGAGCAGTCGCACAGTGCTGTAATGCTGGTCATGGGTTGGCTCAAAAAAGGATTCTGGCAACCCCAAGGAGAGGGCAAAGGCTCCCATAATTTGCTGACAGACAGCTGTGCTTACTCTATAAAACTCCAATAGGGCCTGATTCAAGGTGAGTTGATTTGGCAGCCATTTTTCGTTAGCACGCGGCTGCAACAGCCCAATATTGTAGGCTTCCATCAAATCGCCTGCGTCACTAGGATCAAGATGTTGCATTTGCATCCCGATATATCCACAGTTGCATTCTGGACTGTCCCAGGGAATCTGATTTTTCACCTCAGTCGGCAGATCAAAAAACTGTTTGGATTCAGCGAACAGGCGATCGAT
Organism: Leptolyngbya sp. ST-U4; assembly: GCF_039962215.1. Lineage (NCBI taxonomy): Bacteria > Bacillati > Cyanobacteriota > Cyanophyceae > Leptolyngbyales > Leptolyngbyaceae > Leptolyngbya > Leptolyngbya sp. ST-U4. The sequence goes on from NZ_JAMPKZ010000015.1 coordinate 101,295, forward strand.
CAAGGATTGTGACACCCCGTGGTTCTTTAGATACAAAAAGCCAACGTTGGTGCAGGCATGACGAATTTGATCTGCAACCTGTTGACGCGTGGAGCGATCACCCGATTGGTACGCTGCGAAATCAATGACCGGAATTTGTTCAGTTGCTTGCATTGCAGCCCTACTCTCCTGCTCTACCGATTTGTGGCTGACCATACTCTCTCCCTGGCTCCCCTACCATTCCACGCGCAAAAAAACTCCATGCTCATGAGTACAACAGATTCATTCAAAATTTGGTATTACTGAACACAAGCTTGTATACAAGACTGTATTACTGTTGCTTCTGAGTTGAAACGCAGTTCACATTTCATTCAATAAAAGCAGGAAGGTTATCCATGTCGTTTTATCGATTTGGGCTACGTCGTCGCGATGTTTTGCGTGGAGCATTGGGGATGGGCGTGGCGATCGCAACATCCAAGCTTACCGGGTGTTCGTCTAAGCCATCCAGCACTGCTGAAGCGTCTTCAGAGCCGATCAAGATTGGTTTGGTTGCCGCCATTACCGGAGGTTCCGCCCTATCTGGTGAGTCAATTATCCGTGGATTGGCGATCGCGATTGATGAAATCAATCAAAAGGGTGGCATTCTGGGAGGGCGTTCCTTAGAACTGGTAACGCGAGATGATGAGTCTACCCCAGCCAGAGGCGTTGCGGCAGCACGTGAGTTAATTGAGCAGGAGAAGGTTGCTGCTGTGTTTGGTGGCATTGACTCCCCTGTCTCTATCGCAATGATGCCCGTTATCCACGAATTGCAAGTGCCCTATATGGGAGTGTGGGCTGCAGCAACCAAAATTACTCAGAATGGTCACGATCCCAACTTTGCGTTCCGGGTGTCTGCCAACGATAACATTGTCGATCGCTTCTTGATCAAGCATGTCAGCGAAGCCTACGGTAAACCCAAAGTCGGTTTGATGCTGGTCAATAACCCCTGGGGAGAATCGAACGAAGCAGGCTTTAAGCAGTGGGCACCTGAATACGGCGTAGAAGTTGGTGCAATTGAAAAGTTTAATGACACCGACACTGACATGTCAGCCCAACTGGCACGCCTCAAAGATGCTGGGGTAGGAGCTGTATTGCTGGTAGGGAACGCGGCACCCGGTGCACAGGTGATGAAGTCATTAACCCGAATTGGCTGGGATGTTCCGGTGGTGTCTCACTGGGGTATTTCTGGTGGACGCTTTCCCGAATTAGCAGGCAAAGCAGCCAGCAAAGTAGTGTTTGTGCAAACCCATAGCTTCTTCGGGGAACAGAATGCTACAGGTCAGAAAGTGATGGCCGCGCTCAAAGACAAATACAAGTTGAATAGCCCTGGTGAAATTCTCGCCCCGGTCGGTACAGCAAATGCGTACGATGCAATGCATTTGACAGCGCTGGCGATCGAAACGGCTGGCAGTACGGAAGGCCCCAAAGTTCGGGAGGCGTTCTACAGCTTGCCAACTTACGAGGGATTGATCAAAACCTACAATCGCTCCTTTACGCCAGAAAATCATGATGCCCTGAATGAGGACGACTACATTCTGGTGCAGTGGAAAGGGAAGGAAATTGTTCCCGTCAGCGCATAAAGCTTTCATTTAATATGCTGCAACAACTTATTTTGTCGGGAATTGCGATCGGAAGCATGTATGGCTTGATTGCTCTGGGGTTTCAAGTCACCTATGCCGTTTCTAACACCATGAATTTCTCCCAGGGGGCATCCGTCATGCTGGGAGCTGTTCTCTGCTACATGCTCAACATCACCTGGGGCTGGAATTTTTGGATTGCTGCCCTGTTGACGCTACTCCTTTGTGCTGGAGTTGGGTTATTAATCGAGCGCTTTATCGTTCGTCCGTTTGCCAAGGGTGGCTCTAACTCCTGGTTATTGACCACGATCGCCATTGGCATCATTGCCGATAACGTGGCAATGGTCACCTTTGGTAAGGAAGTGCGGGCTTATCCCTCTGCCTTAGCGACCGATCCCGTGATGATTTTGGGTTTTGGCATCTTTCCCATTGAGCTACTGACGCCCGTCATTGGATTTGCAGTGGCACTTTTAGTACGCGTAATGTTTACTCAAACGCTGTTAGGCAAAGCCTTTCAAGCGGTCAGTGAAAATCACGACACCGCTCGCATTATGGGCATTCCTGTGGAGAAGATGATTGCCTTCTCCTTTGCCGTTTCCACTGTTTTAGCAGGTATCGCCGGAATCTTGATTGCCCCGGTTGCCAATGTCTCTGCCACGATGGGCACGTTGCTTGGCTTAAAAGCTTTTGCAGCCGCAATTATTGGAGGTTTGGCGAATCCCTGGGGAGTGATGCTGGCAGGCGTGTTTTATGGTGTGGTCGAATCAGTAGCAGCCGGGACGCTGGGCGGTAGTTATCGCGAAATTGTTGGGTTTGCGGTGGTCATTCTGGCATTGGCACTCAGACCAAACGGACTATTCGGACGGATGCAAGTGAAGAAGGTATAGGGAATGGGGATTCGTCGCGGGTTGGGAATTGGGTTGTTGGCAGTTGCAATTGTCGGAGCGATCGCCGCACCCAACACATACTACTTATTTCTGTTAGCCATGATTGCCATCACCACCATGGTGGGCGTAGGGCTAAATGTGCTGATTGGCTTGTCTGGACAAGTTTCGATCGGACATGCTGGATTTTTTGCCATCGGTGCCTATACGGGTTCCTTGCTCATCACCAAGGCGGGGTGGAACTTCTGGTTAGCGCTGGGTTTAGCGGGAATTACAGCCGCCGTCACGGGGGTTGCACTGGCGGCTCCTGCATTACGGGTAACGGGTCCTTATCTAGCAATGGTAACAATCGCCTTCGGAATCATTGTCGAACGAGTGTTAATTGAATGGGTGTCTCTTACGGGTGGATTTGGTGGCATTTCAGTACCCAAGCCATCGCTGTTGGGATTGCAACCGAGTCTGCGCTTGGTTGTGGTGCTGGCGATCGCCTGTGCTGCCCTGGCCGTCGTCACATTTACCCTTTTGAAACAACACTCCTGGGGTAAGGCTTTTCAAGCCGTTAAAGATGACGAAATTGCAGCCGCCTCGGTTGGATTAAACGTGTTGCAAATTCGGGTAGTCGCATTCGCGATATCTGCTGCACTGACAGGAATTGCAGGTGTTTTCTTTGCGTCTGCTGTAGGCTTTATTAGTCCTGATAGTTTTACTTTCTACCGTTCTATTTTATTTCTGCTCGTTGTTATTCTAGGTGGCTTGAATACCGCAGAAGGGGCAATTTTTGGAGCCGTTATTCTCGTTGTTCTTCCTGAATTTCTACATGATTTTGCCGACTATCAACTCATCGTCTTTGGATCACTCCTGATTCTAACGCTGTGGATTGCTCCCAATGGATTAGTCAGTCTTTTTACCGATCGCTTCAAACGTACTGCTCCTGTTTATCCTCTTAGCACTCCTCCTAACGATATTCCGGCATTAATCGGGCATCACCAAGAGCGTTCCAGACTCGAGGTTAACCAGGTCGGCATTCGCTTTGGTGGTTTGCAAGCATTACAAAATGTTGATTTAACCGCTGAACCTGGCACCATTACAGCCGTCATCGGTCCAAATGGCGCAGGCAAAACAACTCTGTTGAACTTAATTAGCGGTTTCTACCGAACGCAGAGCGGCAACATTACGCTGGGAACAATTGATTTAACGAATCAATCAAGTTTGGCGATTGCCCATGTGGGGGTAACCCGTACCTTTCAATCCACTCGATTGTTCAACTCCCTTTCTGTGTTAGACAACCTGAGAGCTGCACGCTTCAGCCGCAAATTAGGCAACCCGCTCACAGCGCTAGTGGGCATTGGGCGATTACGACAACCCGAGAAGGATTTGCTGGAGTTATTGGCATTTGTGGGTTATCAGGGAAACGTTTATTTAGAAGCAGCAAACCTACCCTTTGTCGATCGCCGTCTGGTGGAAATTGCTCGCGCTCTGGCAACATCTCCCCAGGTTCTACTGCTGGATGAACCCGCTGCCGGATTGAGTTCTGAAGATAAAAAATCGCTAGCAAAGTTAATTCGACGGATTGCCAGCACTGGCATTAAAGTGATTCTGATTGAACATGATATGGAGTTGGTCATGAGTCTCTCCGATCGCGTTCTGGTTCTGGATGGTGGGCAATTAATTTGTGCCGGAGAACCCAAGTTAGTTCAACAAGATAAGCGAGTGTTAGCCGCCTACTTAGGTGTTTCTGATCTGTCTTTACCTCGTTCTACTCACCCTGAATCCAATCCAGTTTTACAAATTCAAAATCTTGTGAGTGGCTACGGTTCGCTGCAAGTTCTCGATCAAATTTCGCTCACGGTGAATACTGGAGAATTAGTGGCAGTGATCGGTGCCAATGGTACTGGTAAAAGCACCCTCCTGAAGAGTATTTGCGGGCTACTTCAACCCTGGTCAGGCGACGTGAAATTTGCTGGAACTGATCTCAGAAAAATTCCTGCTCATCACATGACCGATCAAGGAATTGTGTTAGTTCCAGAAGGACGACAAATTTTTACCGAGTTAAGCGTCTATGACAATATTCGATTAGGAGCATATCGTCGTCACGATCAAGAGGCAATTCAAGCTGATATCCAAGCTGTTCTCAAACGTTTTCCACGTCTACAGGAACGACAACATCAACGAGCCGGATTACTCTCTGGAGGAGAACAGCAAATGCTGGCGATCGCCCGTGGCTTAATGGCTCGTCCTAAAGTGTTACTGCTAGATGAACCGTCGCTGGGATTAGCTCCTAAACTTGTGTCTGCACTATATGAAACGCTAGCAGAACTACGAGATGAAGGGATGACCATTCTGCTCGTTGATCAAATGGCAAAACTAGCACTCTCAGTAGCCGATTACGCTTATCTACTTGAAGGGGGTCGAATTATTCAATCTGGTAGCGCAACCGAAATGCAACAAGATCCCGCGATCGCTCACGCCTATTTAGGCGGTTAATGAGTAGGTATCCATCACTAAAACTCACAAAACCACCCCATATACAATCGAGCAATTCCTTCTTTGATAACATTAACAACCTGTTCGCGGCGAACTTCAACATGAGAAGACATGCATTTTGCCGCCATCTCAATCTCGTGTTCTTTTATTGCTTTCAAAATTTCCCGATGATGCTTACAGGTATCATTGCGTTTGTCAAAATCTTCCATAAAAATCTGACGAATGAAATGGATTCGCGTATTGATACTTTGTAAAGTATGAAGTAGTTCAGTATTGCGTGAGAGAAGTGCCAATTGCTCGTGAAACTGTTCATCAAAATGAACGCATTCGGCAGGTGTATAGGTATCAAACTTATCCGATACACCCTCCCAAAAGTTAGCTAAGCCAGTTATCTCATCCTCTGTTGCGCGTTCGATCGCCAATTTAGTGCTAATAACCTCTAAGCCACAGCGCATTTCGTAGAGGTCATAAATGAGTTTAGTATTGAGCGATCTTCCCAGAAAACCTCGACGAGGCACAAAGTCAAGGAGGTCTTCTGCGACTAAGCGATTGAGGACTTCTCTGAGCGGTGTGCGACTAACACCCAGCGATGTAGCCAGCTCAACCTCATTTAAAGGTTCTCCTGGACGAAACCGATAATTGATCGCCATTTGCTTCAGCTGATCATAAATTCGTTGAACGCTACTTCCTTGTTTTGTGTGTTTGGAAGTTTTACCAGCCATTGAATTACCTTACTTGAATAGATTAACTTCCAGAAGTTTCTTGTTTATTGCTGCGAAGGTAGAGTGGCGAAGAACGTTCACACATCAACAGTTAATAGAATCTCCATTACATTCAGATAAAATAGCTGTAACCCAAAAAGCAATTATTAGAGTTGTCGGGAAATAAGAACAGAGCTAGCCAATGCGACCTTTCAAGTTCTTCCTATGCCGCAGTCAGGTAGAAGTTCCATAATCCTGTTGCGGTTAGCATAAGGTGATCATCAAACTCCGCTTTTCGATTGCGATAGATAGCGCTCACCGCATTGTAACGCTTGACTCCAGCAAACGCATTTTCACAGACCACTCGCGATT
>NZ_JAMPKZ010000016.1:0-103251 GCF_039962215.1 Leptolyngbya sp. ST-U4
CTGAACGGCTTCAACTTCAACCAGAGCATTCTGGATTCGCAGGGACGGGTGGTGAACACCTGGGCGGATGTGTTGAACCGGGCGAACCTGGGCATGGAAGTGATGCACGAGCGCAACGCTCACAACTTCCCGCTTGACCTGGCTGCGGGTGAGGCTGCTCCTGTTGCAGTGACCGCTCCCGCTATCCACGGTTAAGCTCTCGCTGCTTAGCAATCAAGGCACTCTCCTCAAGGAGGGTGTCTTTTTGCATTCGTTGAGTGTAGCAATTAAGTGGGTTTCCGCTGCTTTTCAGTTGGCTTTTAACAAGTAATAGCGATCGCTTCTTAAGTCCCTGAAAAGAATTGAAGGATTGTACTCAGGCAAATTTGCCAGCGATGCCGTTGTGAACAGAAGTCCTCAAGGAGCACCAAATTAAATTCTTAAACTTAGGAGCTAATCTGGCTCCTGTTTGTATCGGCGTGGATTTTTGCGCTCGCCTGGTTTTGCCTGTGCCTGATACCACTTTCGCCAGCCTACCGAACTCCGAATCATGAGCCAGAACAACAGCAGCGCAATAATGCCGCCTTGAGTTGGGGCATCAAAAGCTAGCAGAACCAGCAGCACACACAAAAAATCCTGGGCAAAAATCATCCAGATGGGCAAACCCCGCAGGCGATAAAACCAGCCGATCTGAACAAGTTGTAGCACCAGGGCAATCAATCCACAAACCGTGCCAATCAGCACCGTAAACCAGCCGGGAAACAGAGCGGTTCGCGCCACGGCAATGCCGACGATCGCCCCCACGATAGGACTGCCCACAAGCTGCACGATCTGCAAAACGCGCTGTCCGAGTCTGCCTTTAGAGAGAAAGAGCTCAACGGTTGACCAGCTCACCAAAACACCCAGAACAATACGGGGGGGAATCTGGGACAATAGCGGCATGTTTGCCCAAAGATTGTCGCTGTAGAGCAATCCAATGAGTAGCAGGGGAAGAGCAATTCTCATACCAGCCGCCGTCGAGAGCGCAAGAGCGGCAAAAACCTCGATCATGGTATAAACCTCAAGCAGCCCTATCGAAGACAAGTTTCAAGATTGGTTTACAGCGATCGTGAGGGCACGCAACCAGCGTAGCAAACAAAAAATATGGCTCTTGACATTCTCTTGACATTCAAAGAATGCTATTTCTCAGTCTAAAGCAAGCCTCCGTAACCGTAACCTCTGGACGTCGCAGACCGCAGTAGCGCAGCAGACTACAGAAGCAAATCGGCTGCATCGGGTAAGGGAGCCGTTACTATTAAAGGATCGTGAAACAAGGGAACGGTGAAAGTAACGGTTGATCCCAGTCCTTCGCCCATACTGTAAAAATTGACTTCTCCGCCCATTGCCTCAACCAACTTTTGGGAGATCGCCAGTCCCAAGCCAGTTCCGCCATACTGACGAGTACGTGAACCGTCTACCTGGCTAAACGACTGGAATAGCTTGTCCTGCTTCTCCAGAGATACCCCAATTCCAGTATCAGCAACACTAATTTTGACAATGCCCGGCTTTTCCTGCTTGTCTTCGCTGTGGGGCATTCGCTTAGAGAGAATTTCTGCGCTGATGGTTAGTCCGCCTTCATGGGTGAATTTAATTGCATTACCCACCAGGTTGAGCATGACTTGCAGCAATCGCTGGTAATTGCCGTGGAGAATCACTTCGTCGCGGGTGGCAGGCGTGCGAATTTCAAAGCTTAACCCTTTCTGCTGCGCTTGAGGGCGGGTGAAATTGTCAACGGCATTGAGCAAATCATCCAGCTTGATTGGATTCAGCTCAAGCTGCATTTTCCCGGCTTCAATTTTCGCAATGTCCAGGATGTCATTAATGATATTGAGCAAGTGGATTGCTGAGCCATACGCTTCCTGAAGAAACTGGCTCTGCTCTGCCGGGTCGTCAGCCATGCCGTCCATGATTAGCTTGAGGAAGCCAATCACGCCGTTGAGGGGAGTCCGTAGCTCGTGGGAGGTGTTGGCAAGAAATTCGCTCTTGAGTCGAGAAGCGGCTTCTGCCTGCTGGCGGGCATCTTCTAGTTCCTGATGTTTTTTTACCAGGCTGTCGTTGGCCTGCTGAAGTTCCGATGCGAGATTCTGGCTCTGTGCAAACAGTGAAGCATGGGCAATCCCAGTTCCCACTTGATCAGCGATCTCTCTCAGCAGGTCAATCTCGATATCGCTCCAGACTCGCGATCGATCCGTCTGGTACAGCACAATCAAGCCATTTGGCTGATCCTGGTAGCAGGTGGCAATCGTCACTACAGAGGCAGACAACTCGCTGTCCTGCTCTTCGGCAGTGCTGCAAGCAATCGGTTTTAGGGTGGTCAATGCCTGAGCAAAATAGGCTTCCTGGACGATCGAAAACGATCGATTGAGCAGGGAGGGCAGCTCTGGACTGCAATATTCTGCCACTGCACAGACTTCGTTATGACCAGGCGTGTAGGGAAAAATCAGGCAGCGACTCACGCTAAACGCTTCTCCCAATCCTTCTACTGTCTGTTGCCAAATGGTTTCTAAATCCAGAGTGCGGCGAATTTTCCAGACTAGCTCGGTCAGGCGTTTTTGATAGCGATGCGCGGCGGTTTCTGCTTCGGGGCGATGTAGAGCAGTTCTCTCTTCAGGGCGATCGGCAAGGCGCAGCAAATGCCCTTGCTTTGATCCGGGAACGACCTCGGTAACAGGTTCTTGAGGGGTGGTGTAGAGAAAGCGTCCCATGACCAGAACGCTGGTTGCCGTGCCGTGCGGCATCAGGATTGGGCTGACCGTGAGCTCAAAAACGAGATGCTGATTGGCAACTTGAAACGCAGACTCAAACCGGAGCGGAATCAGATCGCTCAAAACCTGGTGAATGCGCTCTAGATAGGAAGCAATCGCCGCAGGCGCGAAAGCAGCCTCTACAGCTTGCCCAATGACCTGATCGAGTTTCAGTCCAAAGCGATCGGCATCGCGCCAATAGAACGACAAATACTGCCCAGAGCCGTCCTGAGTGAAAACCAGATCGGCAGCCGGAAGAGACCCGTCGAATTGTTGAAACGTACCCGGATGGATTGACTCAGTTGTCGAAGGTGAACGATCGCTAGGCAGAGTCATCAGCGTAGAACTCAGAGTACACAGTGAATAGGGTCAAGCACTGTCCCAGGTTTGCGGTAAGGGTAGATACGATGCGTAGATGCAACCTGCAAATGCTTTGTGACTGACAAGCTTGCGACTGACAAGCTTAATTATTCATCAGCAAATCTAGAATTCCCGCTTTTGCTTAAACCTTTTACTATTATCAGTGGTTTCACTGAAATTGCTTCAAGTTCAGCTAAGTCTAAATGTTTGTAACACCCCAAAGATTGATTCAACCTGTCAAGGCTTGCCTCACTTTTTACCCTATTTGCCTTATTTTAGAGGGGAAAAAGCGCGATGGGTTAAGCGACGGCTAGTCGTTCCATTCGCCCTTAGGCGGAACGGGTGGGTTGCGGCGAATCGATCGGGTTAAATCATCATCTCGACGGCTGCCTCCACCCAGCCATTGACGTACAGCAACTTCGATCACCTTACTGGGATTGCCCGTAAGATGATTGATTTGCTCAAGCAGGTCAGCATCAATTTCGATCGACAGATTTACCTTTTCGGAGTCGGAGGTGGATTTAGAATCTACAGCAGGGTCAGTCATAAGCCAGTTAGGGGCGGAGGGGAAGCCGCAACAGGAGGACAACAGCAAGAACAATATTGAGGAACAGCCGTTTTTATTTTTCTCTTTGGAAAAGGGGCGTGTTTCTCACATCACTATTAAACCTTATCCTTTTCACGATCGTTGCGAACAGCAGAAATCCTTCCCCTAATTTCCTAAAAATCTTACTGAAGCGAGCCATTTCAGCGGAGGAAAGCCTTTTGCCGGATTCCCGCAGCGTGACGAACAGCTTAAAATGTTTTAAGCAGATGACATATTGGTTCACCCAATCCGCCAAGACTTCCATTGAGACTCCGATTGTCTGGATCTCATGACACGAATTCCGACGGATAATCCTAACGGAGCAAGTAACCCGATCGATTCTGAGACGCAAATTCCTCGCTTTCCCCCTCATACTGCGTGATATGACCGACGTACCTGTTTCTCGCATTCGGAATTTCTCCATCATTGCTCACATCGATCACGGGAAATCGACCCTCGCCGATCGGTTGCTTCAGGTAACGGGAACGGTGAGCAATCGGGAGATGAAAGAGCAATTTCTCGACAATATGGAACTGGAGCGTGAACGGGGCATCACGATCAAGCTTCAGGCGGCGCGGATGAGCTATACGGCAAAAGATGGTCAGGAATATGTGCTGAACCTGATCGACACGCCGGGACACGTAGACTTTTCCTACGAGGTATCTCGATCGCTGATTGCTTGCGAAGGGGCGTTGCTGGTGGTCGATGCATCCCAGGGCGTGGAAGCGCAAACGCTAGCAAACGTCTATCTGGCACTGGAACACGATCTGGAAATCATTCCGGTGCTGAACAAGATTGATCTGCCGGGAGCCGAACCCGATCGCGTCCGGGAAGAAGTCGAAGAAGTCGTCGGTCTGGACTGCAGCGGCGCAATTTTAGCCTCAGCCAAAGAAGGGATCGGGATCGATGAAATCCTGGAGTCGATCGTCTATCTAGTTCCGCCGCCTGAAGATACGGTAGACAAACCCCTCCGCGCTCTGATTTTTGATAGCTACTACGACGCTTATCGCGGCGTGATCGTCTACTTCCGGGTGATGGATGGCAAAGTTCGCAAAGGCGACAGAGTGCGTCTGATGGCATCCGGCAAGGAATACCAGATCGACGAACTGGGCGTACTGTCGCCAAACCAAATTGAGGTGGATGAGCTACATGCGGGCGAAGTGGGCTATTTTGCCGCCTCGATCAAAGCCGTTGCCGATGCGCGGGTAGGTGACACGATTACCCTGGCATACGCCCCCGCTCCTGAAGCCCTACCGGGCTACGCCGAAGCGAAACCGATGGTTTTTTGCGGACTGTTTCCCACCGATGCCGACGAGTATCCCGACCTGCGCGAGGCACTGGAAAAACTGCGCCTGAATGATGCCGCCCTCAGCTACGAGCCGGAGACTTCGAGCGCGATGGGCTTTGGCTTCCGCTGTGGCTTCCTCGGTCTGCTCCACATGGAAATTGTGCAGGAGCGATTAGAGCGCGAGTATGACCTGGATCTGATTACCACTGCGCCCTCGGTAATCTATCGCGTCACCAAAATCGACGGCGAAGTGCTGTATATCGATAATCCTAGCCTCTTGCCCGACCCGCAGTACCGCGAAAAAATCGAGGAACCCTACGTGCAGGTGGACATGATTACGCCCGAGGAATTCGTGGGTCCGCTAATGGAGCTGAGCCAGAGCCGGCGGGGCGAATTCAAAGACATGAAGTACCTCACTAAGGGGCGAACCACGCTGATCTACGAGATTCCTCTGGCAGAAGTCGTAACGGATTTCTTTGATCAGATGAAGTCTCGATCGCGCGGCTATGCCAGCATGGAATACCAATTGATCGGCTACCGGGAAAACTATCTGGTGAAGCTGGATGTGATGATCAACAGTGAGAAAGTTGATCCCCTGGCGACGATCGTTCACCGAGACAAGGCATACTACGTCGGCAAAGCCCTGGTCGAAAAGCTCAAAGAGCTCATCCCCCGTCACCAGTTCAAGATTCCGATTCAGGCGGCGATCGGCTCCCGGATTATTGCCAGCGAACATATCCCCGCCCTGCGAAAGGACGTGTTAGCGAAGTGCTACGGTGGCGATATTTCCCGAAAGAAGAAACTCTTGCAGAAGCAGGCAAAGGGTAAGAAACGCCTGAAGGCGATCGGCACTGTAGACGTTCCGCAAGAGGCATTTATGGCAGTGCTGAAGCTTTAGGGCTGCCTGAGTCGCAAACCTTGAGCGAATCTAACAATTAAACCCGGGTCAAGTTGCCGAGCGATCGTCCGGACGCTTGCCCGTGTTTCGTACGTTCACCAGCTTGCTGAGAAACTCAAACCAGAAGGCAGCTCCCATTGAGATTGCCAGACCGCTTACGATCCAGCCGATAGCGCGCTTGAGCTGATTCCATAGTGGCATCCAGGGAGCCGGCTCTTCAGGCTTGCCGTCGCCGTTGCTGTCGATCGGCTTGATTGCCATTTGCTGCGATTGGTTTTCCTCGCCCCAGCCTAGCGGTAGTTGTGTCACATCCCCAACTGCTTGTTCGATACAGTTCACTGACGAATTAGTAGAAGCTGAGGAAGCTTCAGGTTCAGACGGAACAGCTTGAGCTTGGGCATAGGCGGGCTGCTCGAAAAATAGTCGGGAAACGGGAGCAGGCTCGGCGGGTGGAGCAACGGGAGCCGCCTCGGGGGCAGGTGGAATGACAGGCGGAGCAACTTCAGGCGCAGGGACGGGTTCAGGATTGGTGGCAGGAGCTGCTTCAGGGTTGGTAGGGGAAATCGGTCTGGGGCAGGATTGGGTGACGATTTCGGCAGAAGAGACAAGTGCCTGACGCAGCGTAGTGCTGGAGGCAAGTCGTTGGGCGATGTGAATCGTGTCGGCATTTGCGGCAAGGGCGATCGTCAATCCAATCAGGAAACCTACGCCCTTCGCATTGCGCTTATACACACCAGAGGCGCGCTCCATCGAGCGATCGAACCATTTCTCGACTTCCGTTTTGAACTGATACAGGTCGTCCTGAGCACGTCTTACTTCACCTTTAGCCTGAGTGGGGTTAATTTGGGCACGGTCTGCCAGCGCATTAAGACTGACTCGCACCGAGAAGGGAAGCGTCTGGGCAATCTGCTGAGCATCCCGATGAATTTCGTTGTAGAGGGCGATAATTTCCTGGTAGCCGGAGAGGTTTGGATTGCTTCTCAGCGATTCACTATCAGTAAACCGCCTGTATTTTTGGTCTACGTCCTGAAGGTCGCTGCGAAAGGCTTTCATGACCTGGGCAACGCTAGGTTGAAGCTGCTGAATCAGCTCATTGGTGTTGTGGTATTCGCCCTGAGGGTCTTCGTAAAAGACGAGCTGCCGAATTGAGACGAGTTGATTTGCAAAAGCATCAAAAGCTTCCAGATCTTCAGGGGCGATCGATCGAGCGCGGTTTGTGTCTTGAGATGCCGCCAGTTTTTTGCGGATCGCCTGCGCGTTGTTGACATACTCAACCAGTTCGCCGCGAATGAGGCTAATCGTCATTTCGAGGCTGAGCCGCTGATCGACAAAGGCTTTGAGGACGAGATGCAGTTTGTCGCTGAACTTATTAAAACCTGCATCAATAAAGCGATTGAGTTCCTGGCTTTTTCCCTGACTCTGATACCGTTTCACTGCATCTTCAATGTCAGAAATAATCTGATCCTGAACCAGGATTTGCAGATTTAGAGCGGTTAAGCGACGAGTGAACTGCGGAATGTTGAGGATTTCCAACAGTGTCGTAGCAAAGGTTTCAGACGGAATGTAGGATGGCTCGTTGCCCCGCTCGAGCGTCGTATTGCTCCTGCCTACAGTGACGACCGATCGCGTTACGCCACGAATCAAGCCTTCAAACCCTTCTCGCGCATCCTGACTGATGTTGCGAATCAAGGGGTCATTATAGATTTTCTGGGTAACAGCTTTTGCGCGATGGAGTTCTTCAATCAGCAGCGCATCCCGAAGTCGTCGCGAGATTTCAGATTTGATTGGAATCGTTGAACCTGTTTCAGTCACGCCATCACCGCTCACCAACCCTTTTGAGTCCAATGCCTGAACGATCGCCGCTGTCTGTTCTTCGGCAGTTCCTCTGAGCGTTTCGAGCTGGCTCTGGATCAGGTCTTGAATCGCCGGCTTATTGGGGTCAGAATCCGGCAGGAAACTCACTGTGTGCTGTGCAACCTCGGCAGGCGTTTGAAAAATTCCCTGGTTTGCCAGCTTCAGGTAATCGCCCTGCACAGAGCCATCTCCCATCAAGAGAATTTCGATCGACTTCTTCAGGTGGGCGGCTCGCCACTGCAAAATGGTCGCCAGGATCTCCTGGATTTCTGAAGAGAGCAGGCTAAGGATGAGGTAAATCAAAACTAGCCCGATCGCAACATCTACAATAAATGGCAGATTCATGACAGCAACTCACAAATTCAATACGAAGTAAATGCACTCTATCGAGAATGCCCCAGTGTAAGCGCTGGCAATCGGCGATGGGAAACTTGAAATACAAGTTAAAGCAGCGGAATCAAAGCTAAAATTTGCACATTTCAGCGGATCCAACGGGCAATGAATGGATTAATCGAGCTAGATCTGGTCAGGATGGGGTTTGCCCTGGGACTGGTGCTGATTGCGATCGCCCTATCTGCTTGGCAAGGGCTGGGATTGGCATGGAATCTTGCAGTCGCGACGGGACGAACGATCGTGCAGCTCACCGCAGTGGGCTACGTTCTGGAAATTGTGTTTGCCCTGAATAATCCGATCGCGGTGCTGCTGATTATCGCAGCCATGGCATCGATCGCCGCTGTCGTTGCCCGAAACCGAATCAGTAAAAAAATCCCGGCACTGCTTCCAGTGGTCGGGGGGTCAATTCTGCTCAGTACCGCTCTGACGCTGGCGTATGTGAATCTGCTAGTTCTGCGTCCCGATCCCTGGTTTGAGCCGCAGTACCTTGTGCCACTGGCAGGAATTTTGTTGGGAGGTGCGATGAATGGGGCGACGATCGGCGGAGAACGGTTTGTTAGTACACTCAACAATAGCCGCCAAGAGATTGAAACCCACTTGAGCTTAGGCGCAACTCCGCAGCAGGCAACTACCGCCTATCGCCGTGAGGCAATCAAAGCGGGACTAATCCCTGCCCTGAATCAAATGTTGGTCGTCGGAATTGTGACGCTGCCAGGAACCATTACCGGACAAATTCTGAGCGGCGTAAATCCGCTCGATGCCGCAGTCTATCAAATGCTGATTATGTTTATTCTGGCATTTGCAACCCTCTGCACCACATTTCTGCTGATTCAGGGACTCGATCGCCAATTCTTTAACCAAGCAGCCCAGCTTGTTACCCACTAAGCCTGGTTCAAGAACCTAATCAAGTTCCCGCCGTCCTTCTAAGGCTCTGGCAAGCGTTACTTCGTCGGCATACTCCAGATCGCCACCCATCGGCAGACCAAAAGCAATCCGGGTAACTTTGGTGAATGGCTTCAGCAGTTGACCGACATAGAGCGTTGTGGTTTCCCCTTCGACGCTAGGGCTGATCGCCAGAATTACTTCCTTGATGTCCTGCTTGCTGACGCGCCGCACGAGCTGCGTAATGTGAAGCTGATCGGGACCGATGCCATCCATTGGCGAAATCAATCCGCCCAGGACGTGATACTTGCCTTTGTATTCGCGGGTTTTCTCCAGCGCAATCACATCTCTAGAATCGGCAACCACACAGATTGTATTCGGGTCGCGATTGGGGGTGCGGCAAATTTCACAGACTGGCTCAGCCGACAGGTGAAAGCACACCGAACATAGCCCTACTTGCTGCTTGGCTTCAACAAGTGCCTGTGCCAGGGCATGAACTTCTGCCTCTGGTCTTCGTAAAATGTGCAGCGCGAGACGCTGTGCGGTTTTTGGACCCACACCGGGCAATCGCTGAAATTGCTCAATTAAACGAGCTAAAGGCTTGGTGTAAACCGTTGGATTTCCTCCAATGTTGCTCTATCTCGATCATAGCGATCGAGTCAACTGGTTGCGAGTAGGGATTTTTCGACCCTGAAACTGGAAAGTCGCGGGGAGAATTAATGCTCGATCGTCGCCATACTCCAGTCCGGGCGCAGATATTTCGCCTGCCGCAGATAAGGATGGTGAATTTTGACGAAGGGATCGGGCGTGTTGATGTGGATTAGGAAGCGAATACAGCGTTCCAGACTGCCCTCGACGTGCATCTGCTGCACATCCAGAAGCGGCACATCCTGCCAGTGTGGACGCTGACGGGCAACGGATGCGGGAAAAATTGCATCTAGATCGCGGGTGACAGAAAATGTGGCACTGATAATATCGTCAGGGTCGATGGGGTTTTGGCGTTCTAGCTCGTCCAGCAGTTCGGCGACAGCTTCCCGGATCGCCTCTACCGTGTTTTCTGAAACCGTTGTTGCCCCACGAATTGCCCTTACTTTCCAGCCCACGTCGATCGCCTCCTATGTTTCAACACGCTTCCAATCCCTTCGATTTGCCCGGCTACTCTAAAGGGGAACTGCTTCGCATGGCTCTTGTGTAAACAAAACAGCTCTGTACAGCTTTGTGCAAACAAAACAGCCCTGTGTAGACCAGACAATCGATCGCTTCATTCCATCAGGCTTCAGTTTAAAGTCTAATGGTCTGATGTCTACAATCTATCCTCCTCAGTTCTGCCTTGAAATGCCAAGGACTTAACTTAAAATTCACAACTTGAAAATTTACAGGCTGAATTGACAAGCTGAATTCAAGAGTCAAGTGCGATCATGCCCATGCTGTCTTCAGCAGTGTTTTATGAATTAGGGGCGAAACATCCATAGGGGCAGTCCGTTCGTTTCCATTTCAAACTCCAGCCAATTCAGCCCGCCGAGGAGGCCTTTATTTTGGCTGCGGCTTTGGCTTCGACCCGGCAGGAAGCGGCTGAGCCATCCCTTTTTGCGCTCCTCAATGTTGTGGAGCTGGGTTTTTTCGGGGTCGAGTCCGACTAGTTCGGCTGCCCAGCGACGCGCATCTTCTTCGGTTCCCAGGCGATCGACGACTCCTAGTTCTAGAGCCTGTTCTCCGGTAAAAATGCGTCCGTCAGCAAAGCTACGAACGGCATCCACACTGAGGCGACGACCTTCGGCAACTGTCTGGACAAACTGGTTATAGCTGGTGTCGATGAGCTGTTGCAGAATCTGCTGTTCTGGCTCGGTCAATTCGCGATCGAACGACAGAATATCTTTATAAGGACCAGATTTGATTACCTTAAAGGAAACGCCGACGCGGTCGAGCAGTCGTTCCAGATTATTGCCGCGCAGGATCACGCCAATGCTGCCCGTGATCGTTCCCGGATTGGCAACGATGTGTTCTGCGCCCATGCCAATATACACACCGCCCGATGCCGAAATATTGCCAAAGCTGGCGATGATCTTGGTTTTATTACGCAGCCGCTTCAGGGCACTGTAAATTTCCTGGGAGTCCCCCACCGTTCCGCCAGGGCTGTCGATCCGCAACAGCAGAGCGGGGAATTTCTTTTCTTCGACTGTTTTTAGGGCATCGAGGACATACTTACGGGTTGCACCTGCGATCGCGCCTGAGACTTCAATTCGTGCAATTTGCTTGCGAAACCGGGGCTTAAAGAGCCGAATCATGCTTTTTTTCAGTAACCTATCAATAATTGAACCAGTCAGCAAGTGTTGAACTTGAAACCTTCAGCAAGTGCTGAGCTGCCAAATTCCAGTGTGCCTTATCAGACGGGACGATCGGGATTCGCGAGAATGGGGATGTCCCTACCTGGGGGGTGGGGCACAAGTGTGTTGTCCCTCGATCGGTATTTTTGGATCGGTATTTTTGGATCGGTGTTCTTGGATTTAGATTCTTTTTGTGACCTATTCCGTAAGCAATTTTGCGACTAAATTCTATGTCAAATTCCACCCTAAATCTGACGGCAAATCCTGCCGCTGAAACGCATTCGCCTCAGATTCGCTTGATTGCGATCGACCTCGACGGAACCACGGTGGGCGAGTCGAACCAAATGACCCCTGCCGTGCAGCAGGCAATTCAGGCAGCTCAGGAGAAAGGCGTGCAGGTGGCGATCGCCACGGGGCGGATGTTTCAGTCTGCCCTGCGCTTTTATCAAACCATTGCTCCGAAGGAAGAAAGGCTTCGCAATGCCTTAACGCTGCCGCTGCTGACTTATCAGGGGGCACTGATCAAAGACCCGACCACCGAGAAAATCTATCGCCATCTCACCGTGTCTCGCGAGGCAGCCCTGCAGTTGCTCGATTACTTTGAGCAGCCGGAACTGCACGATCTGCTGTCGATTCACTTTTATATAAACGATTTGCTGTATGTGCGCGAGATTACGCCAGAAACAGAACTCTACGCCCAGCGCAGCCAAATCCAGCCGTTTGCAGTAGGGGATTTGCGGCGGATGCTGGTGGATCATGAGCCGACTAAAATCCTTGCCCTTTGCCATGATCCCGCCGTGATCGATCGCCTGCTTTCTTCGCTACGGCAGCAATATACTCCGGCAGAGCTTTACTTCACCAAATCCGTTGCGACGTTCTTTGAGGCAACCCATCCCCTCGTCAACAAAGGAACCGCCGTCCGCTATCTTGCAGAAGAAATGCTGGAACTGCGTCCAGAAAACGTGATGGCGATCGGCGATAACTTTAATGATCTGGAAATGATTCAGTATGCAGGAATTGGTGTGGCAATGGGAACTGCGCCCGATGCGGTGAAGACTGCCGCTCACTGGGTTGCCCCTGATGTGGAATCAGACGGAGCGGCTGTGGCGATCGAGCGATTTGTTCTTCAGGCGAAATAAGCTGGGAAACCAGTTGAGAAACCAGTTGGGCAATAAGCTGGGCACTAAAAGCAAAAGCAGAAGTCGTCGAGGATGAACTGCCCATCAAAGGCATGAAACGTAACACGATGAATGTCTAAATTTCGCAGGTTGAGCCAGACATTTGGGGGGCATTCAGAGTCGGAGTATGCCAGGTTTGGGGCGGGGGTTTTAGCCGAGGCAATCAGGCGATCGTCTGCATCATAGGCACTGAGCGTTGTGCGGCGAGAACTGGTGACAAAGCTGCTGACAAACTTTACCGGGCGCAAAAATCTGGCTTCGAGCCAGCCGCCTTTGGGTGCGCCCATCACTGCCATCGTGCCGGAGTAGGGCGGATAGGCAGGATTTGAAGGACAGACGGCAACCGCATTGGCAAAGACCACGCCCCACTGCTCAAACTGGCGATCGACGATCGCAAAGCGCGACAAATCTTCCCAATCGAGGCGGACACAGACCGACTGCTGCATTAGCACAGCGGCAGGACTGAGATCTAGCTCATCCAGCCGAGGCACGGTTCGCACCTCTGCTTCGGCATAGGCAGGTGAGTAAATCACTCCAGGACTTTTGTTTGCGGCAGATCTGAAAGTCGAGCCGCATTGAGGATTGTGATCAATCGATCGAAAAGCATTGCTCACGATAGGCTCCCTTATGATGGTTTCTGATGCAGTCGATTCAGCCTCTCTCTCACCACAAAGCAGACGACAACCGTAAACTAAAAGCAAATGCTGCTCTAAAGACACTGCTGGGATTAATTTCCGAACGATCGTCACACTCTGATGGTTCGATCGGCAGGTTAGGGTTTGAGCAAAACTTGGTCTCTTTTTTGCACAGGCTCTTTTTACACAGAATTTGTGAAACAAAGTGCTCTTGCAAAACAAAGCGCAGGCTTTTTGCAGAAGGACAGTGCCAGACCCAATTGCGCTCCTTGACCGTTTGGAATGCAGATGCAGAAATACCCTGCTGGCTGGGCAGAGTTGCAAAGTAGAGGTTCCAGCTTGTTGACCAGACCTTACAGTTTGCAGAGAAGTAGTGACGATTGAAGATAAAGTTTGAGTCTATTAGCGCAAAGCAATTTCCCTGGAAACTGTCGCGCCGAGGAAGACCCTAAAAGCCCTGATTCAAAAGCTGAGTGTTGTCCAAGCAGCCGTCGAAGCAGCTAGTAGACGCTAAACAGCCTGGGCTAAACAATCTGGTAGAAACCCTGAGACAATAGAGGAAGTTTTGCTGATGCCTGCGTCACTTACCCTATCAGTCTGATATCGTCGTTCTTGACTTACTCGTATTATTACGCAACTATCACTTAAAAAAGTTGCGATTTGTACGTTTTTAAGGAATTGTCAATTCCGATCGCTCATACAAGTAGTATTTTTACTGCAAATCTTAACATAATTTAATAGTTGTCTGCCCTGCTTCAAGAGTTTTATCTCTGCTTACGACTTTATTTAATTTTTTTCTCAGTCTATGCTGCAACCGCCCGGTTTTCGTCAAGACTCGATTTCAACCAGCCTGGGATCGATCGTCTACTACACTGCAGATCAAGCAACCTCGCCGGCATCGCAATCTACCAGAAAGCGATCGGCGGTTGATCTTCAGGCGATCGTCTTTCTGCATGGCTTTGGCGGTGGCTCATCGGCTTATGAATGGTCAAAGGTCTATCCCGCATTTGTGCCCGAATATCAGGTGATCGCTCCCGATCTGCTGGGCTGGGGACGATCGAACCACCTGACGCGCCCTTATCAAATCGAAGACTACCTGATCACCATTCGCGAATTTCTAGAGCAGGTTGCTCCTTCGCCTGCGATCGTGGTGGCTTCTTCGCTGACCGCTGCCTTTGTGGTGCGAGTCGCAGTGAGTTATCCCGGCTTGATTCGATCGCTGATCCTGAGTGCCCCCACCGGGCTGGCAGACTTTGGACAGCCCTATCAAAATCCGATCGCCTCAATTGTCAGTATTCCCGGAGTCGATCGGCTGCTGTATAGCACTGTGATTGCCAACCCATTCGGAATTCGGACGTTTTTAGAGCAGCGGCAGTTTGCCCAGTCAAATCGCGTCTCCCCTGAAGTGGTGGATGCCTATCTCGCTTCTGCCCTCCAGCCCAATGCCGAAGCCAGTGCTCTTTCCTTAGTGCGGGGTGATTTGTGCTTTGACCTGGCTCAATATCTTCCTGATCTCACTGTTCCGACTGCGATTCTCTGGGGGCGACAGGCACAGCTCAGCCCTCCAGCTCTGGCACAGCGATTTGCCGAACTGAACCCTCGCGCTATCAAAGCCGTCGAAGTTTTGGAAGGGGTCGGCTTAACGCCCCAACTCGAACTGCCTGCGGTGACGATCGGCGTAATCCGCCAGTTTTTAGCTGAATTATCGAGTTAAGCCCGAAAACTAAACCTGAAAGCCCATCTCGCGCAGTCCTTGCCGGAGCCGATCGGCTTCTGAGGGATTCTGCTGCTGATGCAGATCGATCGCCTGCCGAAACGCAGCCAGACTTTCATTCACGCGACCGAGCTTGAGCCACACGACGCCCAAATTCTGATATGCCTCTGCGTAGTCGGGCTTGAGGCGAATTGCCTGCTGATAGTGGTCGATCGCCTGGGTAAATTGTCCGATCGCTTTGCAGGTCATCCCCAGGTTGTGGTATCCGATCGCCAGGGTGGGATCAAGTTGAATGACGGTTTCAAAGCAGTCTTTCGCGCGCTTAAGATTTCCCTCAGCCAGCAACAGACTGCCCAAATTATTCTGTGCACCTAACTTGAGGCGATCGAGGATGGGCTGTTGCAGGGCGGCGTGGTAGTGCTGTTCTGCCAGGGGTAAATTGCCCGATTGACGATAGGCAATGCCCAGGTGATAGTGCAGCTCGTAAAGGATAGGCGGATCGCTTTTTCCGCTCTGCAGCCCCCGCTGAAGCAGCACGAGTCCCTGCTGCACGTCCCCCATCTGCACATAAAGCGCACCCAACTTGGCACACACATAGGGATCATCGGGATGATCTGCCAGAAAGACCTCCATTGTTTGTCTGGCTTTCTGAAGCTTGTCACGGCTGGCGATGGTACCGGGCTGATAGCCGTAGTGAAGGATTGCCACGTCCGGTAGATTAATGACCTGCCACTGCGGTTCCCGTTGCAGCAGTTTAGCCACGCTGTCATCCACCATTGCGTGATAGGGACGGCTGAAATAAACCTCTGGATGGCGGCGAAACAGGCGAGACACCAGTGAATAGGGCGACTGAACTGCTCCAATTTCTTGCCGAATCAGGTTTATGACGATCGCCTGGGTCTGCTGCATTGCCTGCCGAAGCGGGGGAATAATCTGCGGGTTGAGGGCTTCGTCGGCATCGAGAACAAGAACCCAATCGCCCGTGATGTATTTTAGGGATTCATTACGGGCAGCAGCAAAAGAATTATTCCAGGGAAAGTGATGTACCTCTGCGCCAAAGGATTGGGCGATCGTCACTGTTTCATCGGTTGATCCCGTATCTAGAATCACGATCTGATCGACCATGCCCTGCACACTCTCCAGGCAGCGTGGCAGATTGGCGGCTTCGTTTTTAACGATCGCGCAAAAAGAAAGCGTCATGGTGCAAGGCGTGCTTTTTTCGCCCGGTTTGATTCATACCAGTCTGCAATGCTGGGAACCCAATCCTGAAACTGCGTCCAGATCAGTTCGCAAAGCTGCTGTGCCTCTAGCTGAGCGTCGGCTTTCCAGCGCAGATCGAGCAGGTGCATCAGCGATCGAACGTTGGCAGACATCACCCAATGCTGCCGCACATCAAAAGGAATGAGTCCTCTTGCATGTTCCTCAGAAAAACCCTGCTCCATTCGCTGCTGATATCGCTTGCAGCCCTCCAGACACCAGCTCAGATCTTCCTGTCGTAGTTCCTCGGTGTAGTCGTAGCGTTTACCCTGACGATCCGTATAAGAGCCGATCGGACGCAGATAAAACACTTCTTCAACGTCTCGCTTGCCTTGCACCACATCAGTAATTCGGGCTCCAGTGTACCGAAACGATTGAACATCAAACGAAATTCCAACGCGATGCGTTCTGATTTGCTGCATCGTCGAGTGGGGGAAATAACCGCAGTTCAGCACGATCTGAGGATGTTCGAGCGGTCCGAAGTGTCCCCGATTGCCTGCTAGCAGGTTGCGAACCACCAATTCGCCCGCCTTGACTTCATCGGGAAATTGATCGCGCTCCTCCCAGACAAATGCCTCCGCATAGTCCTGGTGCATCGCAGCATAAATCACCTGCTGGGCGTTTGCCGTGCGAGAGAGAGCTTCAACGGTAAAGTAGCGATCCATAGCTTAATTTCAAAGAGCAGAAAGGGAGCGGAAACATGACAGGCTTCTTAGAATAACCGCATCTTCGAGCCTTATGATCCTGGATTTTTGAATCGTTTCAAATCTGGGATAAATGGGAGATAGAGATAGGGCTTTGTCTCGCTCTAGAATGACGGCAATGCCGAAATACAAGCGTTATCCCTGATCCATCTACTCTTCTACTTCCCATTGCTCACGTCCCGACTGATAACCTAAGCTTAACTTATCAATAAGCATAAATACTTAAATTAAATCAATGTCTAGAGCAATCGATCGCCCTATTCCCTGACCATTACCCGATAGAATGGAGGGCAATAGGCATTAATTTTTCTTACAGCTCTTTAATTGATTATTTATAGGATCTGTTCATATCTCCTGTTTACCTTTACCCTAAAATCCGCTGCCCGTGAAGTTCTCCATATACCACACGCCCGAACTGACCCCGATCGCCCAAATTCCTGATTGTGCAATTGCGGTTGATGTGCTTCGCGCAACGTCAACTATTGCAACCGCTCTCGCTGCAGGCGCAGAAGGAGTTCAGGTGTTTAGCAGCATGGAAGAGCTGATGCACGTGAGCGAACAGTGGCTTCCTGATAAGCGGCTGCGCGCAGGAGAACGAGGTGGCGCAAAAGTAGAAGGCTGTGATTTGGGAAACTCCCCGCTGGACTGTACTCCCGAACTAGTTTCCGGGAAACGCCTCTTTATCAGCACCACGAATGGAACTCGCTGCCTGGAACGGCTTCAGGATGCCGAAACGGTGTTAACGGCGGCGCTGATTAACCGGCATGCGGTGGTGAATTATCTGCTCAAGCACCGTCCCGAAACCGTGTGGATCGTTGGCTCTGGCTGGGAAGGCAGTTTCTCCCTGGAAGATACCGTTTGTGCAGGGGCGATCGTGCATCAGATCAGCCAACAGCTCGAAGGAGAACATTCCCTGCCGGAAATCGCCGGAAATGATGAAGTCTTTGGGGCGGTCGCGCTCTATAGCCAGTGGCAAAACAATCTGCTGGGACTGTTGCACCAGGCAACCCACGGCAAGCGGCTGCTGCGGCTCGACTGTCTAGACGATCTGAAATACTGCGCCCAAACCGATGTGCTGGATTCGCTGCCGATTCAAAAACAGCCTGGGGTGTTAATTCGCAACGTCGAGGGTTAGCTGGCGAAGCGCTAATCTGGCGTAAGTTGGGCACAAGCATTGAGCACAAATATTGGGCACAAACAAAGCAGGCAGCCTGAGTCGATCGCAACCCCCTCCGACCCCTGCTGCTTCACCTGCAAGAAAGGCTCCGGGATGAGTCATGTTTTAAGCTGCCGCTTAGCCAAAAATAGCGATCGGTTTTTCATCGATCATTTTCATCAGTCAAAAGAAGTACGCAGAAAGTAACAGTTCATTGCAAACACTTATGTGAGAAATCGCATTATGTTACGTTCAATAGCATTGACTTTTGCAACGCAGTTCTTGAGAGGAGAGCATTTTGGCTGTGAATTTCAAGTCGGTATCTAACCCTTCAACCCGTGAAGACTTCAGCGAATACGTTGCACATCTCCAGCTTCACATGGCATTACAGGCGCGGAATCTGGTTCCAACCCTGGGCAAAATGACGGATAGTCGTGGGCAATTGCTTCACGAAACGCAAGCCGAATTTGAGAAGTTTGTTTCGCGTCAGCCATTTAGTTAAACGACCTAATCTTATAAAATCAGCTTAAGTTCAACCTTGAAGTCAGAGTATTTGCTCTGGCTTTTTTGTATTTCTGGGGCTACTCCTTCACCTGACTTCCATGACCTCGCGGATCATCATTTTGAGCTTTAGGGGCAGTGGGAGACTCCACTTCGGAGATGCGTCCTCTCGACTGAAGATAGGGAAGCGGTGAACCTGTTGCTAAGGCTTCGAGGTTAGCTGCCATCACTGTATGCGGCTGTTCTCCGATCGTACTGGCGATCGATTCTCCCTGCGGGTCAAGAAAAACAAAGTGGGGAATGCCATCAACCCGATAAGAAAGCATTTCAGGCAGCCATTTCGTGTTGTCTACGTTGAGCATGACGAAATTCACTCGATCGCCAAACTCATCTTTAAGATCGCTCATGTCTTTTGCCATTGCCTGACAGGAGGTACACCAGTCCGCATAAAACTCAATCAGCGTCGGCTGTTCGTTTTTGAGGGCGACATCCAGCGGCGTTGCGGTTTCTGCCATTGCCGCCAGGGTTCCGGTATCGCTGCCAAAGCGCACGCCCAGAAAAATCGAGAGGCTAAGGACTATCGCAACCAGCAGGATAATCAAATTCCGAATTCGGGCTGCCGGATTAGACTGGGGAGTAGGACTAGAAGGCGTTGCAGTCATGGCAAGAAAACGTTGAACGCGAGACAGAACAAGAAAAAGCTAAGAGCAAGAGTGAACGCTCACTTTCTTTAGCGTAGCGAATTTTCGATCAGGCGTGAAAGCGGGGCTGTAGGCGATTGCCGTTCTTAGTAGGTTTCTAGCAGGAGAATTTCAAAAATGAAAAAACGAGTTACGCTCACCTTTCCGAAGCGATCGGTGCACATGCCTGTCACTTATCGATTGGCAAAGGATTTTAACGTTGCGGCAAATATTATTCGGGCACAGGTCACGCCGAATCAGATTGGGACGCTGGTTGTAGAGTTATCCGGTGATATCGACCAGTTGGATGCAGCGATCGACTGGATGCGGGCACAGGATATCGGCATTTCCCTTGCCAGCCGCGAAATTTTGATCGATGAAGATTTGTGCGTTCACTGCGGCTTATGCACGGGTGTTTGTCCTACAGAGGCACTGAGCCTCGATCGCCAGAGTTTTAAGCTAACGTTTACGCGATCGAAATGCGTCGTGTGCGAACAGTGCATTCCGACCTGTCCGGTACAGGCAATTTCAACGAATTTATAGCAATCTAGTTTGTTAGTCTTCCTGCATTTGTCCGTGCAGCAGTGTCAAATCCTTCACAAGTTTCATCAGGCGATTTTCGAGCGATTGCTTTTTGCCCAGCAGCGTTCGCAGTTTTTGATAGCGAGCGATCGCCAAACTCACGTAGGCAACTTGCTGCGGTGGACAGGGGCGCGACCAGAGCTGACCGTCGGCATCAAGTCCACACAGGCGGTAGCCGCTGCGAGGCTGATTGTCGGTAAAGGGTGGCTGGGGCATGCTGCAAATCGCATCTACATATTCTTTAAGATGTTCGATTTCGGCATGACGCAGCGTAGTTGCGCCAATGGGCTGCATCGTCTGATAAGCTTCAGGGGGCTGTGCTTCGAGCCAGCCATCCACGATCGGACCTTCAGCATAAAGGGCATGAATCTGCTGCGAAACCTGCTCTAATTCGCTCTGCCACTGCTGCACGATCGCCTCAATTTCCTGCAATAAGCCGAGCGATAAATGCGGATTTGTCGCATGACGCTGGGAGCTAACTTGAGGCAACTTTGATTTCGGCAGCGGCGTAGAGGGACTGTTTTCTCGAATCGGAAAAGGCTGCACAGACCGGGCAGCAGGGAACGTCGCTGGAGGGCGGGAAAGCTCAGTATCGGCTGGCAGATTTGCCGAATCCAGATGATTCAGCGTTGCCTCAATCCGCTTCAGTTCGTGCTTGTCAGGTTTCATACTGCCAGCCTCAGCAGGATCAGAGAATGTGGAGAGAATAACAAAACGACCTGCACGACCCCGATTTATCGCTTATTGTAGCTAGCTTATTTTAGCGATTTTTGCGATTACCCCACTATAGAAACCTATGCCCTCCTCTGCCAACTCCTCCAGACAGATAGTTTTAGTGACGGGTCCAGCCCGATCGGGCAAGAGCGAATGGGCAGAAGCCCTGGCAGCACGTTCGGGGCGATCGGTGATTTACCTTGCAACGGCTCAGCTCAATCCCGAAGATGCTGAATGGCAGGCGCGAATTGAGCGTCATCAGCAACGCCGTCCTCCTGCCTGGAAAACCCTGTCCGTGCCGATCGGCCTGGCAGCGGCGATCGAAAGCGCAAATCAAGAATGCCTGCTGATCGATTCCCTTGGAACCTGGCTTGCCAACCTGCTGGAGCAAAACGAAGACACCTGGCAGCAAACGATCGCCCAGGTGTTAAACGCACTGCACCACACCCAAACTCACATTATTTTTGTAGCGGAGGAAACGGGCTGGGGCATTGTGCCTGCTTATCCGATCGGGCGACTGTTTCGCGATCGACTGGGCGATCTCACTCGAAGAATTGGCACGATCGCAGACACTGTTTATCTAGCAACAGGCGGCTATGTGCTGAACCTGAGCGAGCTGGGGCAGTCGATCGATCGAGAACTGAATGCTGAGCGGTAATGGTAGCTCAATAGAACGTCTCCTGTTGAAATCGCCTCTAACCGCAAATGACCAATACTTCCTCTGGCAAAGCTTAATCTTTCCTGCGGATTACAGCGCACTTAAACGATCGTAGAATCACTAAGATCAAAGATAATTATCTGCTAATCAAGCAACGTGAGTTGTCATCCCCAAAATGCAATTTAGTGCAATTGGATTTAGTGCGGTCGGTCAAGGCGAATCGCAATGAGAAATCAAACCAAGGTGGGAGCAATTCGGCGTCGGCGTGATAGAGGAGGGCAACGATTCGGGCAACGGCTCAGCCCATGATGACTTGCAACTGATTGCATTTCCCTGCTAAGAGTTTCCTTCACCGCATTTTCCTATGGCATCACTTGAACAGGTCAAACAATATCTTGCCTACTGGTTTCAGCTTGGCAAGCCGCTGATTGTGAACGGCAAAACGAGTGACGGACGCTCGAAGGTTCTGCCCCAAGCGGTGATCCAGGGTGATCGATACAGTCCTGAGTTTGAGGCTTGCTGGCAGCACATCACAAGCGGAGCCTGGAAATCGAGCTATCTGGAAGGAACCATTCAAACGATCGAAGAACTGCTGTCGTCGCAGTGGGATATTTCGAGTTGTGCCCGATGCGCGATGCCTGTGCCGATGCTGGGTTTAGGGGTTCAGACGAGCGGCGAGTGTCCCTGTTCTGATCTTCCCGGCTGGCCCAATACCGAATTGCCCCAACCGCGTGATCCGATTAACTCGCGCCGCCAGCTAACCAATATTCGCGATCGGCTGTCCCAGATTTAGGGGTTTGAACCTTTTTCCAGACCTATTGGGCATTGCTGAATTCGGGATATGAAGGGTGCAAATTTAGCTTCTGTATCGCCCCCTAAATCCCCCAATGCTGGGGGACTTTGAATTCTGGTTCCCCCCAAAGTTGGGGGCTAGAGGGGGTCATACTCCGATTCAGCAACACCACCTATTGTTTTCCAGACCTATCGTTCTCGAAATAATCGCCCGTTGCGAATTTGCACGACCGGATGATGCGATGCCCGTACGAGCTGCTCATCGTGAGTTGTGATGATTACAGTGATGCCCACCGCATTCAGCTTTTGCAGAATTTTGACCACCTGCCAGGAGTTGTCTGGGTCGAGGTTTCCGGTGGGCTCATCGGCTAAGAGAATGGGGGGCGTACTGACGATCGCACGGGCAATGCTGACGCGCTGCTGTTCGCCGCCGGAAAGCTGATCGGGAAAACAGTTTGCTTTATCCTGCAAGCCCACCATGCGAAGGGTTGGCAAAAGCCGTCGATGAATTTCTTTGCGCGTAAAGCCCTGCGCCCACAGCACAAAAGCAACATTCTCAGAAACCGTGCGACGCGGAATAAGCTTGTAGTCTTGAAATACTACGCCGACCTGCCGCCGTAGCTTAGAAAGTTCGTTGCCACGAAGCTGGGCGATCGACTGATCGTTGACAATGACTTCGCCCTGGGTTGGACGTTCTTCGCCGTAGAGCAGCTTTAGCAGCGTTGATTTTCCTGAACCGGATGGACCCGTGACAAACAGAAAATCGCCCCTTCGCACTTGCAAATGCACGTCGAGCAGCGCAGCACAGCCATTGCTGTAGATTTTGCTAACCTGGTGCAGTTCGACGATCGGTTCTGCGGACTGAGGCGATTGATCAGAGCCAGATAAATCAGGATGAGCCTGAGCAAACCGGGGGGGAACGGTTTGAGCCTTCTCGGATGCGGCAGATCCAAAATTCTGCTGAGCAGTTTGCGGCGAATGGGGTTGGGTAGTCCCTGAGGGCATAGCGTCGTCACTGGGAAAGGGGCAATTGGGGAAGTTTAGGCAGCCTGAAAACTGCCACTGCACACCCACAAACCGAAGGAAATTGTAATCGGTCTGATGGAATTCGTCACGCAATCGATCGAGGCAACCAATAAAGCTTAATAAAAATCTCAAAGCTCCCAGCCTGGGAGAATGAGAGGGCAAGTGGGGAACTAAAGCGGAAAATCGGCAGTTCCGATCGCTTCGCAGTTCCTCAAAGCGGGAGCCATTTGCCCCTCTCAAACACTGCCTTAGACCCTAGCGGCGAACTTTCCCTGCAAATCCGGCAGCTTTGAACTGTTCAAGCTGAAGCGGGGTCGGTTGGTTTGCCGGAATCGAGATGCGAAGCTCAAAATCGCTCACTCCGGGCGGCACTTCTTCGATCGACCCCAACCGAGTCCGATTTTCCATTACCGAATTGCCGTTGGCATCGTAGATCCGTCCAAAAATATCAGCGTTGAGTACGGGCTTGCCCGATGAGTTGTTAGCTTTGCCCGTGACGATAAAGCACTTTGCCCGCATACTCGTGCCGCCAGAGGTAATAGCCCCTTCGGACAGTTCCGCCGGACATTCGTGATAAGTAACATCGCTCAGCGAAATTTGAGTGACTGCGGCTGCGATCGGGGCGAAGGAGGCAGAGCCAAACCATAAGCCGCAAGCTAGGGTGACAGTTACGAGCGCTGCAAAGGAAAGATGCAAAAACTGTTGAAAAAAGTGGGTTCGATAATTTGCAGGGTGAGGAGTGTTCATAGATCTTGTATCAGCCGCCAAATGGAAGGAATCCAACCCCAGATTATCGCGAAATGCCTGACCTACAATAGAGCTAGAGGAGCCTATTTGAAGGAAGGTGAGGCGTATGCAGCTCAAGCGAATTGGTCACGTTGCCATTTGTGTTCAAGATATCGATCGCGCCGCGCAGTTTTACCAGGCTTTAGGAATGAACCTGGTTTGGAAAGATGCAGACTGGGCATATCTCAAAGCGGGGGAAGACGGGCTGGCATTGCTGAGTCCGAGCTATAAGCACGCGGGTGCGCACTTTGGCTTTATTTTCCACGATCGGGCTGAAGTTCAATCGGCTTACGAGAAGCTGAAGGCAGAAGGCGTCCATCTCACGGAAATTCACGACCATCGGGACGGCACTGCTTCCTTTTACGGACGCGACCCGGAGGGAAACTGGTTTGAGTATCTGTATGAACCCGTTGCGGTGGCAAGTGCAGTGTAGCTGAGGAGAACGGCGTTGCTGAATTGAAGAATGCGGGGCTAGGTTTGACCTTGCTGGGCAGCCTCCTTATTCCCCATTAGCCCGGGACTTTGAGCGTTGGAAGTTTCTCAGGAAGGGGCACAGTTATCCGGTGATGTTGTTGTTCCCTGATGAGGCTGTTTCATAATTCTGCTATCGGGTGATTCTACAACACTCGGCAAGCCCGCCGTTTAAGTTCTCGTTCTGCTGCGTCTCAGGAGGCGATCGACCAACTGATTCACTTCTGGCAAGCGCATCTGGACGGCAAACAGTCCAAACACAACCAATCCGGCAAGTCCGGCAAGGCAGACCTGGAGCAGCAGCACCCCAAAGCTATCTGTTCCCAGCACCTGCTCTAAGCCGTAGCGTGTGCCCCAGGCGGCAAATCCGGCAATCACGCTGCCGATCGCGAGTCCGACAAAGGGCTGACTCCACTGGGCGATTGGCAATCCATTCAGACGGCGATTTAGCACAACTATCATTGCCACCGTAGAAATTAGATTCACGCCCACCGTTGCCAGGATGATGCCAGGTGCGCCAAACGGTTTCACCAGCAGAAAGTCCAAAACTGCATTAATGACAATATTCACGATGCTAATGCGAAACGGCGTGTCGGCATCTTCCAGCGCATAAAACACCCGCACCAGCACATCGCGCCCCAGATACACAAACATCCCCACGGCGTAGGCAATCAGCACGGTGGCAGTCAGCCGAGCATCTTCTTCTTTGAAGGCAAATCGCTCATAAATGACGCGACAGATGGGGACGGCGAGGGCGATCGTCAGCGCGCTCAGGGGCAGCATTGTAATCGCGGTCATCAGAAGTCCCTGGCGAATTCGGTCCTTCAGTTCGTCCCAGTGTTCAGGAGCCGCCAGCCGTGAAAATACAGGCAGCAGCGGAACCAGAATTACGTTTGACAACACGCCGATCGGGGTTTGAATCAGCAAGCCTGCATAGCCCATTGCTGACACTGCCGCCGCCGCATTCGGGATAAACGAGGCGAAAAATAGATCCGTCCAGACGTTGATTTGCAGCATTCCCGACGAAAAAGTTGCCGGACCCATGATGCGAATTACTTCCTGCACTTCGGGACGCTGAAACTCAAACCGTAGCCGAAATCCGCCCAAGCCCGATCGCCACTGCGCCGGAAGCTGAATCAGCCACTGCAAAACAGCTCCTGCCAGCGTAGACCAAGCCAGCACTGCCCCGCCGATCGCCGCGTATTCGGGCTGGGTCATGCGCTCGCCGAGTGTTAAAGCTAATCCGATTAATCCAATTAGCACGGTGACGCTGGAAAACAGAGGACTCACCGAGGGCAGCCAGTATTGATCGGCAGCATTTAGCACACCGAAGCCAATCCCGATCAGCCCGGCAAGAACCGCCATCGGAGCCATAATGCGAAACTGCTCGATCGCGATCGCCCTGGTTTGCTCCAGAGTGGCGTAGGTTGCCACAGAAATGCCCTGTGCCTGTGCTTCTGCCGCTGAAATGTAGAGTCCGGGTGCGACCAGGCGCATCATCGGTTCGGCAAACACAATTAAGGCGATCGTCACGATCAGCAGCACTCCGACCACCAGCGTGGTAATGGTTTCGATGATCGGCGCGACTTCTTCCTGCTTGCGCTTTGCCAAAACGCTGACCATCGCGC
This sequence comes from Leptolyngbya sp. ST-U4, assembly GCF_039962215.1. NCBI lineage: Bacteria > Bacillati > Cyanobacteriota > Cyanophyceae > Leptolyngbyales > Leptolyngbyaceae > Leptolyngbya > Leptolyngbya sp. ST-U4. The sequence goes on from NZ_JAMPKZ010000016.1 coordinate 25,830, forward strand.
TGTGAAACGGACCATTGATACCGCCCAGCAAAATCAGCAAAAACCCCGGAATCACGTAGGCAAAGTTGTATGCGCCGTAGGCTGGACCGACCCCAAAGGCTGCGGCAATTCCCTGCTGGCGAACCAGTCCAAAGATTTTGCTGAGCAGCGTTGCCACTGCCACAATTCCGGCAATGGTCATCAGCGATCGGGTTTTCTTTGGGTCAGCCGTTTTCTTTGCGTCGGGCACGGTGTCGATCGGCAAAAACATCGATCTCACTTAAGCACAAATTCAGCCCTGATTCTCGAATCAGCCCGACAAAAAACAAGGGGCAAAAAGCCCCCTGTCTAAACTGCTCAGTTTTGCTTAAATCGCTCGTGAGGCTGACAAGCTGCGAAAAGCCTTACTCCTCATCGAGCAGCTCATCGCCGTCGTCATCACTTTCGTCCGGTAAACCCACCGAGTTCGCGGAAACCACTGCGCCCTTATCCAGCTTTTCGCGCACCAGCTTTTCGACTTCCTGAGCAAATTCCGGCTTTTCTTCCAGGTATTTGATCGCGTTGTCGCGTCCCTGGCTAATGTTTTCGCCGTTGTAGCTGTACCATGCGCCGCGCCGCACCAAAACGCTGGTTTCCTCTGCCATATCAACCAGACAGCCCATCGTCGAGATGCCCTTACCAAAGATGATGTCAAACTCAGCGATGCGGAAGGGAGGTGCAACTTTGTTTTTAGCGACTTTGACTTTGGCGCGAATGCCAAACTCCTCAGTGCCCTTCTTCAGGGTTTGCACCCGGCGAATGTCGAGGCGAACCGAAGCATAAAACTTGAGCGCGTTACCGCCCGTGGTTGTTTCCGGGTTGCCGTAGGAAATGCCAATTTTTTGGCGGAGCTGGTTGAGGAAGACGACGCTACAGCCTGTTTTACCGATGTTGCCCGTAATCTTCCGCAGTGCCTGGCTCATCAGACGGGCCTGCAAGCCGACGTGAGCATCGCCCATTTCGCCTTCAATTTCTGCGCGAGGAACCAGGGCTGCGACCGAGTCCACCACGACGACATCAACGGCATTCGATCGCACCAACTGATCGACAATTTCCAGCGCGGCTTCACCCGTATCGGGCTGAGATACCAGCAGGTTTTCGATATCGACGCCTAACGCTGCGGAATAGGCAGGGTCAAGGGCATGTTCTGCATCCACGTATGCCGCCACACCGCCCCGCTTTTGAACTTCGGCGACCGCATGAAGGGCAAGCGTTGTTTTACCTGAACTCTCTGGACCGTAAACCTCAATAATTCTGCCTTTAGGAAACCCGCCGCCCAGTGCCAGATCGAGGGTGAGTGCGCCGCTTGGAATGGTTTCAATTTTCATCCGGGTTGCGTCGCCCAGCCGCATAATCGTGCCTTTGCCAAAGGTGCGATCGATCTGAGTGAGTACCAGATTCAGGGCTTTTTCCCGTCCTGGGTCGCGTCCATTAGTTTCCCGACTGGTTGTGTCGCGTCCGTTCGTCTCGCGTCCGTTTGTGTCGTTACTCGTCGCTTTAGCCATTCGCACCTCAAAACAAGAGTGTATGTAATTCAGTGGTGTAATTCAGGAATGCAATCAATGAAATGCAATCAACGAATGGAATTCCTGACTGGGCTTCAGAGGTTCTGCATCCCAGAGAACTGTCTGATTCAACCGACTTTCGTTACCTTAGAAAGAAGTCCTGCTACTCCTACTTATATTTTAGTCCTTTTTTCTTCGACCATACAAACGTACTAAATAAAATAAGATTTAACCAGAGGTCCAACGCTTGATTCCTCCGCTAAGGTTAGATTTAGTTCTTTTCCTGATGCGATACTGCCCTTTTGCCTTTCCTGCTTCCCTTCTGATGATTGTTGATTAACCTGACTGATTGCCCTGAGTTCGATCGCCCATGACCTCTAATCTGCCCAACCTGCTGATTCCAGATACAGCTCTGTCGGTGACAGGGTTGACGGACTATATTCAGGCATTGTTGGAGCAAGATCATCAGCTTCGGCAAGTGTGGGTTACGGGCGAGGTATCGAGTGCTTCCCGCTATCGAAGTGGCTTGTTTTTCACACTGCAAGACCCGGACGCGCAGGCAGCGATCAACTGTGTGGTGTGGAGCAGTCAGCTCAATCGACTGGCAACCGTGCCCGTTCCGGGCGATCAGCTTATTTTGCTGGGGCGAGTTCATGTGCATCCTCAGCGCGGGACTTATCAACTCATTATCTGGCAAGCACTTCCGGCGGGCGAGGGTTTGCGGGCACTGCGCTATCGTCAGCTTCGCAATCGGCTGGAGTCTGAGGGGCTGTTCGACCCCGATCGCAAACGTCCTTTACCGCTTTATCCGCAGACGATCGCTGTCGTCACTTCCCCGCAAGCTGCTGCCTGGGGGGACATTCAGCGCACGCTAAAGCGCCGTTATCCGGGAATGCACGTTTTGTTTTCTCCGGCACTGGTGCAGGGCGATCAGGCTCCTGAGGCGATCGTGCGGGCAATTGAGCGCGTTGAGGCAGACGGACGGGCAGAAGTGCTGATCCTATCGCGGGGCGGCGGCGCAACCGAGGACATGGCTTGCTTTAACGATGAGCGGGTTGTGCGGGCAGTGGCAATGTGTCGCATTCCGGTTGTGGCTGGAATTGGGCATCAGCGGGATGAGTCGCTGGCGGATCTGGTTGCCGATATTTATGCCCATACACCCACCGCTGCCGCGGAGCAGGCAGTTCCCTTATTAGCCGATCTGTTTGCCGAACATCAGCAGCGCGTTCTTGCGCTTAGTCAGGCGGTGGGTACTTCTGTGGATGGGGCAGTGGAGCAGCTCGATCGACTCAAGGGGCGGCTGCGGCGGCTTCATCTCGATCGCCTGATTCGCGAACAGGTGCAGTTCAATGGCTGGCGGCAACAGCGGCTCACGCAGAGCATGAATCAGCAGCTTCAGGCTGCCCAGCAACACTGCGAACTTCTGCATCAAAAACTGAGTGCCCTCGACCCCAGTGCCGTTTTGAAGCGCGGCTATGCCATGATTCGGCAGGAGAACGGAGAAGATGTGCGATCGGCTCAGCAGCTTCAGCCCGGACAGCCGCTCACCCTTCAGCTTGCCCAGGGACAGGTAAAAGCGATCGTGACCGAAGTAATGCCTGCCCCCACAGATTTAACCCATCCAAATTCAACGGCTCCAGACTTAAACCCCCATCTCAGCCCTAAATCCCAGCAATGAACGAACCAGACTTTTTGCCCGCTTCGATGCCTGCTCAGCGTACCCGTCCCGGTGGCGACTCGCTCTTTCCACCCGACTGGAGCTATGAGCAAACCGTTTCTCAGATCGAAGGCATTATCGATCGCATCGAGCAGGGTGAGCTGGAGCTTGCCGAAGTTTTCGATCAGTTTGCGACGGCAGTCGAGCAACTGCGCCAGTGCGAAACGTTTCTTAATCGGCAGCAGCAGCAGGTAGATTTGCTGATCGAGACATTGCTGGATGAGGCAGAGCCTTTTTAATCCAATCTCACGTTTTAACTCAGCCTCAGACTTTTAATCCAAGCTCATAATCCAATCTCATACAGACGTCTTATACAAAACGGCTTGCACTTAATCGATCGACTTGTGTATTTGCCACGACTGCCAGCACGTCTGCACCAGCGCGGAGAACGGCATCGGCTCCCTGCTGCTGAATGCCCAAGCTGCGGAATTCCAGATTGCTCGGCAGTTGAATTTGATCCTGTCCGGGCTGGAAATCCTGAATTACCGTAACCCCATTGCCGCGCTGAAGACTGAAGATATCGCGGTTGGCGCCACCGACCAGGACATTATTACCGCCATCGCCTGAGAGCCGATCGCTTCCAAGTCCACCAGAAAGCTGATCATCGCCCCTGCCCCCCAGCAGGGTATCTGCCCCGCCCCTGCCCTGCATCACGTCATTCCCGCGATCGCCTACCAAAATTTCACTGCGATTTGCGCCGATAAGCACGTCGTTGGCTGCACTACCTGCGATCGGGATCTGGCGACGGTTGGTTCTGCCTGTACTGCCGCCGTTTCCACCCAAAGCGCCAGGGGCAAAAAGCTGATTAATATTGCCGCGAAAGTTGCTTAGATCGATCAAGCCAGAGAGGTCAATCCCGGTTCCGCTGCCGAAATTGCCGCCAAAACTGCCGCTCCCGAAACTGCCACCAAAACTGCCGCCGCCTCGATTGGAAGTGCCGCCTAAGTTAGAGCTGCCAAAGCTTGAATTTCTAAAGGTATTGCCTGCGCTATTGCCCGTTGAATTCCCGAAACCCGCATTCCCTGAACGTCCGATCGAATTGCCTAGCCCAGCGTTCGCTAAGCTGCCCGTCGAGAAGAAGTTCGTCTGCGGCTGCGCGGTAGAACCCGACCTGTTATTCGTCAGGTTATTGGTCAAATTATTCGTTAGGGTATCACCAGAAGCACTGTTGCCGCTCGTTCCCGTCGTGTTAACCCGGTTTGAGTTAACCACCGTTTCACCCGTTGTGTTATTGAAGTTGGAACTGTTAGAAAGTGGGTCGTTAAACGTGCTGATACTGCTGGAATCAAACTGAGTTGAGCCAGAGGTCAGTCTGCCCGTCGTGTTGTTAGAGAAGCTGCTAAACCCCGTTGAAGAACCCGAAGAAAATGATGTAACCATCGCGTTAACAGGTTGCCCACCTGGACGACTAAGCAAATTGACTACTGAGCCAATGACTGAGCAAATTGCGAATGCAAAGCCTCGTCCTGGGTTAAGCCAACTCGCTCATTCAAGACTACCGTTATGGTAGCGATCGCCCCTCTTTCCTGCGCTCCATCTTCAGAAGCAACTGCCCATCCTCTAGCGAAGGATTGTTTGCTGCTGGTCGGTTTGCCGCTGGTTTATTTGCAGAGTTTCCTAAACGCTAATCTCGATCGCAAAACTGCGGAGCATTCCCGTATCTCGTGCGGCTTTGTCAGTGACTTCGAGTGTCCAGGTTCCCTGCGGAGCCAGGTTGAGCAGCGGTTCCAGCGCAGGAACATTTGCCGGATCGAAGGTTCTTTGCAGATTATCGGTATCGTCCTCAGCGCGATCATGCAGAATGATGGGCTGCTGACTGAGCGATTCCGGTGGATACAGTATCACGACCAGATCGCCAATGTAAGAATGCTCAAGGTCGATCGTCACTTGGATCGATTGCATTGGCTCAATGCTGCCCACGGCGAGCAGTAATCGGGCAGTTTCAAAGTCGCGAATGGGGACATCCTGCACAACCCGATAAAGTTGCTTTAGGGTATCGCTGCTCGGCAGGGCGAGTTCAACCGCTTTTCGGGCATTCACCCGACCATAGCCATAAAACGGGCTGCGTCCGGTGGCATCGTACTGTCCACCTTCCGGATCGATCGGGTCGCAGGACTGCCGCAAAATGTCGCGCACCTGATCCCACCTCAAATCAGGATTTCTTGCCAAAATCAGCGCCACCACCCCAGCCACACCCGGAGTCGAACTCGACGTGCCGCCAAAGGCATTCGTATAGTTACCCACGCGATCGCCGCGCACAGCGTCACCCGGATTGTAGCCTACTGCTCCAGAACGATCGGTCGTCCAGATGCCGGGTGTGAGCGAAGGTTGACCGTCATTGCTGGGAAAGGCACACCAGACTGCTTTGCCATAGTCGCTGTACAGGCTTCGCACGCCAACATCGTTAGAGGCAGCCACGGCGATCACTTTTGAATAGCTGGCGTAGCCGTCGTTATCAACGCTTTCGTTTCCGTTTCCGGCAGCAAACAGCACCACACAGCCTTTGCCATTGCGTCCTTGCGTTACGGCATAGTCGATCGCCAGTCGGGTCGAATCTGCGAGGGGAACCACCTGCTGATGCAGCGGATCGTTTGGATCCCACCATGCGCCGTCGGGCGGACCCCAGCTACAGGAAATCACATCTGCGCCATTTTGCGCTGCCCAAACAAAGGCATCGGCTTCTGCCTGCGATTGAAGTCCCGATGCCAGCCGAATCGGAATCAGCTTTGCTTGTGGAGCCACACCCGACGCGCCAAAATTGCCGTTTGCACAGGCAACGCCCGCACAGGCAGTTCCGTGGTCTTCGCCCTGTCCGGGACGCGGATCGTCGGTCTGGCGAGTGACATCTCTGGGCGCGATGATTTTACCAGACGATCGAAATTCTTCATGGTCGATATCGACCCCATCGTCAATCACTGCAATGATCGTGCCTGCGCCCCGGCTCAGTTCCCAGGCAGATTCGACATTCGCACTGGCATTAATTTCGCGTCCGTCGATCGTTGTCGTTGCCAAATGCCACTGGTATGGAAAGACCTGCCTTGTCCGCGTGTCGCTGATCAGTTCTGGGTGACAAAGTTCGACGATCGATTCTTGCAGCAGCCGTTCTGCCAGATCAAAAATTGCCAAGCCTGTTCCCTGAGCCGCTGCCACAAAATAGGCATTGTGGGCGTAGATCAGCGGTCGTTTTATGCTTAACCCATAGCGAACCAGCAACGCTTCGCACGCCTCCGGCGACTGGTCTTTAAAAAACTTAATAAATAAATTCTCGCTGTAGAGTACGGGCTGCATTGACGCAGGATTGATCAGCACGCGTCCGGCAAATTCCAGTTCGGGTTCAGTGCTCAGCATTTCGCGGGCAGCATCGCACAAAGACGTATCCGACTGCGGAGCCTTGGTTTTCAGCACTTCGACCCCGGCCTGGCGAAAGCGCATCGTCAGCTCAAAGTTTTGGCTCAACATCTGGTATGCCTGCTGCGAGAGCGGGGCAACCTCAAACGATCGCCGACTCATCATGGCTGCCCGGTTGATTGTGCGAACGGCTAAATGCTCCTGGCTGATAACGAACTCGTAGCGCTGCCCGTTTTTGCCCCCATACTGAACCCAAACCATTGCAATCTTCCCTTCTTGTGGATGACCAAATGCGTATTACTTCCTTCGAGTTATAGTCCTGACTGACAATGGATTGGGTCAGCCTTGCTGAAATTTAACATCGCCATGCGATTGTCTCGTGCGATCAATCTATCGCTCAACCGATCGGGACAGAGTGCAGGGAGTAACCCCCTCAATTCCCTGCTCTGCCAAACCCAGCCATAAAGATAACCTTACCGAAAGATGATTCTGGCTAAGGTTGCGGTAGGGTGAAATGAAATAGCCGGTTTTTGATCCATCCTTCCTTCATCGTTGATCATTTTGATAAAAGCGGGTGCAGCGTGAGTGTTCAGAGCAACCCATTTGAGCAGTTTCCAGCGCGAGTTGAAATTCAGGAATCGACTACCCCGCAGGGAGAACGGCAGAGCCTCGCCTATGTGCGGCAGTCTAACTATTTCGCCGTGCATTTTCAGCAGTCGTTCCAGTCTTTGCTGCCCGTTTCTCGCATTGCCTCCGAAGCCGTCCTCACGCTGGAAGAACGCATCGCCATCTTTCGCGGCAGCCCCGACACCCATCGATCGACCGCTGCGCAACCAGCAGCCATCAGTGCCGTTTATGCCTTAGAACCGGGCGGATCGATCGCTGTGCCCACCGGACAGGTCTTTTTGCGCCTCGTCGATGGCGTTCCGATCGAAACTCACCAAACCCTCATCCAGCAAGCGGGCTATCAAGTCAGCCAAATCCTTGTTTATGCCCCCAATGCCGCCTGGCTACGCCCCCAATCCGGTGAAATTGCCGATGCCCTGCGCCTTTTGCCCCGACTGGAAGCGATCGATTCGGTGGAGGTGGTGGAGCCGCAGATGGTGATGGGGCGATCGAAGCGAGAATTGGAGGGGTAGAGGGACTCATCCACTCATCCAATCCACCCTCACGCATCTACCCTCACGCCACTGGCAACGTAAACCAAAACAACGTCCCCTGCCCCGGCTCACTCTCGACCCCGATCGCCCCGCCATGCGCTTCAATAATCTGGTGGCAAAGATAGAGTCCGAGTCCGAGTCCGACGGATTTGGGTTTTTTGCTGCCGCGATAGTAGGGGTCAAAGAGGCGATCGCGCTGTTCGGATTTGATGCCGATGCCGTTGTCGCTTACGGTGCAGAAGATCCATTCGTCGCGGGGTTCAGCGGTGAGGGTGATGGTGAGTCCGGGCGGGTTGTGCTTGAGGGCGTTTGCCATCAGGTTTTGATACACTCGGGCGAGCTGAAGCGGATCAGCTTTGATCAAAGGGAGATCGGTGGGAATGCGATCGATCAGGCTGGTGCGCTCTTTCTCAAACATGGGTTGTAGGTCTGAGGTTGCGGAATGCACTAAATCGCAGAGGGCAATTGGTTCTGGGTGAAGGGCGATGCCCCAGATCTCGGCGGCATGGCTATCAATGAGAGAGTTAATCAGTTCCAGCTGTCGCTGGTTGCTTTCCTGCATTCGGGTCAGGATTTTGCGCGGTACTTTTAGGTCGTCTCCGGACTGTTCGCTCAGGTTGTTGAGCACCATTGCCGTTCCCAACACGGGGTTGCGAAGATCGTGGGAAACAGCGTGCAGAAATAAATTGAGCTGGCGGCGCAGTTCGGCTTCCAGGGTTTCGAGCTGCTTGTTTTTTTGCTCCAGTCCTTGCGAGTATTCGGCAAGCTGCTGGTGGGACTGCTTGAGCTGATGTCGCATGTGGTTAAATGCCCCTGCCAGGGTGCCCAGTTCGCCCGATCGCTGAATTTGCACTTCCCGATCCCAGTCTCCTTCTGCTAAGGCTTCGGCGGCGCGGCTCATTTCCAGAATCGGGCGGGCGATCCAGCGGCTCGTTGCAATTCCCAAAGCGATCGCCACCAGCAGCGCGATCAGACAAAGCAAAATGGTGATCCGCGTGTTGGCATTAATCTTTGCCATGAATTCTTCTTCGGGAATCACGACGACGACGAGCCAATCTAGGCCGCGAAACCCACTTCGGCGATCGATGCCTGGAAAAGGCTGTACTTTCACAAATCGCCGCTTGCCGTTCTCATGAAACTCAAACTCCTGGGAGCGCGAAATGTTGCTCAAATTGCCATAGCTTCGCTGTAGGAAACTGGCAGTGGCGCGGGTGAGGCTATTCTGGCTGTCCCGGACGTTGATCAGCTTTTTTTCCTGTTCTTCCAGGCGAAACGGCTTTTCTCCGGTGGAGGTGGCAATCAAGTCGCCGTCTGGCTCCAGGATGAAAATTTGCCCCGTGCTGCCCACCTTCAGGTCGCAGAGAAACTGTCCGATTCCTGCCAAGCTGAGGGTGGCATCGGCAACGCCCAGCAAATTGCCCTGGCGATCGGAAAAGGGGCGATCGGCGGAAATGACCGGAGCGTTATCGGTCACAGTGTAGTACGGGTCAACCCATACCAGTGAACCTGCCTGCACTGCGGATTGATACCAGGGGCGACGACGCGGATCGTAGGTGGGCACTGTTTGTGTCAGTTTGATCCGCCTGCCCCACTGGTTGAGCGACCAAACCCGCAAAATGCCGTCTCTGCGAATATCGCGAATGCTAAGTTCAAGCTGATTGTCTATGTTGTAGCCGATATCGATGTAGCTACCCGTTTCGGTTGCAAGCGCAATAAAGGTTAATCCGCTCGGTTGAGCCGTCGTTGGTTTGAAACATCGCTGATCCGAAGAACTGGTCGGATTAAAGGGCTGATTGCTGAACTGCTGAAACTGCTCCCACAGATACGGCTCCAGGCTGGAAATATTTTCGAAATCAAGCAAGCCCAGCCGCACATTGTCGGCGTTCATCTCGGTCACAATCTGAGGAATTCGCAGATAGGTTTCGAGGGTTTGCCGGGTTCGATCACTGGCTTCTCGCTCGAGCTGGCTGACCAGATCGCGCACCGCATCCTGCCCATTGCGATAGGACAAATAGCCCGTCACTCCCACGATCGCCACAATTTGCAGCAGAAACGGGATGATCAAAATTGCCCGCAGCGGAACTCGTTTAGAAAGGCTGGCGAGCGGTTTTAGCAGAGTACGACGAAGCGACGATCGCATGGGGATACAGCCAACTGCCGAGGATAGTCTTATTGTCAGCTATTGTCCGATTGATAGACGGAAACAACGCTCCTTTTCACGATTTCGTAACCTGTTTGGTATCGGGTCGTCATCACCAACAGCCAAAGCCTGGAGTGCCGCAACTTTCCGCTCAAAAGACTGCGAAGGATTTGAGGCTGTGCCATGATGTTGCTGGAAAAAAGATCAGGGTTAAGACTTCCTTTGACTGCCTGATGGCGATCGCTTTGGGGGAAGAGTGGATTAGGTTGTCCTTGTTAAACCCAGCAGATTGAGCAGCGTGAACTTCTTACGATTTCTTCAATTAGAATCGCCAAACACCCTACTGGGCGGACGTTACAAAGTGCTGAAGCAATTGGGCGCGGGCGGATTTGGTCAAACCTTTTTGGCAGAAGATTTGCATCTGCCGGGGAACCCGCACTGCGTGGTCAAGCGGTTGCAGCCTCAGTTTAGCGATCCGGCTGCCCTGCAAACGGCAAAACGTTTGTTTGATACCGAAGCGCAAACGCTCTACGCTCTGGGAAACCACAATCAGATTCCCAAGCTGCTGGCGCACTTTGAGCAGAATCAGGAGTTTTATCTGGTTCAAGAACTCGTTGTGGGACACTGCCTCAGCCAGGAGGTGAAAAACGGACATCCTTGGAGCGAGGCGCAAGTGGTTGGGCTGATGCGAGACATTCTGGAAGTGCTGGCATTTGTGCATCAGCAAAATGTGATTCATCGCGACATCAAGCCTGACAACCTGATCCGCCGTCACGCAGACGGCAAAATTGTGCTGATCGACTTTGGCGCAGTCAAGCAAGCTACAACGCAATTACTGAACACAGCGGCTCAATCCAGGCTGACGATCGCGATCGGCACACCAGGCTATATGCCAAACGAGCAACTGGCAGGCAATCCGCGTTTTAGCAGCGATATCTTTGCGGTTGGCATGATTGGCATTCATGCATTGACGGGCATCTCCCCCCGATCGCTTCCTCAAAATCCTCAGACCAGCGAAATCGAATGGCAAGACCGGGTGGCTAAAGCGAATTCAGAAGTGAATTCGGATCTGGCTGCCGTTTTAAACAAAATGGTGCGCTACGACTTTCGCGCTCGCTATTCGACTGCGGCTGAAGCCCTGACAGCGATCGATCAAGTTCCCATTGCGGCAGAACCGCCTCCCCTGACCGCTCCTCCTGCTACAGCATCTGGAAGTTCTGTGGCTTCGTTTGTCCCGGTGGGAACCACGGCTCCCCTGCCTGTCACTCAAGCGCGATCGTTGACTTCGGGTGCTTCAGGGGAAATTCCTGCGACTGCGCCGTTGAGCCAAAACGCAACGCTGCCCATTAGCCCGATGACAATGACCGCCAGGGCAGGACAACTGAAGCAGTTTGCCCGTTCTCAGCCAAAGAAAATGGGGTTATTTGCGGCTGGTGTTGTCGGATCAGTCCTGTTGGTTTCGCTGGTGAAACCGCTATTTTCTCCTCGTCCTGCCAGCGATTCGGCAGAAACCGTGAACACTGCCAGTCCTGCATCCTCTCCCGCATCCCCCAGTCCTGCTGCCTCCTCAGACCCACAAACACAGGCAACTCCACTGTTGGCACAGGCGGACAAGCTGCGAGAACAAAACCAATTTCAGCAGGCAGTTCAAACTTATGACCAGGCGATCGCCCTTGATCCGAATGCCCCGGAAGCTCACTGGGGACGCTGCTATAGCTTGAACACGCTAGAGCAATTTGCCAACGCGATTACAGCCTGCGATCGTGCCCTGAAGCTCAACCCTGGCTATGCAGAAGCGCTGTGGAGCAAAGGTTACGCACTCGATCGACAGGGACAAGACCAAGCTGCACTAACGCTATATGAGCAGGCGATCGATCGCAAGCCCAATTTTGCCCAAGCCTGGAGCAACAAGGGAACTGCGCTAATACAGCTCAACCGTCCATCGGAAGCACTCGCCGCCTTTGATCGGGCGATCGAGCTTGATTCTAGCCTGGCGGAGGCATGGAACAATCGGGGAGCAGCTTTGTGGAGTTTGCGCCGCTTTGAGGAAGCCCTTGCCTCGGTAGAACGTGCCACCCAAATTCAACCCAATTATCCAGATGCCCTCAGTTTGCAGCAACAGATGCGGCAGAAATTAGGCAAATAAGTTAGGCAAAGTCAGTTAGGCAACTCAGTAGGCAAATTATAGGCAAATCAATAGGAGCTTGCTATCCAGTTCTACTGCTTATAAGTTCCGCTGCTTGTAAAAAGAGGAACTCAAAAAAAGCGGGATTGAAGGCATTTCGTAGAGCGATACCCTCAATCCCCAGCACTCATCGAATCTGACGAACTACTCCTGATATTTTTATTGTGGTTTAGCCAGCCAAAACCTCCCTTCATCCGAGTGGGGATCTGCTTCTGCTTAGATGGATTGATCTGAGTTGAGAGCATTTTGATCCCCGTATCTCACAAGGCACAACGCTTCCCCTATCGAGCGATAGACTTAAGAATCTAAAAAAAGCTAAAGCGACTTGAATTCTTTAGAAAAGAAAGTGATATTAGTATTCAGCTTTTGAATCTTAATTTTATGGAGCTAAATGAGACAGATTTTAAAATTCTCCAGCAGATGATGGTTCAGGGACGCATGACCTGGGCAGAGCTGGCAAATGGGCTGGAACTTTCCGCCCCTGCGGCTGCCGATCGCGTCCGCCGACTTGAAGACAAAGGCGTGATCCAGGGATACACTGCCCGGGTTAATCCAGAGACGATCGGCTGTCATCTTACAGCGTTTGTTGCGGTCACGCTGGAACATCCCCGCTATCGAGAAGGCTTTGTGCAAACCGTGCAGCAGCTTGCCGCCATCCAGGAATGCCATCACGTCACCGGAGACGATGACTATCTGCTCAAAATTCGCTGCCGCCATACGAAAGACCTGGAACACCTGCTCAGTGAACAACTTAAGGCACTTCCCGGCATTCTCCGCACCCGCACCACGATCGTCCTTTCCACCGTTAAGGAAACATCCGATTTGCCCCTCTGGAACGATAAGACCGACAAGACTGATAAAACCGACAAGACTGATAAAACCGATAAGAAAAGACCGATCGAGAGGAGAAATAAAGAGGAGAACCCATGATCCACTCTAATTTTCTGCTGCGCGGATTACTGATTGGTTTTTCGATCGCTGCCCCGGTTGGACCAATCGGCATTCTTAGTATTCGGCGTACCCTCGCCGACGGCTTACTGATCGGCTTGCTCACCGGACTGGGCGCAGCCACCGCCGACGCGATCTATGGCAGCATCGCCGGATTTGGACTCACGGCAGTGTCGAATCTGCTGATTCAGCAAGCTTTCTGGCTGCGGCTGTTGGGCGGTCTGTTTCTTTGCTATCTGGGCATTAGGATTTTTCTCAACAAACCCAGCGACGAAGCTGCGAATGTTCCGATAAAGGGTCAGCCGCCAGGCGCTCGCCTCAAAAGAGAAGCTGCTTTGCATCGGCAAATTCGTCGTCATCAGGCGAAAGCTTTGGCTGGGGCTTATTTTTCGACTGTGTTTCTGACGCTGACCAATCCAGCGACAATTCTCTCCTTCGTGGCAGTTTTTGCGGGGCTAGGATTAGCCAACAGCCAGAATAGTTACCCTCAAGCGACGGTACTAGTGTTGGGTGTGTTTATCGGTTCTGCACTGTGGTGGCTATTGCTCTGCGGCAGTGTGAGTTGGTTTCGTGCCCGTTTCAGTGCGGATGCCAAGCAGGTTCCTCGCGTGAGCAATTGGCTACGCTGGCTCAACCGCATTTCCGGTCTGGTGCTGCTTACCTTTGGCATCATTGCTCTGAGTTTAAGGTAGCAGTATGAAGCCGTTCCCCTGGCTAGGGAAAATGGGTGGGAGAGGTGGAAGAGATTGATTGATGAGCCAGTGCTTCACTGGAAGAGGCATAATGGCAAGGTTCATTTCTGCCGATCGCCTTTAAGGGGGGGTGAGGAGGATAAAAGCTCCTGAACATTCCCCCTAAATTCCCTAACGTTGGGGGACTTTGAACGGGAGCGGAGTCGGCACGGTTCTCCCCAAAATTGGCTTACCAGGGAGACGGTATTGGAAGCAGGATGCCTACCTGAAAAACATGGTTAAACGCGCTTATCAAAGGCTACTGGCTGGGGTGCTGCTGCTGGGGCTGAGTGGTTTGCTTGGTCTGGGCTGGAGTCTACCTGCGGTTTCGCTGTCCAAGCTATCCTCACATTTCTTTTCTTCCACGCCCCAAACACCCTACCTGGCACAGGTAACTAACTCTGTCGAAGAGCTTCAGCGACAGCAGCAGCGCAAAGAAGAAGAGCGATCGCGCTTGCAACGGCAGCAGGATCAGCTTGAGGGACTGGAACGATCGGCACAAAAGCGGCTCGGCGGAATTCAGCAAGGCATTCGCGCCACGGCTGCCCAAATTGCCCAAAACCAGGCAAAACTCAAAGCGGCAAACCAAGAGCTTGTGAAGCTTGAGGCACAGCTTGCCAAAGCCGAAAAAAGCTATCAGGGCAAACAGTCTGCGACGGTGGCACGGCTCAAGTTTTTGCAGCGTCAGCAGGGAAGTCGGGGCTGGGCACTGCTGCTCGAAAGCGAAAACCTGAACGAATTTCTCGATCGCCGCCATCAGCTCCGGCGGGTGTATGAAGCCGATCGCACAGCACTGGCTCAGCTGCAAACAGCAGCAGTGGCGATCGAGCGACAGCGGCGACAGGTGGAAGGACAAAAAAACGAAGTTGCGCTGCTCACTCAGGAGCTTCAGGCGCAAAAAGTTGAATATCAGGCGCAGGCACAATCTCAGCAGGAACTCATCAACCGTCTGCGCCAAGATCGAGCTGCGCTAGAAGCCGCTGAAGAACAGCTCGCCAGGGATTCACGCAATTTGGCTGTCCTAATTCAGCGACTGGCTGGCAATCGATCGCGCATCGCAGTTCGGGGTACAGGGCAGATGGCATATCCCAGCATCGGCGAAATGACGAGCAGCTTTGGCTACCGGATGCACCCCATTCTGGGCTATAACCGCTTTCATGCAGGCGTCGATTTTGGAGCCGACACGGGCAGCCCAATTTTTGCCGCAGATTCCGGCGTGGTGATTTTTGCCGGATGGTATGGCGGCTACGGTCAATCCATCATTATCGACCACGGCAACAACCTCACCACCCTCTACGCGCACTCCAGCGAACTCTACGTCTCGGAGGGACAGTCCGTTCAGCAGGGACAGGCGATCGCAGCGATCGGCACAACTGGGCTCTCCACCGGACCCCACCTTCATTTCGAAGTGCGCCTAAATGGAGAACCCGTTGACCCAATGAGTTACCTTTAGCCGTTGATTCTCTTAACCGCCGATCATCGATCGCTCAACTGCTGTACTCGGACTGGTTACCTGAGCAGCAAGACCCTGAGCCGGCTGAGGGGCGATCGGCATCGCAATCTTAACCGTCGTCCCCTGTCCTAAGCCTGCGCTATGCAGCGTGATCTGCCCGCTCATCATTTCAACCAGATTGCGGGAAATTGCTAGACCCAAGCCTGTGCCTTCAAATTTGCGTGTGGTTGAGCCATCGACCATCACAAACGGACGGAACAGCTTTTGCTGCTGCGAAGGGTCAATCCCAATTCCGGTGTCTTGAATTGCGATTACAACCCACGGCTGGCTTGCCGTTTCACTATCGCGATGCCCGTTTTGCTGAGCATAATAGGTGGGCAGTTCGGCAGCAGGCTGGATGCGGGTGTCGATCGTGATTCCGCCCTGATCGGTGAACTTGGTGGCGTTGTAGATCACGTTGAGCAACACTTGCTTGAGGCGATCGGGATCAGCCTGCACCCAGATCGGCTCAGAAAGATCGGTGACGGTGAGGGTCAAGCCTTTTTGCTGAATTGGTACTGCTTGCAAGTTCATCGCCTCGCGAATAATCTGCCGCAAATCGACTGTTTTGATCGACAAAGGCAGTTTTTCTTCTTCAATGCGCTGGATGTCGAGCAGGTCGTTAATGATTTTCAGCAGGTGAATCGCTGCTTTGTCTGCCTGCTCCAGAAATTCCTCTTCTTCTTCTCTGGTATCGCAGCAGCCGTCCTTCACTAATCGAATACAGCCGATGATGGCGTTCAGGGGCGTTCGCAGCTCGTGGGACGTATTTGCCAGAAACTCGCTCTTGAGCTGATTCGCAGCTTCTGCTTCCTGCCAGGCAGATTCTAGCTCTTTTGCCCGTTCCTCCAGCCTGCCCACCATGTTGTCTAGCACTTCTGCTAGGTGGTTGAGTTCGCGAATTCGGAAGTTTTTAGGCGCACGTTCTAGCTTGTCGCGCTTGTGAATCCGCATGGCGTACTTGCCCAACTGCTCGATCGGCAAAGCGAGATCTCGCGCCATATAAAGCATTGCCAGTAGATGCGCCGCCAGCAAGCCCACTGTGAGGATCAGCAGAATTTGGGTAATCTTCTCAAGTCCTTGAAGCGCGCTGTCCATTCGCGTTACCGCCAGGATTGCCCAGGTCGAGGACTGGTTGTTGCTCAGCTTGAGCGTTATCGGACTAAAGCCTGCGATCCATTCGTGCGAATCCCCTGCTAAGCCATACAGGTGTCTGGCTCCGGTCATTTCGCGCTGAAATACGTTCGTCAGGATGTCTTCTAGCCGATCTTTGTCTGGCTCCTGGGCAATCGTTGTTCCCACTCTGCTTGCGATCGGATGCGCCAAGACCATGCCATCCCCATTGAGCAGGACAGTGTAACCCTGCAATAGCCATGGATTAACATCTTCGGTTTGCTGAAGCGAGACCTGCGCGGAAAGGGTGTACTTGAGCTGTCCTGCTGGGCTGTAGACAGGTGTGCCCATGACCAGATTAATCAGGCTCATCATGCCGTCCTGCTGGGGCGGGTTCAGGCGATTGGGGACGATCGAAAAGGGGGAAAACTGGTTGGCTTCAGCGGGGCTACGCTTGGGGCTCCAGTTTTTCGACGGTACAAAATCCAGAACCCGGTTGCCACAGGTGCTTGCTACCAAAACCTGAGTTGAAAAATCTCGGAGCTGAAGGCAGCGAACGCTAGGCAACTGGCTTTGAACCTGCGTCAAAAAGGGCTGCACGGTGGTCGGCGAACCCGACTTTAAAATTGCAGTCTGACTCGTGACCGAGAGGGTCGTTTGGAGCGATTGAATCGACGATTGCAGCGTGTCGGCTTTGCGAATGGCACTCTGTTCCAGGTTTAACCGGGCGGTGTGTAGCAGGCTCGTGCGAGCATTGCGAAATGTGACTGCCATCCCCAGAAACAGAATTGGGATGCTGAGCAGGAGAATCCGCAGCAGGAGTATTCGGCGGAAGGAAGACTGACCAAGCATAGTCGTAACCGCTGTTTGAGTGCTAAAACGACTCCGCAATCACATGCAGAACTCCATCGTAATGTATCCACATTAATACTCAATGGATCACGACGGCTTGGCATCCACAGGCAAACGGAATAATTTCAAATTCTCCTCACACAAAGCCTTTTTTTAAAAAGACCGTGAACCAACTGGCTTAATCGTAATATCAAACTTTTGCGATCGAGGTGCAGTGGCGAACATTCTTTACTCAGAAGTTAAACCCCAATTCAGTAGCGATCCCGCAGCAGGGAGGTTTGAAAAGACACAGGCACTCGACGCACTTCAAACGACTGCTCAGTGGCGATCGCGGCTCAAGTCATAAATTGCCTTCTCGTAGTGCCATTGGTTGGGCTTGTCGGGAAACTTGGCTTGATAGCTGGCAATCAGCCGGATAGCTGCCTTTTGATCCCCACCCAGCAGTTTAACCAGTTTGCCGTGCAGGGGATGGGATAGATGAAATCGACCGCGAGTATTTCGCTTGATGCCGCGATTTTGAGGGCTGGAGCGGATAGGGCTGGAGCGGATAGGGGTAGAGCGGATAGAGGTAGAGCGGATAGAGGAATGCTGACGGCGAGGCGATGATTTCTGATCCTGAAGCTCCCGTACCAGAAGGTAAACTCCGCAGCCGATCACGCCGCATAAGATCAATAAAAACAGCGATTGCCCGTTTTGAAGCAAAAATTCAACGATGCCCTGCATAATGCCGCCCCGAATCCTGCTGCCTTGGGAATGACTTGAACGATCGTCCTTAACAATATTTTCAGACGATACTGTTCAAGGGTTCCCCTGCGGCAATGGTTCCTTTAGACTCCTGACAAAACCTGATTCAAGCTTCACTGATGCGATCGATTGTGGGGCTTCACGGGGCTGAAATCTGGTGCAAATCGCCTGCCGGATGCCGCACAATTCCGTATAAATTCTGTTGTTCAGTCGTTTTTCCGGATGGCTCCTGATGACTTCTGCGTTTGCTTCCTCCCGCCTGCCCTATACAATCGTCGTGCTTGCCATGAGTGCAGACGGTAAAATTGCGGATCGCGATCGATCGGCTGCCCGATTCGGCTCGGCTCAGGACAAGACCCATCTAGAAGCCAGACTTGCAGAAGTCGATGCAGCTCTGTTTGGCGCAGGGACACTGCGGGCGTATGGCACAACGCTGCTCATCAAAAATCCGGCTTTGCTGGCTCAGCGGCAGCGACAGCACAAGCCGCCCCAGCCCTTTCACATCGTTTGTTCTGCCTCGGGCGATTTCAATCCTCAACTTCCCTTTTTCAAGCAGGGAGTTCCGCGCTGGCTACTTACAACCGAATCAGGTGCAAAATGCTGGCAGTCCTGCAAAGGGACTGAGGGCACTGAGTTCGATCGCATTCTGCCCTTTCCTGAGCCGTTTGACTGGAATACTGTCCTTCAACAGTTCAACGAACTGGGTTTAAACAAACTGCTGGTTATGGGCGGCGGCGAACTGGTGGCTTCTCTGCTGGCAGCCGATCGCGTTGATGAACTCTGGCTGACTGTTTGTCCGTTGCTGCTTGGCGGCACAATTGCTCCAACCCCAGTCGAAGGAAGCGGCTTTCCAGCAAATCTCGCGCCCCGGCTAGAACTGCTCTCGGCAGAGGCGATCGATCAAGAGGTGTTCCTGCACTACCGCGTCCAGCAAAAGACTCATCTAAACTAATGTAAAGAACGCTCCTCCCTCACTCCCTCATTCCCCCATCTCCTTACCCCTTACTCCTCCCACCCCTCCATCCTTTTCCTCATGTTTGAAAAACTCCAGCCTCGCTACGCCGTCCAGTGGATTCACAAAATCGAGGAAATTCCCCAAGCAGAATGGGATGCGATCGCTGTGCCACTCAAAACGCCTTTTCTGGAGTGGACGTGGCTGAACAACATGGAAACATCGGGCAGCGTCGGTGCGAACTCGGGCTGGCTGCCGACTCATCTCACGGTCTGGCGCGATCGATCCCTTGTGGCGGCGGCTCCGCTCTATCTTAAGAGCCACAGCTATGGTGAGTTTGTGTTTGACCATCAATGGGCAGATCTGGCGGCGCGGCTCGGGGTTGCCTACTATCCCAAAATGTTGGGGATGTCGCCCTTTACGCCTGCCGAAGGCTATCGCTTTCTGATTGCGCCCGGTGAGGACGAAGATGAATTAACCGAGCTGATGGTCAACGCGATCGATCATTTCTGTATGCGGCACAAGATTTCTGGCTGCAATTTTCTCTACGTTGATCCCGAATGGCGATCGACCATGGAGCGACACGGCTTTTTTACCTGGCTGCACCACAGCTATATTTGGCAAAATCAGAACTTTCAAAGCTTTGAGGATTATCTGGGCGCGTTTAATGCCAACCAGCGGCGCAATATCAAGCGCGAACGAAAAGCAGTTTCCCAGGCCGGTCTACGGCTTCAGCCGCTTACTGGGGAAGAGATTAGCCGATCGCTCCTGTCGCATGTGTACCACTTCTACGCCGATACCTGTGACAAGTTCGGCTGGTGGGGCAGCAAATATCTGACGCGCCGCTTTTTTGAGCAGCTTTATCCCGACTATCTCGATCGTGTGGTGCTGTTTGGTGTGTATTCCACCGAAGAAAACCAGCACCCCATCGGGATGTCCTTCTGTTTAACCAAGGGCGATCGGCTCTATGGACGCTACTGGGGCGCAACGCAGGAGTTTGATAATCTGCACTTTGACACCTGCTACTACACACCGATCGAGTGGGGCATTGCCAACGGCATTCAGCTTTTTGATCCGGGCGCAGGCGGACGACACAAAAAACGGCGCGGCTTCGCGGCAACCCCTAACTATTCACTCCACCGTCTCTATCAGCCCCGGCTGAGCCAAATCCTGCATACCTATATTGATGAAATCAACGAAATGGAGCAGCAGGAAATGGACGCAATCAACCAGGAGTTGCCGTTTAAGCAGACCAATCCGTTAGAGAAAGTTGGGGACGATTGCTAAGACTTCGCCCCTAGAGCCGCCGGAATCGTGATGTCGATCGGGGTGACCTGACCGTTGGGGGCGATCGAGCGGAGCGGTGGCGTAAAGTCCTTGGCGTTGCCAACCACCAGCGTTACGAGTTTGTCAGGCTGAAGGTGGGTTTGAGCGGCTCGCTGAATGTCTGCGGCAGTGGTCGCTTCGACCTGCTTTTGATATTGAAAGATAAAGTCCTGCGGATAGCCGTAGTAGTCATAGCGCATGACCCGCGACAGGGTGGCAAAAGGGGTAGAGAAGCGGAAGATAAAGGCATTCAGCACTGAGTCCTTAGCTCGGCTCAGTTCGGCTTCAGTGACAGGACGGGTGCGGATTTTCTCGATTTGCTCCAGCGTGGATTGAATAAAGGGAACAGTGGCATCCGATCGCGTTTGTCCGCCTGCTGTAAACGTGCCCGGATAATCAAAGGTGGGTGACCAGAAAGCGTAGACGCTGTAGGCGAGTCCCTGCCGCGATCGCACTTCGTTCACCAAGCGTCCGCCAAAGGAACTGAGAACTTCATTCATCACGGTGAGCGGCGCGTAGTCCGGGTCGTTTAGCTTGCCGCCCAGATGTCCCATCAGAACTGAGCTCTGGGTGAGCTGGGGTTGATCAACCAGAAATACGCCGCCCTGCTTTGCCTGGGTTGCTTGAGGCGGATCGATTTTATCTGCTCCGACGGGTTGCCAGTCGCCCAGCTTTGCTTCGATCAGCGATCGCATTTTTGCCGAGTCGAAGTCGCCGATAATGCCGAGCAGCATCTTATTCGGGTGGAAATACTGCTGATAGAACTGCTGCACATCCTGCCGCGAGATATTGTCCAGCGTGGCGTATTCAACAGTACGAGCATAGGGACTGTCTGCTCCGTAGAGCAGCTTGCTAAACTCGCGCTGGGCGATCGAGTCTGGATCGTCATTGCGGCGAGCGATCGAACCACGAATCTGCGTTTTCACCAGATCGATCTTGTCCTGAGGCAAGGCAGGCTGGCGTAGCACTTCTGCAAACAAGCCAAACACTTCTTCCAGATCTTCACTCAGGGCACTAAAGCCTGCACTGCCTGCGGTGGTATCGATGCCCGTTTCGATCGAGGCTGCCCGCTGCTCTAGCAACTGATTTAACATGTCGGGCGGGTGAGCTGCTGTGCCGCCGCTGCGAATCACTGCTCCGGTAATACCTGCCAAACCTACCTTGTCCGCAGGTTCTAGCCGATCGCCTGTGTAGATTGTTGCCGTGCCGCCGACCAGAGGCAGTTCGTGGTCTTCGAGCAGGTAAACCCGGAGTCCGTTGGGTAGCTCAAAGCGGCTATATTCGGGCAGGGTGATCTCGGGTGCAGCAGGCAGTTCCAAGTCACTGTAGTGGCGGGGCGTGACTGCCAGAGCCGGGGCACGTCCGAATCCCAGGATTACAGTGAGCAGGACGGCGATCGAAGTCAGGCTGTAGCGCAGCCAGGGGCGAAGCGAAAATTTCATGAGCGGTGAGAAATAGAAGGGCTATGAGAAGAAGGAATGGAATGGCTATCTTGGCTCTGAATTCTGTAAAACAAGATACTTGTACAACATCCTCTCAGCGTCCAGGCAGAACCGGAGCATCCGTCGAGAGCAGTTTGCCGATCGTTTGCTTTTCAGGTCTAAAGGTTGCCTGTGCTACACGCTGAATGTCGGCTGGAGTAACTGCCTCGATCGCTGGAATCAACTCAAATAAGTTGCGCCAGGAGCCTGTTTTGGCTTCGTACTCAGCCAGCAAACTTGCCATGCCCTCATTCGAGGCAAGGGTTTGCAGTAGTCCGGCACGGGACTGGGTTTTGACGCGATCGAGTTCTTCGGCGGTGACAGGCTCCGTTTTGAGGCGATTGAATTCAGCATCAAAAACTGCCGCAATTTCTTCAACGGTATGTCCCGGCCCGGTGAGCGCATAGATCAGCATTAGATTTGAGTAGCGATCGCCCGGAAAACTATTGGAAATGCTATAGTCCAGTGCCAACTGGTTGTTCAGCACTAGCGATTGATAAAGCCGAGCCGTTCGCCCGTCGCCCAAAATGCTGCTGATCACTTGATAAACCACCTCATCCGGGTCAGTAATCGCAGGACGCTGATAGCCCTCCATATACCAGGGTTGGGTCGGCAGTTGCAGCAAGACTTCTTTGGGCTGCGTTTGCTTGGGCAGGGTTGCCTGCACATCTGGCGCACTTGATCGCACCTTGTAGCGTCCAAAATATGCTTGTGCCAGTTCTTTTACGCGATCGGGGTCAACGTCACCCACCACCGTCGCAATCATGTTATCCGGCGTGTAGTAAGTATCAAAAAACTGAATAATATCTTGGCGCGTCAAGCCGCGAATATCTGCCTCGGAGCCTATCACCGGACGACCGTAGGGATGCCCCGGCAGCGCGGTTTCGAGGAATTGCTCGATCATTTTGCCGATCGGCGAATTGTCGGTTCTCATCCGGCGTTCTTCCAGGATCACGTCCTTTTCTTCGTAGAATTCGCGAAAGACCGGATCGAGAAATCGCTCAGACTCCAGCGACATCCACAGTTCTAGCTTGTTTGCCGGGAAGCTGTAAAAATACATCGTGGCATCCGCAGAAGTTGCCGCATTCAGCCCCACGCCGCCTGCCTGTTCCACGATTTGCCCGTATTCATTTTGCCTGACAAAGGCTGTGGCTTCCTGACGCACCTGAATAAATTCCTGTTGAAGCCGATTTGCCTCTTCGGTACGGTTTGCTGCCTTGGCTGCCTCAATCTGTTCAAATAGCCGATCGAGTCGATCGAGCAACGGCTTCTCCGCCCGATAGTTTGTCGTGCCAATTCGATTGGTTCCCTTAAAGGCTAAATGCTCCAGAAAATGCGCTGCCCCCGTTTTGCCCTCTTCCTCATAGGCAGCCCCGATCGTGACATAGGTTTCAAATGCAACCACGGGAGCCTGATGCCGCTCCATTACTATAAATTTCATGCCGTTATCGAGCGTGAATTCCGTGATTTGGTTTTTGACGCGATCAATATAAGGCTGAATATTGGTCGAAGAAGCGGTTTGCGCCAGTGCGACAGGCATAAACTGGCTCCAAACCAGACTGAACACCGTTAACCCCATCACCAGCAGGCGTAACCCAGGATGCCTAATGCGAGCAATGCGTTTAGGGTTCAGGCAGGAAAAGAGCGGGGTGAACCGATCGAAAAAAGGCATGAATCAATGTCAAGAAACGCTAGTAAACCAGCATAAGAAGTTTTCTAGGGCTTTGTGGAGCAGCCAGCCGAAAAGAAAATTAAACTTTGCGCTGTCCAACGTTTTTGAATCCAGACTTTGATCCAAACTTTTCTGAGACCAACTTTCAGCAAAAAGCCACTCCTCAATGGCAGTGACCTCAGCCCCAAGCTGATACCTCAGCCCCAAATTACAGTAGGCTGGATTGGAACGTGCCTTCAATGAAACGATGACCACAGGGTGGGTCCTAATCTTTGCCGTATTGCTTCTGGGCGGGGTGATTGCCACGGTGGGCGATCGTCTGGGAATGCGCGTAGGCAAAGCGCGTCTGAGCCTATTCAAACTACGACCCCGGCAGACCGCCACCCTGATCACAATTTTGACTGGAGGACTTATTTCCGCTTCAACCCTGGCAGTCCTGCTTGCGGTCAGCGATCAGCTCCGAACGGGGCTATTTGAGCTGCAAAACATTCAGGATGATCTGGAAACCACGCGCCAGGATCTCGAAGATGCCACCACTGAAAAAGAAGAAGTCGAAGATCGGCTACAGGAGGCTCGTCAGCAGCGACGGGGTGCCCAGCGACAGCTAGAGCAAATTAACCGATCGCTGCAAACCTCTCAGGAACGGCAGCGACAAACCCAGGGGCAGCTAGAGCAAACCCAGTCCCGGCTTCAGCAGATTCAGTCCCGATTTGAGCAGGCGCAAACTCTGCTAAGTTCTGTCTCGCGCCAAGCCGCTGTGCTTCAAGACGAAATTGAGCAGCTTCAGTCCGATCGTCAAGAATTGACTCAGCGAATCGGGCAGGCAGAGAACCAAGTTGCCCAGCGCAACCAGCAAATTGCTGCCCGTGATCAGGAAATTGCTTCCCGGCAGTCCCAACTCGAAGCACTAGAGCAGCAGCGCACCCTTCTGGCTCAGGATGTGGAAATTCTGCGGCAGGAATACGAAGGGCTGCGATCGGGCAATGTTGCCGTATTTCGGAACCAGCCTTTGGCATTGGGCGTGCTGCGGGTGGTCAATCCTGATGCGGCTCCCGAAGCCGTTGATCAGCTTTTGCGTCAGGCAAATCGTTCTGCTTTGCAAAGAGTGTTTCCGGGCGGCACAAATCGCAATCAGCAAGTGATTCAGATTACCAATGTCGAAGTCGAACAGCTTGCAAACCAGATCAAAGACGGGCGCGATTACCTGGTGCGAATTCTCTCGCAGGGAAACTATGTGTTGGGTGAACCCTGTGTGCTGGCAGGCGAACCTTGCGTCAAAGTCTATGCCACCGCGTTTTTGAATGAGCGCGTCTTTAGCCAAAACGAAATCATTGCCTCTGCCACCATCAATCCGCCCCTGCTCCAAGACAACAGCGACTTGTTAGAGGAACTCAATCTGTTGCTGTCTGCCGTTGTGTTTCGCGCTGGGCGAGCAGGCATTCCGACCGAAACCCTAACCCTGGCAAACAATGATCCAGAAGCCGTTCGCTCTTTTCTGGGTCGGGTGAAAACGCTTGAGCAGCCGATCGACATTCAAGTCATTGCCCCCACCAATATCAGCACCGTTGGCCCGCTGCAAATCGAGCTACAGGCAGTTCAAAATGGGCAACCCCTGTTTAGTACCCTGCAAATGCCTGCGATCGATCCACCGTCCGAAGCTCCATAAGAATCGCGTCCTTTGCCTCTTTCCTTCGCTGGGTCGATCGTCTAAAGTCTAGAAACTAATCTGTTTTTCCCGTCGTTTTCTGCTGCCGCATCCATGCAAGTTCCCTCTGCGCCTGCTCAGCCTGTGATTCTAGGCTTCGATCCCGGACGGCAAAAATGTGGTGTGGCTATTGTTGGAGTCGATCGCACCCTGTTTTTTCACCAAGTCATCGCTGCCGAAGCCGCAATTCAGACGATCGAACAACTTCGGCAGCGGTTTCCCATCACAACTCTGGTCATGGGCAATCAAACCAGCGCGAAGGAATGGAAGCAGAAGCTCAGCGAGCAGCTCACCGATCCGCCCCGCATTGTCCTGATCAACGAACGCTACAGCACCCTGGAAGCCCGCGATCGCTACTGGCAAATGTTCCCCCCCCGCGGATTGACGCGCCTCTTGCCCCGGGGACTCCGCACTCCGCCGCGAGCGATCGACGATATTGTAGCGATTCTGCTAATCGAGCGATATCTGGAGCAGTTGAGCAGTGGTTAGAGCAGGAGCCGGGTCACTAAAACAGGTCATCAAAACGGTGATGATTGTGCCCCGAATCTCCTTTATTCGCTCGAATAAATCGCCTAACCGTTCAGCTTTTGCTGAAGCAGTTGATTGGTCACTTTCGGATCAGCCTTGCCGCCCGTTGCCTTCATGACCTGACCGACAAAGAAGCCGAGCATATTCTTCTTGCCGCCCCGATATTTCTCTAGCTCGTCGGGAAACTTTGCCAGGACTTGATCGATCGCCGCTTCGATCACCTTCGGGTCAGACACCTGCACCAGTCCTTTCTTTTCGACCAATGCCTTTGCCGAGCCGCCTTCCTTCAACAATTCCGGCAGGATTTCCTTGGCAGCAGAGTTGCTGATCGTGTTGGACTCAATCAGCTGAATCATTTCTGCCAGGGTTTCCGGCTTCAGGGCAATCTCGTTCACGCTCAGCTTCTCTTTGTTGAGATAGCCGCTAATGTCACCCATGATCCAGTTTGCCGCAGGCTTCGCGCTTGCTCCTGTCGCCAGCGCAGACTCAAAGTAGGCAGCGATCGTCCCATCCTCAGTCAGCACTTTGGCATCGTAGGGGGACAGTCCCAGCTCAGTCTCATAGCGGTGACGCTTTTGGGCAGGCAGTTCGGGCAGTTCGTCTTTCCAGGCATTGCGCTGGTCTGCACTGACTTCGATCGGGGCTAAGTCTGGTTCGGGGAAATAGCGGTAGTCGCTCGAGCCTTCTTTGACCCGCATACTAATGGTGCGCTGTGCCCCTTCTTCCCAGAGGCGAGTTTCCTGCACAATGCGTTCGCCGGATTCGATCGCTTCGATTTGCCGCTCAATTTCGTATTCGATCGCCTTTTGAATTGCACTGAAGGAGTTCATGTTTTTGATTTCGACCTTCGTGCCAAATTTTTCTGTGCCGACTGGACGTACGGAAATATTTACGTCGCAGCGCAGCGATCCTTCCTGCATATTGCCGTCGCTCACGCCCAGATAGCGCACAATTCGCCGCAGTTCTTGAGCATATTCTGCTGCTTCCTGACCCGATCGAATGTCTGGTTCTGACACGATCTCAACCAGGGGTACGCCCGTGCGGTTGTAGTCTACGAGGGAATACTTCGAGCCTGAGAGCCGCTCGCTGCCTGCGTGAACTAACTTTCCAGCATCTTCTTCCATATGCAGACGCGTAATGCCAATCTTCTTGCGCGTCGGGTTGCCTGCTTTGTCCAGCACTTCGATTTCTAGCCAGCCATGTTCGGCGATCGGCAGGTCATACTGCGAAATCTGATAGTTTTTGGGCAGGTCAGGGTAGAAATACTGTTTGCGATCGAATTTGCTGTAGTCGGCAATCTGGCAGTTCAACGCCAAACCCGTTTTCACGGCATACTCCAGCACCCGCTGATTCAGCACGGGCAGCACACCCGGCATTCCCATGCAGATTGGGCAAACGTTGGTATTGGGTGGCGTACCAAACTCGGTGGAACAGTTACAGAAAACCTTGGTATCAGTCCTGAGCTGGCAGTGAGTTTCCAGACCAATAATCGCTTCGTACTGAGTTTTGGTGGGGGTGGCGGTTGTCATAGACGCAGTGCTTTGAGTGTCTAGAATCCAATGTCTAGGTGACTACGGCTCCATTTTAGCCTAGATGCTGCCAGCGATCGGACTTCAGAGAGTACGGCTTTCCTCTAGGCGATCAATGTCCATCCTTGATGTGGAATTTAAGGGGCGATGGAGTGTATTGAACAAATCACCCTTCAAGCATTTCTGAGCTGATTCTCACGCAGCAGACAATTTATGTTGGAGAAAATTTGTTACAAGGAAAAATCGATCGCATCAGGCAAATTGCACCAAAACTCCTTTACTTGCTCCTTTACTTGAAGCCTGCCGATATGATGCTTGCGACTACAAAACCTGGTGATACAGCATCGGCACCGTCTTCCCCGACAAATAAAGCGGATGCTTCGGCTGACCCGATCGATTTACCCCCAAACAATACACACCATAATTTCCAATCAGCTCCAGCACCCTTCGATCGCGTCCTGCCAATGTCCCCCAGTTGCCCCAGGCAATCATTACTCGATCGCTTTCTTGAACTGCGGTCAGGAGATGGCGATCGTTTTCTGCGCCGATCGGATCAGATGCCTGCTGCAAAACCCTAGGATGGGTGGCTTTGAAGCCGAAGAGATTGACGACCTTCAGTGAACCGTAGCCCCAGGTTTGAGCAAACTGAAGGCAGCGGCGAATGGTGGGATCGTTGCGATCGGCATCCGCAGTGCTGGGGTTGAGCATGACAAAGGTGAGGCGGGGGGCATCAATTTGCCAGGTGCGCCAGAGTAAATAGCGATAGTCACCTGTGGAGTCAAAGACTGCGCCGCTGGGCAAGATCGTCTTTTCTAAAGTGGAATGAAGGGAAGTGCAAGGATTTTTCACGGGCTGGGTTTCCCTGCGTACAATACAAATAGGGCTTCTCTCTGCTGAGTGTGGCGATAGGGTTGCTCAGGGGCAAAACCTGGATCACGGTTAGGATAACCCGCAGGAGTTGCTTTTTTAAAACCGAATTTTCGTATCCGAAGAGGAAAGAGAGTCATGGGACTATTTGACCGTGTGAGCCGCGTTGTTCGGGCAAACTTAAACGCTGCCGTCAGTTCGGCTGAAGATCCAGAGAAGATTCTCGATCAGGCAATTATTGATATGCAGGAGGACCTGGTGCAGTTGCGTCAGGCAGTGGCTACGGCAATCGCCAGCCAGAAGCGCACCCAGCAGCAAATGAACCAGGCAAACTCTGAAGCAGACAACTGGCAGCGACGGGCAAAACTTGCCTTGGAAAAAGGCGACGAAAACCTAGCACGGGAAGCACTAAGTCGCAGAAAAACCAACGTTGAAACCGGGACTGCCCTCAAGAACCAGCTCGATCAGCAGGCGGGCACGGTGGACACGCTGAAGCGTAACCTGATCGCCCTGGAAGGCAAAATTTCTGAGGCAAAAACCAAGAAAGATATGCTCAAAGCCAGAGCCAGTGCAGCCAAGGCAAACGAGCAGCTTCAGAAAACCGTGGGTGCTTTGGGAACCGGCAGCGCAATGTCTGCCTTTGAGCGGATGGAAGACAAAGTGCTGCAAATGGAAGCGCGATCGCAGGCAGCGGCAGAACTGGCAGGAGCCGATTTGGAAAGTCAGTTTGCCCAGCTTGAATCGGGCAGCGACGTGGACGATGAGCTAGCCGCGCTCAAGTCTCAGCTTCTTACAGGTTCCACCCCCAGCCAGGCACAGTTACCGGGTACGCAAACGACGGCGCCTGCCTCAGCTCCGGCTGCTCCCCAGGACCCGGCGGTTGACGCAGAGCTAGAAGACCTGAAGCGACAGCTTGATCAGCTCTAAGATTGATTAGCTCTAAGAGCACTGTATTTAGAAAAACAGAACTTTGGGGGTAAGGTTTCCTTGCCCCTATTTGTTTATAGTCGGATTAGTGCTCGATCGGCTCTTCCAGCTGCGAGATTTAATCAGCGTTTGGAGTTTATTCCCAGCTCAAATTGAGTAGCTTTAACGATTCAACCCGCCGTTAATTCTGGTAA
This sequence comes from Leptolyngbya sp. ST-U4, assembly GCF_039962215.1. NCBI lineage: Bacteria > Bacillati > Cyanobacteriota > Cyanophyceae > Leptolyngbyales > Leptolyngbyaceae > Leptolyngbya > Leptolyngbya sp. ST-U4. The sequence continues at coordinate 54,964 of NZ_JAMPKZ010000016.1, forward strand.
TCCTTATAGGGTTGTTGTGTGAACGTCTTGCCCAGAGCGCGGGCAATCTACTCGTACTACCCCGCAAAATTAGTTGGGGACAACTCTTCTCTCCATCCCGACTTCTCTCCCCATCCCGACTTCATTCGAATTATGCCGCGATCGAAAAAAGCTGCATCCCGACTTTCTTCTGCGACTGCTCCGGTGCAAACCAGTCCCTCCCCAGAGGCTGTTGCCCCAGAGGTAAGTGCTGCCGTTTCCGCTAACGAAGGAATTGCAATTGAACCGCAGCACTATCTCAGCCAGGAATTGAGCTGGCTAGAGTTTCACAATCGCGTGCTGCACGAGGCGATCGATCCGCGTACGCCCTTGCTAGAGCGAGTTAAGTTTATGGCAGTCTGCTGCTCAAACCTCGACGAATTTTTTATGGTGCGGATGGCGGCACTCAAACAGCAGATCGAAGCCGGGGTGATGAGGCGATCGCCCGATGGCTGCACCCCGCAAGAACAGATGCAGTTAATCGCTCAGCGGCTCCGTCCGATGGTGGTGCAGCAGCAGCAGCATTTTCAGGAGGTCTTACGTCCCCAGCTTGTCGCGCAAGGAATTTATTTGCTGGACTATCAGGATCTGACCCTGGCACAGCAAAGCTATCTAGAGCAATATTTCGACAATCGCATTTTTCCCGTGCTCACGCCGCTGGCCGTCGATCCAGGCCATCCCTTTCCCTACATCTCAAATCTCACCCTTAATCTGGGCGTGATTGTGCAGGATAGCGAAACTAAAACAGAGCGTTTTGCGCGAGTTAAAGTGCCCGATGGGCTGCCGCGTTTTATCCTCTTGCCGTCTGAACTATGGGATGCGAATCCGCCAATTTGGGCAGGGGTTCCGGTCGAGCAGGTGATCGCTCACAATCTCAGGGCACTGTTTCCGGGAATGGAAATCGTGGCAGCTCATTTGTTTTGTGTGACGCGGGATTCGGATCTAGAACTCGAAGAAGATCAAGCCGATGATTTGCTGGAGGCGATCGAAGAAGAGCTTCGCAAGCGGCGGATTGGCGGTCGGGTGGTTCGCCTGGAAATCGAAGCCAGTGCGCCCAATTACTCCCCCGATCGTTCTGTCGCGGGAGCTGCCTTGCAACGCCTGAAGCAAATGCTGATGGAAGAACTGGAGCTGACCGACCTGGATGTTTACGAACTGGAGGGCTTGCTTTGTTTGCGGGATGTAATGAGCCTGACCACGCTGGCTCTGCCTGAGCTAAAAGAACCTGCCTGGAGTCCGACGATTCCGCCTGTGCTGCGGCATGGGACTGAGCGATCAAAAGCAAGCAAAGAAGGGCAAGACATTTTCTCGATTTTGCGACAGCGAGATATTTTGCTGCATCATCCCTATCACTCGTTTAGCGCATCAGTGCAGCAGTTCATCACCCAGGCGGCAAACGATCCTGAAGTGCTGGCAATCAAGATGACGCTGTATCGCACCACAGACGATTCGCCGATCGTCAACGCCCTGATCATGGCGGCAGAAAAGGGCAAGCAGGTTGCGGTGCTGATTGAGCTAAAAGCCCGGTTTGATGAAGAAAAAAACATTACCTGGGCACGTAAGCTGGAAAAAGCAGGCGTTCATGTGGTGTATGGCTTGCTTGGCTTAAAAACTCACACGAAAATTATCCTGGTCGTGCGGCAAGAAGCGGAGCACATTCGTCGCTATGTTCACATTGGCACAGGCGATTATAATCACCAGACCGCTCGCTTTTATGCCGATCTGGGACTGCTGAGCAGCCGAGAAGACCTGGGTGCAGATTTGACCGACTTGTTTAACTACCTGACCGGCTATTCGCGTCAGCAAACCTATCGCAGGCTGTTGATGGCTCCGGTGAATTTGCGCGATCGGCTAATTGCCCTGATTCGGCGAGAAATGCAGCACTGTCAGCAGGGCGGGTCGGGACGCATCGTTGCCAAGATGAATGCCCTGGTCGACCCGCAAATTATCGCTGCCCTGTACGAAGCTTCGCAAGCCGGAGTTCAAATCGACCTGATTGTACGCGGCATGTGTTGCCTTTGTCCGGGTTTGCCCGGCATGAGCGATCGAATTCGGGTAATCAGCATTATCGGTCGCTATTTGGAACACTCGCGCATTGTCTATTTCCACAATGGCGGACAGGAAGAAGTTTACATCGGCAGTGCGGACTGGATGCCCCGCAACCTCGATCACCGTATCGAAGCAATGACCCCGATCGATGATCCGCTCCTCGTCAAAGATCTTCAGGAGATTTTGGGCATTCTGCTCTCGGACAATCGCCACGCTTGGGAGCTACAACCGAACGGGCAATATGTGCAGCGTCAGTCGCGATCGAAGCAAGACGAACGAGACGCGCAAACCATTTTTATGCAGATGGCAGCCTCGCCTCTTTAGTAGACCTTATCCACCAGTAGACCTTTACAGTAGAGAAATTGCTCATTCTCTTCTGTAGTTTGCCTGCCCCATGTCCGATCAAGCTCAAACCCCGTTACTCGATGCCCTCAACGCTGCCGCCCTGCGCGATCGAGCCGTGTTTCATACCCCCGGACACAAACAGGGACAGGGCTCACCGCACAAATTTTCCCAGCGAGTCGGCTTCGCAATGTTGCAGGCAGACTTGCCCGAACTGCCCGAACTCGATAATTTGTTTGCGCCCGAAGGCGTGATCGAAGCAGCGCAACGCCTGGCAGCAGAGGCATTTAGAGCGGAGGCAACCTATTTCTTGGCAAACGGCTCGACCTGCGGCATCGAAGCGGCAGTGCTGGCAACTTGTCAACCCGGCGATCGTCTTATCTTGCCCCGTAATGCCCATCACTCAGCGATCGCAGCCCTGATTCTGTCGGGAGCCACACCGGGATGGATTGAGCCTGTTGCTGACCCAGCCTGGGGCATTGCTCATGCGGTGACTCCGGCAGCCGTTCAAGCCGCCATCGATCGCAACCCGGATGCGAAAGCCGTGCTGATCGTTTCGCCCACCTACTACGGGGTTTGTGCTGATCTGGAATCGATCGCCCGCATCGCTCACGCCCACAATTTGCCTTTGCTGGTGGATGAAGCGCATGGAGCGCATTTTAGCTTTCACCCGGATTTGCCGATGTCTGCCCTGCAAGCAGGAGCCGATCTGGCGGTTCAGTCTACCCACAAAACCCTTTCTGCTCTGACCCAGGCGGCAATGCTGCACGTTCAGGGAAACCGGATCGATCGCGATCGGCTTCGGCGTGCCCTCCAGCTTGTACAGTCCACCAGTCCAAACTATCTGCTGCTGGCTTCGCTCGATGCCGCCCGTCAGCAAATGGCAACCCAGGGAAAAGCGTTGCTGAGTGAAACGATCGCCCTTGCCGAGAGAGTGCGTTCCCAGATTTCCTCGATTCCCGATATTCGCCTCCTGGCTCCTGAATCCGTTGCACGGCTGGGTTTTCCTGCCCTTGACCCGACTCGTTTAACGATCGAGGTTTCAGGCTTAGGCTTCAGCGGATTTGCCGCCGACGAAATTTTGCATCAAGCGTTTGGCGTGACTGCCGAGCTGCCGGGAATGACCACCCTCACTTTTATCCTCACCTTTGGCAATCTGATCGAGGATGCTGATCGCCTTGTCCATGCCTTTCAGCGTCTCAGCCACGATTACAGCATGCCGCCTGCATCTCCCTTGCTTTTGCCCGATGCTCCTCTGCCGATGCTGGATGCTTCGCAGTTTCCCGAAGAGATAATCGCTCCAATGTCGCCCCGAGCTGCTTTTTTTGCGCCCAGCCAAACCCTGCCTGTGGCAAAGGCGATCGATCGTGTGAGCGCAGAGCTGGTCTGCCCCTATCCCCCCGGAATTCCGCTACTATTGCCAGGAGAAGTCGTGACCCTCGAAGCGATCGATCGGCTTCAGCAAATCCTGAAAGCAGGTGGGATGATCACAGGCTGCGCCGACTTAACCCTGAAAACGATTCGAGTCGTGATGCATTAACAGCAGTAATGCAACAAGTCATACAACAAAGGGAGTTGTGCCAAACAGCCATCAACGCTGATTAAAAACCCGATCCCAAAAGGTCACGGGATTCGATCGCCAGATCAAATGGCAAACTACCCCCTCCTTTACTCCTCTACTCCCCCACCCCCTGATCCCTCTATCTCCCCCTTCCTTTGCCCATGCCTTCTCCGCTCTGGTCTTATGTGACTCCCGGTATTCCCGATGCCCTCTTCGAGCAACTGCCCGGTATTCCGCTCACCAAACGGGAAGTGCGGGTGCTGCTAATTTCTTCGCTGCGGCTCAAGGCAAATTCAATCCTGTGGGATATTGGTGCGGGTACGGGAACGATTCCGGTTGAGGCAGGGCTGCTCTGCCCACAGGGGCGCATTGTGGCGATCGAGCGAGATGAGGAAGTGGCAAGCCTGATTCGGCGAAACTGCGATCGCTTTGGCGTTAGCAATGTGGAAGTGATCGAAGGCAGTGCGCCCGACTGCTTGCAGAACTTAAGTGACGCGCCTGACTGCGTGTGTCTAGAGGGGGGGCGTCCGATTAAAACCATTTTGCAGGCAGTGTGGCAGCGGCTTTTGCCTCAGGGTCGCATCGTGGCAACGGCAAACAATTTTGAAAGCCTGTATGCCATTTCTGAAGGATTAGCAGAACTGCGTGCCCGCAATATTGAAGTGGTGCAATCGGCGGTCAATCGGCTCGAAACACGCGGAAACCATCAGCTCTTTGCCGCCGTCGATCCCATTTTTGTGCTGAGCGGTGAAAAGGTAGACTAAGAGGAATTGCGGCTGGACCTCGCCCGATCAGGCTCAAATTCCCTTTGCTCAAATCTCTTCTCAGCCTGAATCGATCGCGTTTAGCTGCGTTTTTGTGGATAGCAGGTGTGGGAAGGATGCTACGGTGTTCAATTTTGTTCTCGGTTCGGTCAATTCTCCTGTAGAACTGAAATCTGTGGCAGAGTAGTGCTGAAACTGAACTTTATGCCGTCATTCGTCAAGCTATCTCTTCACTGTTCAGGCCACATTCAGGCAATATTCAGCCAACATTCAGGCCAACATTCAGGCAACTAAGTCTTGAGTCAAACTATGCCCATACCGCTACCGCGTATTCTCAGTGCAATTGTGGCGATCGTCCTGGCGTTGGGGATGACGCTGCTGGGAGGCTGGTACTTTACCCTTGGCTTCGGCATTATCGTCTATTTGGGGCAGCTAGAGTATTTTGAGCTAACCCGCGCCAAAGGCATTGCGCCTGCCGCAAAAACTACGCTCGTCGTCAGTCAAATTCTGCTGGTAACTGCCACCCTTTCCTCGCCGCTTGCTGATGCCGTGATGCCTGTTGCTGGAACGTTTATCTGCTTTTATCTGCTGTTTCAGCCCAAATTTGCCACGATCGCTGATATTTCCGCTTCGATTCTAGGCTTGTTTTATGGCGGCTACCTGCCTAGCTATTGGGTGCGATTGCGGGCACTGGGCAGTGCAGAAGTCAGCAACTTACCCTTGAGCGGCTACTGGCCTCCCTTTCCTCTGCCCCACTTGCAAGACCTTCCCGTTGGGCTCACCGCCACGCTGCTCACCTTTCTCTGCATCTGGGCAGCCGATATTGGCGCGTACGTGTTTGGCAAAACCTTCGGTAAAACCCGCCTCACCGATATCAGCCCCAAAAAGACGGTTGAAGGGGCAGTGTTCGGAGTGCTGGCAAGTGTGGCCGTTGCGACGATCGGCGCATGGTATCTCGGCTGGGCAGGTTCACCCCTCAGCGGCATGGCATTAGGATTAATGATCGGCATCGCCAGCTTGCTTGGTGACTTAACCGAATCAATGATGAAACGCGACGCGGGCGTCAAAGATTCAGGGCAGCTTATTCCCGGACATGGCGGAATTCTCGATCGTGCCGATAGCTATGTTTTTACCGCACCGCTGGTTTATTACTTTGTAACGCTGCTGCTGCCGCTGTTGCCGGGGTAGAGGAGTGAGGAGGTAAGGGGATAAGGAGAGGGGTTGGCGATGATCTGGATTGGCGATGAGCTATTTCCGATTTCCTCAGGCGCGATCGGACTTCAACCGATATCCCTCACTCATCCGATCGTTTCGCCCGCAGCTCCGGTTAAGAGACATTGGAGACTCTTTAACCAATCCCTGACAGCAAATAATCCCTAACAGCAAATAACTCCTTACAGCAAACCCACAAAGTGCAGTGGACCGTGACCGCTAATTAGCTCGATCAGCAGTGCCAAAAAGCCCAGCATGGCAATTCGTCCGTTCCAGACTTCTGCGGTGGTGGTCATGCCCCATTCCCAGCGTTCCTGCGGGTACATCTTCACCCTTTTCTTCATCTGGGTGACTTCTGCCAGCTTTAAACTGGGCGAATTCATCGCAGAAATCACCAGATCTGCCAAGTCGTCAATAAAGATGGGATGGGTATTGAGGGCAGGCACGCGATGGAAGTGCTCGATTCCGGCTTCCTCGGCGACTTCGCGATATTCAATGTCGATTTCTTGCAGGGTTTCGATATGCTCTGAGACAAAGCTGATGGGTACAACCAGCAAATCCTCAACGCCCTGCTTTGCCAGATCTCCGATCGCCTCTTCGGTATAGGGCTTCAGCCATTCCACCGGACCCACCCGGCTCTGATACGCCAGCGTATGGGGATTCGAGCGATTCAGCGTTCGCATAATTAGCTCAACGCATTCTTCGATTTCCTGCTGGTAGGGATCGCCTGCCTCTTCCACATAGCTCACTGGAACCCCGTGGGCGCTGAAGAAAATATGGGCCTGATCCGGGTTTTCGAGCTGGTCTAGCTCTTTAGCGATCAGGTCTGCCATTGCTTTCAGGTAGCCCGATCGCTTATACCAGGACGCAATCACTGTGTAATCGATCCCGTGCAGCGCAGGGTCTTCTTGCCAGAGCTGCTCTAGCAGGCGGAAGCTTGACCCGCTCGTGCTGATCGAAAACTGCGGATACAGAGGCAGAATCACGAGGCGATCAATACCATCGCGCTTAATTCGAGCCACAGCTTCTTCGGTGAAGGGATGCCAGTAGCGCATTCCGATGTAAATCTGAGCGTCTTCCCCTTTTTCTTTCAGCGCATTGCGCAGTGCGTCTGCCTGTTCTTCGGTAATGCGGCGCAGCGGAGAGCCACCCCCGATTTGCTTGTAGTTTTCTTGCGATTTATTCGCACGACTCGAGGAAATCAGCCACGCCAGCGGCTTTTGCAGCCAGGGAAAGGGTAGACGGATGATTTCTGGGTCAGAAAACAAGTTAAACAGAAAGGGACGGACATCCTCTAGCTGATCCGGTCCGCCCAGATTGAGTAGTAGAACGCCAACACGACCCATAACTGCCACTCGTCCTTCCCTTAATATTTGTTACTGATTTTAACAATAATCTTTTCTAATTTGTGCCGCTCTGCTCAATTCCAATCGAGATTTTGCTTGAATAGAATCGCCAGCGTTGCCTCACTACTCGCTCAATCGGCTCTGCAAGCCATCACCTGCTATGCCCTCATTCTACTTAACCAGTGTATTGTAAGCTTTCCTTTTATTAAAAATGAGTCACGGTCTATCTGCAACCTAACAAAAGATGTCAGATTCGTCATCGAAAGACACCGATAGTTCGATCGATCCCCGCATCGAGCAGGCAAATCAACGTCTGAAGGCTGCTCGTATGGGACTTCAGATTGAGCGGCGCGGCAGTAAGCTTTGTCTGCGGGGAACCCTGCCCCCCCGTCCGGGAAGCGATCGCCTGCGGGCGCATCAGCAGAGAGTTCCGCTTGATCTCCCGGCAACGCCCAGCGGATTGAAGCAGGCAGAACAGCAGGTGAAAGTCATTGCAGCACAGCTTATCCAGAATACCTTTGACTGGCGGCAACATTTACCAGTCGCTGGAGGAAAGCGGCTGCATCAAATGGATCTGGCAGAAAAGCTGAAGGCGTTCGAGCGGCACTTTCTAGAGCATCTGGCAAAAGATAGCAATCCGGGCGCAACCCGCACCACCTGGGAAAAAACCTACGCGCCCTATCTGCGAAAGCTGGAAGCCACCACTCGATCGCATCCCAATTTCACCCTGACCGAAGCAATTTACAGCACGATTCAAGCTATTCCCGCCAATGCCCGGAGTCGGCAAGTTTGCTGTACTGCTCTGAACGCGCTGGCGCAATTTCTGCATTTGGAACTGCCGATCGACCTCAAAACCCTGTGGGGAACCTATAGCCCCAGCAAAACCCAGATGCGCCGCTTGCCGTCAGACGAAGAGATTATTGCGATTTTCGATACGATTCCCAGCCCGACCTGGCAATTTGTCTATGGCGTTATGGCGACCTACGGGCTGCGAAATCACGAGGTTTTCTTTTGCAACTACAGTGCACTGATCCAGGGCGAAGCCGAAGCCGCGATCGAAGTTTTGCCCACCACCAAAACCGGAAGCCATGAAGTGTGGCCCTTTTACCCGGAATGGGTCGATCGCTTTAATCTCCGCGAAGTCCGGCTGCCGCCCCTCAATCTAGATCTGCATCAAACCACGCTTCAACGCATCGGACAGCAGGTTGCCACGCAGTTTCGCCGCTATCAAATTCCCTTTTCGCCCTACGATTTGCGCCACGCCTGGGCAGTTCGCACGATTCATTTCGGGATTCCCGATACAGTGGCTGCCCGCATGATGGGTCACTCTGTCGCAATCCATAACCGCACGTATCATCGCTGGATTACCCGACGAGATCAGCAGCAAGCGGTTCAGGCTGCCCTAGAGCGGCGAATTATTCGTAATCTGTAATTCGGGTTCAGAATTTGGAATGGGAAGGGAGCGGTGAATGATCTGTGGTTCGGAATTGGGGATTGGAAATGAATTGGGAGTCTATACGGGACAATCGGTTTGTTGTACTGACGCTTGCTCCTGGTGTCAAGATTGAGAGGAGGAGTATAAACGCTAATCTCTCAATGACTTAATCAAGCAGTGACTGAGCCAAGCAGTGACTTAATCTCTCAAAGACTGAGTCAAGACTACAGATAGAACCTCCAAACCAACGCGCTGTTCCAGGTTCTGCAATTCCAAATTCCCTACGGATGACTCTATGGCTACGATTCTTCGAGATTTAAGCTATCGCTATCAATGGCTGTACGATGGCATCAGTCGTCTGGCGGCTTTAACGGTGGGCGGAGAGGCACGGTTTCGGCAGTTGGCACTGGAAGGACTGTCGATCGATCCAGCAATGCAGATTCTCGATTTGTGCTGTGGCAGCGGTCAGGCAACTCGGTACCTCGTGCGGCGATTAGCCCAATCGGGCAAGGGCTTCGCATCGAACCCTGTGGTCGGGCTGGATGCTTCACCTCTGTCGATTCAGCGATCGCAGAAAAATGTACCCGAAGCAGCGTTTGTCGAAGGCTGGGCAGAAGCGATGCCGTTTGAGGCGGAACAGTTTGACCTGGTGCATACCAGCGCAGCCCTGCACGAAATGAAGCTTGATCAGCTCCGCCAGATTTTGCGAGAAGTACATCGCGTTCTCAAGCCGGGCGGCGTGTTTACCCTGATTGATTTTCATCAGCCGACCAATCCGATTTTTACGCCGGGGCTTTATGGCTTTTTCTGGCTGTTTGAAACCGAAACGGCGTGGGAGCTTCTAAAAACAAACCTGGTCAGCGAACTCGAAGCGGCAGGATTTTTAAATCCTCAGCAAACTCTACTGGCGGGCGGCAGCTTGCAGCGGATTCAGGCACTTAAAAAGCAAGATGATCAGGAGAAAAACGAATGCAAAACACCGCAGAATATGTCTGTGCCTATTGTGGAGAACCAAGCCTGACGTTTATCGATTTCAGTGCGGGGTCTACTCAGTCCTACGTGGAGGATTGTCAGGTATGCTGTCGTCCGAACATCTTGTATATCACGATCGACGAAGACACGCTGGAGATTGCGATCGACACTGAATACGAGGGGTAGCCGTAATGCCAATTGTTCTGTTAGGAATGGTGCTGATTCTCACTGTTTTCTTTACTGAAAAAGCAGTCTATTTCCCAGTGGAATTTCTGTTTTCGCTGCGTTTACCGTTCTGGTTTAGTGTGGCGATCGGGTTGCTGTTGGCTGCCTGGTTCCTGGAAGATTAGTTAGATTATTCAAACAGAGCAAAACGAGGAAAAGCAAAGCGAACCCTCAACGCTTCCATCTCAGAAATTAATCTCACAAATTCTCCAATCCCGGAGTTCATTAGAAGTGTCATCCCAATTGATTTTGCTGGTAGAAGACAATCTTACAAATCAAAAAATTATCAGCCAACAGCTAAGATCATTGGGCTATATAGTCGAAATTGCGGCAGACGGTCGCTCTGCGGTTCAGAAAACTGCCCAGAAGCAATACGACATGATTTTGATGGACTGTCAACTGCCCGGTATGGATGGATTTGAAGCGACGATCGCCATCCGGCAGCACGAGCAGATTGCTTTATCCAGTCCCCCATTATCGGGTGGTACAGCGTTAACCCATTCTCAGCCAGCAATCATCATCGCCATGACTGCCAGCAATTTGCCGCGTGACCAGGAACGGGCGATCGCCGCAGGCATGAATGACTATCTTCAGAAGCCAATTCAACGTGTGATGCTGGAAGCTGTTCTGAAACAATGGATGCAACAACTTAAATTGCCAGAGCAACCAGGCTCTAACCCATCCACAGAAGTTCCTCAAACGGATCAAAAGGCAGTTTCCCTGTCGCTGGAGGCATATCTTGACCTACACTACCTGCATCAGCTCTCTGATAACTCTCCAGAGTTTGAGCTTGAGTTGCTGCACGTTTTTCTGAAGGACAGTCACGACCATTTAACGACTTTGCGGCAGGCGATCGATCGGCAAAACTATCGTCTGGCAGAGCAAGCCGCTCATCATTTGAACGGGTCGAGTGCTAATATTGGAGCAAAATCAATCCAATCGGCTGCGGCAGAACTAGAGCAACAGGCTGGCCAACAGCAGTTTAAATCGATCGAGTCTTTGTTAGCCGAAATTGAATCTTCGCTGAATCATATTCAGGAGTATCTAGCTCAGTTTAAAAATGCACTAAGTTAAACAGATTTATACTCTCTTTCGTTTCCGAATTCATGTTTAAGATTCTGGTAATTGATGACGATCCGTTAATCTGTTTGACCGTCAAAAAACTGCTACAGCATGATGGGCATGAGGTGATGACTGCCGCCAATGGCCAGGAAGGCATCGAACAGGCAAAACAGTTTCAGCCTGCCCTGATTATTTGCGACTGGAATATGCCAGCGATGGACGGTCTAGAAGTTTGCCGTCAAATCAAGGCAGAACCTCGTTTAACAACAACTTTTTTTATTCTTTTTACCTCAAGAATGGCGATCGAAGATCGAATTCAGGGATTGAATAATGGAGCGGACGATTTTCTGTCAAAGCCAGTTGATTTTGGTGAGCTAAAAGCAAGGGTTGGGGCTGGGCTGCGGCTGTATCAGCTCAATCAAGATTTACAAACCCAAAAACAGCGCCTTGAAGATGAGCTGAGCGAAGCGGCTGCCTATGTTCGATCGCTCCTACCTGCTCCGGTGCAGGGCAAAGTCTCTATTGACGCTCGATTTATTCCTTCCAGTCAGCTTGGTGGCGATTGCTTTGATTACTTCTGGCTGGATGACAACCATCTGGTGCTGTATTTGCTCGATGTGTCGGGACACGGGCTGGGGGCGGCTTTGCCATCGGTGATTCTGCTCAACTTGCTGCGATCGCAGTCTCTACCCGAAGTCGATTTTCGTCATCCCGAAGCCGTTTTGACTGCTCTAAATCAGGCGTTTCAAATGCATAGCCAGAACCAGAAATTTTTCACGATCTGGTACGGCGTTTATCAGCCCAGTTCTCGACAGCTCACTTATGCCAGTGCTGGACATCCACCTGCCGTATTGCTCACGAGTGATGCCCTGTCTACCATGACTCAACTGTTGCGAACACCTAATTTTCCGATCGGTATGATTGAGCAATTTCAAGTCAACTGCAAGGTCACAACAATTCCTGCGAATAGCGTCCTTTATCTCTACAGCGATGGAGCCTATGAGGTGCAGCACGCCAGTAATCAGTGGGGGCTGGAAAGCTTTATTCAGCTATTAATTGATGCTGGACAGCAAACCAATTTGGAGCAGGTTCTCAATCGCCTATTTAAGCAGTTTCAGGGGCGTTCTTTAAGCGATGATCTCGCGCTTGTCCGAGCTGATTTTAGCTAGTAATTTCAGACAGTGATTTTAGCTAATATTTTTAGCTGGAAGGCTCATCTTTAGCCTGAGTCAAAAACTCTTCCTGATCTGCAAAGATGCGAAAAATTCGATCCATGCTTGTGAGTTCGAGCAGCATCTTGACCTGCTGATTGACCGAGCAAAGATAAAGTTTTTTGCCCTGATCGTGAATTAAGCGAACTGCTGTAATCAAAGCTGCTAAACCAGAACTATCCATAAATGTCACATCTTGAAAATCGATCAAAACGCACCTTGCTCCTGTAGTCAGGCATTGGCTTACTTCGTTCCGGAGCTGATCTGCTTGCGTTCCATCCAGAATTCCAGTGAGCTGGATGATCTTAATATTTTGATTAATCATTGAATGGGTTAAATTCCTAATTGCTAAGCTTCTAATGGTTAGGCACGATCGCCAAACCCAAAACACTCCCTTCCAATCATCAATCTACCGCAGAATTCTTTCAGCACAAATCTCAGCCAGACGATCGTCGCTGATAAAAAATTAGACAGCGATCCAAGAAGCTGGAAGGCTGTCTTAATCGATCATGCAGCTTGAACTCTCTCTCTCGAATCCTGCACCTGAGTTTTTAGCCTAAATTTTGCAATTTTTTTGATTTTTCCGACGGGGCGAACAGCTTCGCGGCATTCTACCACCAGCGTAATTCCAGATGGCTTCGCGTCGGGCGGCTTAATTCTTGTTCGTCCAGCCAATTAACAGCTTTGTACGTGCCGAAAACGTGGTCCCACCAGTCTACTGCCAGTCCAAAGTTGTGATGCCACATGCCGTACTTGTGATGCACATAGTGAACAGGCATTTTCATCCAGAAGCACTTGGTTGGGTCTTCGTGCTGAAGCTGATGCGCGTATGCAGAAAAGACCGCAAACGCAACGCCACCCAGCGTCCAGCCCAACCCCATCTGCCAGGATACCAGGAACATCGGCAGCATCAGAAAAAAGCTGCCCTTCAGATAGTCCAGAAATTCCCAGAACACGCCCTGTCCGTCATTCTTCTTATGGTGATCCAGATGTCGCGCCCCCAGCGTAGATTCCGGGGCAACGTGCATTTTGCGATGAACCCAGTATTCAACCAGGCTTGCCAGCACAAAGGCAACAAAAAAGCAGACGATCGCAGCAATCCACATACCCGTTCAACTCCTGACACTGTTTCTTATCGTAGCCGTGAAGCTAAAAGGAGACAATTGAACCTGAATGAGCCTTGGTTTTATCGTGACAACCCTGGCTGAAGGTTGAGACGTTTTAGCCCCTCCGAAACTCCTCCAAAGTCCTCTTATCCCTATTCTTGTCGCCGATCGTTGAGCTTCAGTTCCCCGTCCTACTCCAATCGCCCAGCTTCTTTGGGTTTCTGGCGATCGAGCTTCAGCACCAGCACTCCCAACGGAGGGAGGCAGAGGTCGATCGAGTAAGGGCGATTGTGAAATGACCATTCCTCTGCCCACTTACCGCCCAGGTTGCCCATGTTGCTGCCGCCGTACTCGCGAGAATCGCTGTTGAATAGCTCCGTGTAGAAGCCCAGCTCCGGCACGCCGACTCGATAGTGCGAATGGGGCTGCGGCGTGAAGTTACAGACGGTGATGACAAACTCGTCTGGGTCTTTTGCCTGGCGAATAAAGGACACGACGCTATGGCGGTTATCGCTGCAATCGATCCACTCAAAGCCTTCCTGGGTAAAATCAACCTGATACAGAGCGGGTTCGCTGGTGTAAAGCTGATTCAGCCGACTCATGAAGTATTTCAGCTTCTGGTGTGCCTCAAACTGAAGCAGATTCCATTCCAGATCACCCCAGACATTCCACTCGCTCCACTGCCCGAACTCATTGCTCATGAACAGGGTCTTCTTACCTGGATGCGTGAACATATAGGTATAGAGGCAGCGCAGGTTAGCGAATTTTTGCCATTCATCACCCGGCATTTTGCCGATCATTGGGCTTTTACCGTGGACGACCTCGTCGTGAGACAACGCCAGCATAAAGTTTTCGCTAAAAGCGTACCAGATGCTGAAGGTGACGTTGTTCTGGTGGAACTGGCGGAACCAGGGGTCCATGTGGAAATAATCGAGCATGTCGTGCATCCAGCCCATATTCCACTTGAGGTTGAACCCTAACCCGCCGACATAAGTGGGCCAGGACACCATTGGCCATGCCGTAGACTCCTCGGCGATCGTCAATGTCCCCGGAAAGTAGCTAAAGACGAGGTGATTCATCTGCCGCAGAAAGTCCGCCGCTTCGATGTTTTCCCGTCCACCATACTCGTTTGTGACCCATTCGCCTGTCGGACGCTGATAGTCGAGATACAGCATCGATGCCACTGCATCCACCCGCACCCCATCAATGTGGAACTTGTCGAACCAGAATAGGGCATTGGCAACCAGGAAGTTTCTCACTTCGTTGCGGGCATAGTTAAACACCAGCGTGCCCCATTCTTTGTGTTCGCCCTTGCGGGGGTCGGCGTATTCGTACAGGTGCGTGCCGTCGAAGAATGCCAGCCCGTGCCCGTCTTTGGGGAAGTGACCAGGAACCCAGTCCACAATCACGCCAATTCCATTCAGGTGGCACTGATCGACAAAATACATGAAATCTTGAGGTGTGCCATGACGGGAGGTTACCGCATAGTAGCCTGTCACCTGATAGCCCCAGGAACCGTCAAAAGGGTGTTCGGCGATCGGCAATAGCTCGACGTGCGTATAGCCCAGCTCTTTCACATAAGGAATCAGACGATCGGCGAGTTCCCGATAGGTGAGGAACCGTGCGCCTGGCTTCAGGTCTGCCACAATGACGGGCGGAATCACATTGCCGTTTTGATCATGGGCAGGTTCGGCCGCTGAGCCGTGTAACCAGGAGCCCAAATGCACCTCATACACTGAAACAGGGTGCGTCAGGGGATCGGTGTGGCGACGCTGCTCCATCCAGTCGCTATCTTTCCATTCGTAGGAAGAAAGGTCAGTGACGATCGAGGCGGTTTTGGGGCGAACTTCCTGCTGATAGCCGTAGGGGTCGGATTTTTCGTAGATGTGACCCGCGTGATTTTTAATCTCGTATTTATAGCTCGTGCCCGCGCCAATATCGGGAATAAACAGCTCCCAAACGCCATTTCCGCGCACCCGCATCTGGTGTAGCCGCCCATCCCACTGGTTAAAGTCGCCGAGCACTGAGACATTTCTGGCATTCGGTGCCCAGACCGCAAAGTAAACGCCCTTGACGCCGTCAACTTCAGTCGGATGTGCGCCGAGCTTTTCGTAAATGCGGTGATGATTCCCTTCGGAAAACAGGTGAAGATCAAAATCAGTGAGGCTAGGCGATCGAAACGCATAAGGGTCGTAAACTACCCGCTCGTGTTCGCCTTCCTGAATCCGCAACTGATAGTTTTTCAGTTCATCGACATCGAGCACACACTCAAAAAAGTGCGGATCGTGAACCGCGTGCATCGGGTATTCTTTGCGCTCATCCGGGTAAACGACCCAGGCAGCATTGGCACGGGGCAGGTAGGCTCTCACTGCCCAAACGGATTTTCCGTTTTGATGAAGCTGGTGCGGTCCCAAAACTTCAAACGGGTCATGGTGCTGATTCCAAACAATCCGTTCGATTTGCTCTGGTGCAACGGTCATGGACATGAATGTACCTACCTAGACGCAATATAACGAAGATTACAGTGGCAGATTGAACAATTTTGCTGAACTGGGCTGGATAGTCAGGATTAAAGAAATTATGCGATCGCGTTCAGCAGTTCAACTCAACAAAGGAATAAAACAAGGAATAAAACGGTGCAATCGTACTGGTTAGCTTAGAACTGTCCCAAAAATTGAGACAACCGCTCTAAGGTATAGACTGCTGCAAGCCAGGACTTCGATGTGAAGCTGTTTGCAGGGTGTCAACGCCGCCGATTGCCCGATCGATCGCAAGCAGTAAAACGGTCTTTTTTCAAAAGGCTGATCACAAACCTTAACAAAGAGTACCAAATTGCTGATAATCTCTCAAATTTTGTTGTCGAATTGCCCTTGTCGCGTTGACAAAGTGCCCGGTAGGGACAAGGGCGTGGGGCAATGCCGCTTTATACGGAGGGAACCTCTGCGTTCTTTTCAAAGTCTGTGGCTCAAAGTCTATTGCTCAAAGTCTATCGCTCAAAGTCTATTGCTCAAAGTTTATTGCTCAAAGCCTGCTCTCACTGTCCAAGCTGCTTCTCAGGAATTGCTCTGCTAAAGGCGCAAGCTAGGTGCTCCATTCCTTTCCTGCTACTTTAGGATCATCTAAAGTTTTTTCCTGTTTCTGCTCATTTGTTTCTGGCTGTTTATACATCAGCGTTTTGGTGCGATCGACAGGCGACCATCGGGCATTCTATCTACGGTAGCTCCACGCAATACCACCCTTCGCGCAAGGTTTATGAGGCAGTTTCGGAAACAGTTCAATTGGTTGCGTGTGCTTCTCAAAAGAGAGCATCGTCCGCTGTGGAAAGTGAGCCTTGTGATCTCGGCGAGTATTTTGCTGCTGCGCTATTTTGGCTTGCTACAGGCTCCTGAGCTGGCAATGCTCGACCAGATGTTTCGTCTGCGCCCGATCGAGGCAGCCGATCCGCGCATTGTGCTGGTGACGATTAGCGATGCCGATATCCGCCAGATTCAAGCTTGGCCTATTCCTGATCAAGTGCTGGCAAACCTGATCGAACGAGTTCGCACGGCTGAGCCGCGAGCGATCGGGCTAACGCTGTATCGCGATCTGTCAGTCGGTGAGGGTCAAGCTGAGCTAGAAAGAATTTTCGCCACCACACCCAACCTAATTGGCACGGAAAAGCTGCCCGATAACGAGAGTGCCGCAGTCGCCCCACCCACAACCCTCGAGCGTCAGCAGCAGGTGGGCTTTAACAACGTGGTGATTGATGCGGATAACGTGGTGCGTCGATCGCTGCTGTTTCTTCAGCTTAAGCAAGAGCTGCACCGCAGTTTTGCCCTTAAACTTGCTCTGAAATACCTGGAGCCAGAATCAATCGGCTTACGTGCCCGAGGCACTCAGGTCGAAATTGGGTCACTCAAGCTGCTGCCGATCGCCTCCCAGGTTGGGGGTTATATGCGAGCGGATGTGGGCGGCTATCAAATTCTGGCAAATCCGCGCAGTCCCGCCGCCGCATTTGAATCCTTGTCGCTCTCGCAGGTCTTATCAGGCGAATTCGATCCAGAAATCATGCGCGATCGCGTTGTGCTGATTGGCTCCACGTCGGATAGCGTCCGCGACGTTTTTTACACCTCCTACAGCGGAGGATTGGGTGGCAACTCGCTGCCGATTAGCGGAGTCGAGCTACAGGCGCAGTTTGTCAGCCAGCTTTTAAGCGCAGTGCTGGATCAGCGTCCGCTGCTGCACGTTCCGCCAGAAGGGTTTAAGATTCTCTGGCTCTGGCTCTGGTGCTGGGTGGGGGCTGCGCTCTGCTGGTGGGTCCGTCCGCTGGAGCGATCGGCGGTTCGGGTGGGGGTGGCTAGCCTGGGACTCATGCTCATTTGCTATGTTGCTTTTTTGCTGGGATACTGGCTGCCGCTCGTGCCACCGCTGAGTGCTCTGCTGAGTGCAACGATCGCGATGACCGGACGCATTGCTCGCCAGGAAGGAGAACTCAAGAAATCCAAGGAATTTCTCAATTCCATCATTAATACGATTCCTGATCCAGTCTTTGTCAAAAATCAGTCCCATCGCTGGATTGTGCTGAATCGGGCATTTGCCCACTTTATTGGCTACCCGATCGACGTGCTGCTGGAAAAAACAGACTTCGACTTTTTCCCGGCTCAGGAAGCCAACCGCTTTTGGGAACAGGATCAACTCACGTTTCAGCGTGGTACTCAGCAGGAAACCGAAGAAGAATTCACCGATGCTAAAGGCGTGACTTATCTGATTGCCACAAAGCGATCGCTGCACCGAGACGCGGCGGGCAATGTGTTTCTGGTGGGAGTGATTCGCGATATTACCCGACGCAAGCAGGTGGAAGAAGAACTGCGGCGTACGGCGGCTGAGCTGGTGCAGTCCAACGCTGAGCTACAGCAAGCTAAAGAAGACTTAACCCGGCTTGCCTTCTATGATCTGTTGACCGGACTCGCTAACCGCAAACTGCTGCAAGAACGCCTCAGCAGCGCACTCACCTGGGCAAACCCAAATCAAATGGTGGCAGTGCTGTTCCTTGATCTGGATGGGTTTAAGCAAATTAACGACACCTACGGACACCACATCGGCGATCTGCTGCTGCGAACTGTAGCGCAACGGCTGCTCGGCTGTTTGCGGAGTAGTGATACGGTGGCTCGACTGGGCGGCGATGAATTTGTCGTTGTGCTGCCGGGAATTCCCAGCATCTCGGATGTGATTTGCGTTGCCGATAAGATCTTGCTGACCCTTTCTCAGAAGATCGTCCTGCAAGGAGAACTGCTCTCGATTTCGACCAGTGTGGGCATTAGCCTTTATCCAATTGATAGCATCACGCCCTCAGATTTGCTGAAACAAGCCGATGCTGCTATGTATCGCGCCAAACAGCGCGGCAAAAATTGCTATGAATTTCATCAGACCGGGCTGATGCCTGCGGACTGCGAGGAGCCGTCGCTCGTGCCGTCGTCTGAGCCTGCCGCTGCTTCGGAAACCATTCGGTAGGGGCTTGAGACAAATTCGGGCTGCCAGCGATACTGCCGCAGACTCACTTTTCCCTGTTTGCTGAACACGATGCCTTCTTGCTCCAGGAGCGATCGTTGCAGGTAATCGGTTCCGTGCCGAAAAGGAGACTCGGACACTTTCCCCTTCGCATTAATCACGCGATGCCAGGGAATGTCGTCCAACTGCATATCTACCCGATACAGGGCATAGCCCACCAGCCGCGCCTGCCCCGGAAGGCTTGCCAACTCTGCGACTTGACCATAAGTTGCGACCTTGCCGGAAGGAATCTGCCGGACGATCGCATAAATGGCATCGTAAGTAGACACAGGAGACACCCAAATTTCCTATAGTTTCAAGACGATAGACTGGAGATTAGCCGCTGGAAGCGCTAGACTCTGGACGGTATGCCTCAGACCCTTTCAGGGATTCTTCCCGGTCTGCTGGCTTCAGTCTATTTTCTCTTGTTCATCCCCTTCGTGTGATTTTTCGTTAGTCCTGTGGCACAAGCATCTTCATCCCGTTCCCGATATCCGCTTCGTCAAACCTTTCGGCGTTATGCGCTGCAATGGCTGGAGCGACCCAGCGTTCAGCAAATCGTTCGCTATAGCTCTGCCTCGAAGGGCTGGCTGTTGAGCGGGGCTGCGCTGCTCGTGCTGCTGCTGTGGAACTGGCGACTGGTCATTTCGCTGGGGCTGGGGCTACTGACGCTATCAGCGGGGTATTTGCTGCAACAGGGACAGGGAAGACGGCTGTGGGCAATCTGCCAGCACTGGTGGCAAACCGTCGATCGCCCCTTTATATTGACCCTTGGCAGTAGCATTTTCGTCGTAGGGATGAGCTATCTAACGCTCTCGATCTGGCAGGAAATGCAATCGTCTTGGGTAGCGGTCGGGTTTGTGCTTCAGGGCACAGCCGTTCTGACTGTTTTAGGTCTGTTGGCATGGCAAGTTTGGCGGCAGACCCAGATCAGCCACGCTCCCCTGAATTCCGCGCTTGATCGAGACTGGTTCATCGATTTGGCAGACTCCGACCCGCTCAAGCGACTGCTGGCAGTGCGGCAACTCACCCACGCCCTCACCCAACCTCACCCGTCTTTATTGCTCACCCCAAAAGAACTAGCAGAAACCTTTCGCCTGATGCTGAACCGCGAAACCGAGCCGATCGTTTGCTGCGCCCTGCTGGAAAGCCTGCAAATCCTCGATGCTCGTGTACCTTCGCTGCAAGCCAGTTCTCAACCTGCCGTCCTGGTGACAGCGCGAATCAGGGAGCCTGTTGAACGCGACGCAAAATAGCAAAATAATTTTGGTGTTGCTGGACTGAAGGGTGAAGGATTGAGTTTGACTGCGTTAGGTAGCCCCAAAGGGGTCAATTCTGAGGGACTTTGAGTGTTTGAGCGTTCTCCAGCAATGGGGAGCGAACTGATCTCGTGATTTAGCCACGGTAATCATTCGATCGCTTCCCCGATCGCGAATTGTTCCCCCTCAAAAATGCCCTAAGGGCAGGTCTTGTGGTTGATCTGATATATCTCCCATATCTCAAGCAAAACCTGCCCCGCATCTCCTCACTCACTCACCGACCCACTCACTCATCTACCCACTCTCCGCCCCTCTGTCTGCGCGATCGTCAATCTCGTCTTCAGCACCGTATCCGGGTTGAGGCTGATCGAATCAATTCCCTGCTCTACCAGGAAGGCGGCAAATTCAGGGTAATCGCTGGGAGCCTGGCCGCAGATGCCGACCTTGCGCCCTTTTGCCTTAGCACGCTGAATCACCATGCGGATTAGCTCTTTCACGGCTTCGTTGCGCTCGTCGAATAAGTGAGACACCAGGGCGGAGTCGCGATCGAGTCCCAGGGTGAGCTGAGTCAGGTCGTTTGAGCCGATCGAGAAGCCGTCGAAGATTTCGCTGAACTGGTCTGCCAGGATGACATTGCTCGGCAGTTCGCACATCACATAGACCTGCAAGCCGTTTTCGCCCCGAACTAAGCCGTGTTTCGCGAGTTCTGCTAGCACTTTGCGACCTTCTTCGGGAGTGCGACAGAAAGGGATCATCGGAATCACGTTGGTTAAGCCCATTTCGTCTCGCACTCGCTTAAACGCCAGACATTCCAGTGCAAAGGCATCGCGATATTTCGGGTCATAATAGCGAGATGCACCGCGCCAGCCCAACATCGGGTTTTCTTCTTCTGGCTCAAAGGCTCTGCCGCCCAGCAAGTTCGCATACTCATTGCTCTTGAAGTCCGACATTCGCACAATCACTGGGTTCGGGTGAAAGGCGGCTGCCAACATGCCAATTCCCGAAGCTAAGCGGCTGACAAAGTAGTCGGGTTTGTGGGGATAAAGAGCCGTGATCCGAGCAATTTCCTGCTTTACGAATTTGTCTTCGAGGCGATCGAAGTTCATCAGGGCGAGGGGATGCACGCGAATGTGGTTGGCAATAATAAATTCAGTGCGGGCCAGTCCAACGCCGTCGCAGGGCAGGGCAGCCAGTCCAAATGCTTCGTGCGGATTGCCCACATTCATCAGGACTTTGGTGCGGGTGGGAGGCAAATTGTCGAGCGGCAGTTCTTCGACTTCAAAGGGTAGCAGTCCGGCATAAACCTGTCCTTCTTCGCCTGCGGCACAGGAAACCGTCACTTCCTGACCGTGATGCAGCAAACCCGTAGCATCGCCGCTGCCGACGATTGCCGGAATGCCTAACTCTCTGGCAATAATCGCCGCGTGACAGGTCCGCCCACCCTGATTGGTGATTACAGCTCCTGCTTTTTTCATAATCGGTTCCCAGTCGGGGTCAGTGCGCGTCGTCACCAGCACTTCGCCTTCCTGGAACGCTTCAAGCTGATCGAGTTCGGTGATAATTCGCACCTTGCCTTGTCCAATCATGTCGCCCACAGCGCGTCCGGTGAGCAGCACGTTAGCCGGAGCCGGGTCTTTCAGCCGATAAGAGCGCAGCACATTGCCCACCTTCTGGGAGTGAACCGTTTCTGGGCGAGCCTGGACGATAAACAGCTCTCCGGTTGTGCCGTCCTTTGCCCACTCGATATCCATCGGCGTTTTGCTGCCGTGAACCGAGGAATAGTGGTCTTCAATAATGCAAGCCCATTCTGCAAGCTGAAGGATTTCGGCGTCATGGATCGCAAACTGCTGCTGCTCCGACTTGGCAACCGGGACGTTCACTGTGGCTTTGCCGCCGCCAATGTCATAGATCATCTTGATTTCTTTGCTGCCCAACCGCTTTTCCAGAATTGGACGAAAGCCCTTCTTCAGCGTCGGCTTGAACACGATGTATTCATCGGGATTCACCACACCCTGCACCACGTTCTCGCCTAGCCCGTAAGCCGCCGTCACCAGTGCAGCATTCTCAAAGCCAGATTCTGTATCAATCGAAAACATCACGCCCGAGGCTGCCAGATCCGATCGCACCATTTTCTGCACACCCACTGAGAGCGCGACTTCAAAGTGATCAAAGTTTTTGATTGTCCGATAGGAAATTGCTCGATCGGTAAACAGTGAGGCAAAGCACAGATGGCAGGCTTCCAGCACTCGACTGATGCCGTGAATATTCAAGTAGGTTTCCTGCTGTCCGGCAAAGCTGGCATCAGGCAAATCTTCTGCCGTCGCACTCGATCGCACTGCCACATCCACACCACTATGCTTGCTCAAGCAGTCTTCCCGCTCTAAGCCGCGCATGCCCTCACAGATGTCTAGCGATGCTCCATACCGATCGCAAAGCTGAATGTAGGCATCCACGATCGACCGATCCAGTTCCGGCGGAAAGGGCGTGTCCAGAATCAGCGTCCGTGCCTGTCTACCACACTCCCGAAGCTGCGCCATATCGTTTACGTCCAGATTGGCGAATAGCTGCCTCAGCCTTGATTCCAACCCTGCCTGCCGCATGAAATAGCGAAATGCATAGGCAGTCGTTGCAAACCCGGTCGGCACATTCACGCCTCTGGGTGTAAGCTGCTGAATCATTTCTCCCAGCGAGGCATTTTTACCGCCCACGACCGGTACATCGTGAATGCCGACCTGCTCAAACCACAGCACAAATGCCTGCTCTTTTTGCGCCTGATCGAGGACGGGAAGATTTTGAAACCGATTTGCAAGAGTCATGAAGTGCGGCTCCTAATCACGAAAGCTTTTTAACGAAAACGAGGAAAGATGGCAGCGATCGAATGGGGGCAATCGACGATCACAAAACTGCCAGGCAGAAAAACTGGAGAGAAACAGGGGCAAGAAAATTGGGGCAGTTGACCTGACCTTTTTGAGGGGATGTTTGACAGGTCGTGCCAGTCCTGCGCTGCTTCTTGAATCCCCATTAATGGAGACTTTGAACGTTAGAGAAGGCTCAGTTCCCTTCAGGATTGGAGGGCTGGGGGAACAATTCGGAGAACAGTCAGGACTGTTCAAACATTTTTGTAAGAAATAAAACTCGACCTGTGAGCCAGTGCAGAAGAGAAGCAGTTTCTCTAAAGATCGATCGTCTTGAGCAACGCAAAAACGCAAAGGGCACGATCGCCGAATCTACCGGACGATCGAAGGAATTGTAGAGATATCAGTTAAATTACGGTAAAGAAAGCGAGTCTGGCTTCCTCCCTCTGGGTTAACTGGTCAGGGGAACGGAAGTCACTCGTAGCTTCATTTTATGAATAAGACTCTGAAGACGGCGATATTCTGCAAAAAACAGTATCAATTGATACTGTTTTATCGATTGCGCTTGGGACATCGTTCAAAAAAGTAGGAGGAATCGTAACGAGTGAACGCAGCAGAACAGGCGATCGGGCTAGAGCTAGCGACCAAAATTGCCGCCGTCGTGAATTTGTTTAAGGCACAGTTTCCCGATGCGCGGGCAGATCTGAAGCCCTGGGCAAACGACCCGGATACCCGTGATCTGGTTGACCCTGACTCGATCGACATCGGGTTTCACTTTCCGGGCTGGAGTCGCCGCCTGCAAAGCCGCAGTGTCCTGGTGCAAATTCGCTTTTACCAAGACCTGGGGACGAAGAAGAATCGGGCGATCGGCATCGAAGCCGCAGGGTTTACCCATCTCGGCGAACAGTGGCGGATGTCTACGATCGAGAACTGGCAATTTGTCGGAAAGACTGAGCCGATCGAGGAGATGAAAGGGCAAATTCGGGAGTTTTGTCGGCAGAGTTTTGAGTTATTTAATGGGGAAGTCGGGAGTGGGGAGTGGGGAGTCGGTGAGGAGATGGGAGATGGCGGGTAAGTGAGTTCATCGATTACATCAGATTTGCAAATACGGCTTTTCCGTCAAATGCAGTGAGAGCAAGCCAGGTGTAGGTCGATACCCATTTAAAGAGTGTTGCTGTTTCTTGGGGAACCCAGGTTTTAGTAAACATGATGATCACAAAAAGATTGCCAGAAGGAAGTAAACCGCCAAAGCCTAAAACAGACTTCACCTGATAAGGAACCACAAAATCTTTTTGAGCAGGAATATATTGGCTACCTAACGCGGTCGGAACATGAAAGATAAAGGTGCTATGAATTTTCCGCTCTGAGTGAATTAAAAGGTCGGGCATGGGTTCTAAAACCGTGTCAATTTCTAACCCAAATTGCTGAATTAGTCGCGAGATCATCGGAATCTTGCTAACAAAATCGACGCTTAATAAGGGAATCGCTTTGTGCCCCGATGAGCCGTCTCTTGTGTTCCAGTGCGGTTCGTCTCCTGCCGTTGCCATCAAGGTTAAGCACTTCGTTTCGTCGGCGATCGAATCAACTTTCAAAAGATCAAGAGCAGCAATCTGAAGCTCGATCGGCAAGTTTTTGTAAGGATGAGTTTTGAACAGGCGGACTAACGCACAGGCAGATTCTCCGGTTTGTGGATCTACACAATTGTTGTAAAGATAGCGAACGATTCGTTCTGCGACTTCTTCCATATTGTCTGCGTCTGCATAAGTGCTGCGAAGGTCGATCGCACACCGATACATATCTTCCTGCGTGAAATTAATCAGATTGTACATAGTCTGAAGCTTCTCGAAGTCTCTGTAATGGACTAAATCCTCGAAGTAGCCGAGCGAGCTAATTGCAGTTTCTTGTCTATTCGATGGATTTATCAAGCTTCAGGACGATCAAGTTTAAGCTCCTGTGTGGATGTCGTTTGCTTCGTTAAAACCCTTCGTTAAAACCCTTCATTAGAATAAAAAAGGGATGCCAGAAACCTCTCCCGATTCAGGGACAGAATTCTGCATCCCGGTGTGCGCTGCGTGGCGACAGCGACTAAAAGGAAGCCTGATTCAATTGATGGTTTGCGCTAGGCAGGATTCACGCGACGGGCGATCGAGTGCCTTCAGATTTACGGCTAAATACGGATAAAGCACTCTGGGGTAAATGTGCCGTGCAGTCCGTAGGGAACATGATGCTTGAGGTGTAGGCGGGCAAGGGGCTGAGCGAGGTTCTGAGCATCCAGGATCACGATTTGCGATCGCTCTCGCTTGGCATCAAAGACCAGGGTGAGCAGCCAGCCATCATCCTCACTGAGCGAATTAGGACGCGGCACAAAGACGGGTTCTCCCACAAATCCGGTCGGGGCAGCACTCCAGAGCTGACGTTCTCCCGTCGTGAGGTCGATTTTGAGAATTGCCTGCAACGGAGCGTTTCCGGTCGGGTTATGGGCGGCTCCTATGTAGGCATAGCGGTATGGACGAGCTGTGCGATCGGGGTGGAGCGAGGGAAACTCACAGCAGCGGCTTTCGATAAGCTGGCGTGTGACGCTGTTGCTTTGCAAATTGAACTGGAACCGCCAGAGCTGACCCGGTGCGAGTTCAGCAAACTTGACCTGGCGATAGTCTTCATCCGGTTCGATGCTGGGCAGCGCGTCGTAGCAGATTGAATCGACAAACAAATCGCCGTCCTGTTCAAAGGCGTTGGCATGGTGGAACACAAAGCCTGCCTGAATCGGAATGGTTCGAATCGGGGCAGATCCTTGACGGGGAATAATGAGAGCCTGCGTCGGACGATCGCCCTTAAACTCCAGACACTGACCTGCGCCGCGCAATCCCATCACAAACGGAATCGGGTTAAAGTCCACCGGGTTCTGGAAGAAAATGCAGTAGTTGGGTGTGAGGGCAAAATCGTGAATAAAGGCAAAGCCGGGAACCGATCGCATTTGCTTTCGCAGCAGTTTGCCGGCTGGATCGAGTTCGTAAAGGGTGATCGTGGTCGAGAGTCCCTTAGGCTTGATCGAAAAATTCACCAGGCAGGGCGCGCCCTGGTCAAACTGGCAGGCCGGATCAACGATCGGGTGTGCCCCAAACGCTTCTCCCGGTTCCAGGATGCCGTCGAGGTAATCTAAGCCGATCGTTTCTAGCGTGGCAGGGTCGAGCCGATAGGGTTCTGCCGCTTCCCAAAGTGCCAGCAGTTTGCCGCCCCAGTAAATTACCTGCGTATTAGCAATATTCTTCAGCCGCAAATCCATAAAATTCGCCAGCCAGCCACCCGGCTTTTGGGTGCCAAACACGCCGCGATAAAGAATTTTGCCTGCCTGCTGCTCTTCTAAAAATGCCTGCGTGCGGACAAACCGATTGCGATAGTGGGCCTGTCCATTTTGAAACGTAATCGCGCTAATCATGCCGTCGCCGTCGAACGGATGATGAATTTGCTGTCCGTTGATGTCGAGCAGTCCGGGTCCGTTGCGAAACAGGGTTCCCTCTAGCTCGGGCGGAATTTGTCCTTCGATTTCGTTGATCGCATAGTCGTATTCTTGTTTAAGCGATCGATAGCCTTTCTGCCACTGATCCAGGTCGTAGGACAGAGACGCATTTTTTGAAGACGGGTTGGTTTCGAGTTGCATAGCAAGCGGTAGGCGGTGAAGGGTAGGGAGCGGAGCAGCAAAATCCTGAAGGCAATTTGGCGGTTTTAAGGAAATCTACTGGCGCAGTTCGGTGACCAGTTCGGAATTCGTTGCGCCTAAATTTTCGATCGGTTCCGCCGAGGCTTCTGGCAGAATCATAGTCTGAGGCATCTGGCTTTCTTCTGCATTAGGCAACCAGCCCAGAAACGGCAGCGGCAGCAGTGTACTTAGGTTTGTGAGCAGCACCAGCAGCCAGAGGCGATCGAAGTTGCTTTCGGTAACGCCAAGCCAGTGCATCATGAGTGCCCCAAATTCATAGGACAGCAAGCCTGCCAGGTTCACTACCGACATCAGCAGCGCAAACAGGGTTGCCTCCACCCCTGCCGGACAAAGCCGCGCTGCCAGCACCAAAATCGGCATATAGGCAATCTGGCTCATCACCGTCAAGATCAGGCTATCGCCTAGGCTAAACCAGTGGTCGTCAATGCCGATCGCCCGATTCGCATGGGTAACGAGCAGCAGCATTGTCATACCGAGCAGGGTTGAGATAACGGTCGTCCAGCCAAAAATTACCCGGAACGGCACTGCTTTAAAAAATCGCTGGAACATCCAGACCCCCAGCAGCGAAGCCAGACTGGTGATCAGCCGAACCCGCCCCAGGAATTCTGGCTGGAAGCCCAGCTCGTTGGTGGTGAAGAAAAAGAAGGCAGCATCGGCAGTGGGCGTTGCCTGAAGCACAAACAGAAACGCCGTCGGCAGCCAGATCGCTCGCTGGCTTACTGCTTTTCGCAACTGGCTGATTTGCTCTCGAATCGCCGCCCAGTCTGTAGCGTGGTCGATCGGCTCTTCGGTAATCAGCCATGCCACCAGCGACACGATCAGCGGAAACGTTGCCGTAACGCCAAACACCGTCTGGTTACTGAAATGCTCCAGCAGAATCCCGCTCAGGTACGCTGTGATCAGGCCACCCAGTGCCGAAGACCCCCAGCAGAGCGATTGCAGCGATCCGGCATCCTGCACTGACTCGGTTCTTGCTCGCTCGACCACCAGCGAATCGACGATCACATCGCTAAACGCCACCGAAAGCGAACCCAGCGCGATCGCTGCTGTTGCCGACCAGACATCGTGAACGATCGTCGCAAGAGCCACCCATGCCGTCGTGCCCAGTAGACCAGACAAAATCAGGTAAGGACGACGACGATAGCCGAAGAGCGGCAGTCCATCGGAAACAAAGCCAAACAGCGGCTTGATCATCCAGGGCAGCGCAGCCACCCCTAGCAGAGCCGACACCTGCGCCGGACTCATGCCCAGGTCATCTTTCAGAAAGAAACTGACCGCCAGCCGCGCCAGCCCCAAAATGCCCTGCACAAAGTACACCAGCAAAATTGCCGCCAGCTCTGGACTGGGTTCGTTTCCGAACAGAACCTTTTCCTTCAGCAGCGTTGTAACCTTGACCCTTAAGCCAGGGGAGGAAGCTATCATTCAGTTTCGATTTGTTAAGAAACATCAACACTGCCTATTATGATAACTCCCTCGCTGAGACTGTCCAGGAATCGCAGGGGGGATTGGCGATCGGCATTTGATCCGCATTCGGACGGCATTGAATCACCCGCAGGTTAGATGCTGAAGCTTTCTGTCGTAAGGTTGACTCCCTGTAGAAAGGCAATTGGGTGACCGTTTACCTCGATCGCAGTGTTTCTGCCCTGCGGGAGAAAAACGAGGTCATCTAGCTGCAGATTGCCCTTGAGGATCAATTGGTCTTTCCCTGGCTGAAAGTCAAGAATGGTCTTGATGCCTAGACCTTTACCAATCACAAATCGATCGCCTCCCGCTTTGCCAAGCCATTGCGCTTTGCCGAACCCTTGATCGTTGCCTTTGCTGCTGTTGAGCAGATCATCCTCTACGGTTCCCACAATTAAATCTGCCTTAGGAGCCGATCGCGCTGCCCGCAGTTGCCGGGGTCGGCTAGGAGTCGTTGGCGGGGAGCCATCGTTACCGCCATTATTGTTGCCGCCATTATTACCGCCGTTGCCGCCGCTATTTTGAGGAACGGTGAAGCGTCTTGCCAGAATGTCTGTGCCGCGATCGTCGCCCTCATCACTCTGCCACGCGACAACAAAATTGCCATTGGGACGAACTGCAATCTGGGGCAGGGTCTGGTCATTATCGGTCGTTTTGTTGACTTGGAATTCACCGGCGATGCGGCTGCCATTCGAGCCAAACTGCTGTCCCAGCACATTGAAATTATCATCGCTATCGCTGGCCCAAACGATCGTAAAGTTGCCTTGCCTATCTGAGCCGATCGACGGAGTTTGCTGATCGCCGTTTGTGGTGGAATTGACGCGGAGATTCTCTGCACCGACCGCATTTCCTCTGGCGTTGTAGCGACGGGCATAAATACCTGAACCGTCCCCGTCCTGCTCTTGGTCCTGCCAGACCACGACAAAATTACCAGCCGGACCAACCGTGACATCAGGATTAATCTGATCGCCTCTGACCCGTGGATTCACCTGAAACTGATTGTTGATCGGATTACCGAAGCGATCAAATCGTTGGGCAAAAATGTCATACCCGTTGTTCCGGGTGCGGCTCTGCCAGACCACGACAAAATTGCCCGCCGAGTCCGTTGCAACCGCCGGATTGATCTGAGCGCGATCGGTCGTTGTGTTCACCAAAAAAGCTCTGCCCTGACGCGCTCCAGAACTGTTGTAGCGTTGAGCAAAGATGCCGAATCCACTCTCATCGCGCCCGATCACTTCGTTCGTTGTGCGTCCTTCGTTTTGCCAGACCACGACAAAGTTACGCGCTTCCCGGTTTTCTTCATCGGTTCCGAGCGGTTCAAACGCAACGTCCGGATTTTGCTGCCGTCCCTCAGTGGTCGTGTTAATGCGAAACTCAGAGCCATTCTCCCGGAAATCATCTCCGCTGAACTCATATTGCTGGGCAAAGATGCCGCTGCCTGCATCGCCTTGATTTTCAGCCTGCCAAACCGCGATCGTATTGCCAATTCCATCGATTCCGAGAGCGGGGCGTTCCTGGTCTCCCTCCCGTAGCGAGTTCACCAAAAACTCTGGGGCAAAAGCCGTGCCGCCGGGGAGAAAGAAGCGGGCGAGAACTTCTTCTTCGTCTTCCTCACTGTCGCTCTGCCACGCGATTACAAAATTGCCGCGCTCGTCGATCGCGATCGAGGGATTTTGCTGATCGTCTGCCGTCGAGGAATTGACACGGAGAACGTTTCCTTTGGGGGTTGCTTGCATAAGCTTGTCCGGGGGCTTGTTCAAGGGAACCTGCTGAACCTGGGGAGCAGCACCCACTAGGTTACGGCATAAAAGGCTAGATAGAGCAATTTTATTGATTTTCAGGGAAAACTGGCTCTATCTATAGCGTTGACTCTGCACCTGGGGAAGTCACGATCGCTGTCCCCTACCTTATATTTAACCTTGATTCAACGTTCTGATTCAGGCGCAGCGGCTTTAGCCTGCCCACGTAATTTTCTGTAACATGGAAACCGTGTGAGCTGAATTGCACTCCTTCGCAAAACCGTCAGACTTCGATTTGAGGAGATAGCCTGTGGCAGTCGAAACGATTCAAGAGCGTTCTACATCAACCGTCCGTAAACCTGCTCCCCGCTATAAGGTGCTGCTGCACAACGACGACTTTAATTCAATGGAGCATGTGGTTAAGTCACTGATGGAAACCGTCAGTGGCCTGACGATGCCGCAAGCCGTCAGCATTATGATGGAAGCGCACGTCAATGGCATTGCCCTGGTGATTACTTGCGCCCAGGAACACGCCGAATTTTACTGCGAAGGTTTAAAGAGCCGGGGGTTAACCAGCACGATCGAGCCTGATGAATAAACGGTTCTGTCCTGACGATTTCCTGAACGAACGGGGCAATGGAGACCCTCGGCGCCTCTTCAAATCTCCTGATAAACCCCTTCCCGATCGTTTTGCCTCCCTAAAACCTGCTTGAAACCCATCCTGACTCGCCTCGCTCTTTATCCTGCCCCAGTCCGAATCATCGCGTTTCTTCTGCTGGTGGTGGGAGTCTGGCTGCCCTTTGCTGCGCCGATCGCCCTCCTCGTGCGCGATGCCAATCAAGTCACGATCTTCACCATGTCTCTGCTGTTTGTCGCGTTTCTGCTGCTGATTCGCGTCTGGGGTAAAAGGGTACAGGGCGATCGGCGAATTTTTCAGACCTATGGGCTGGTGTTCAGCAAACAAAATGGGCGGGAGCTATTGTTGGGGCTGGCGATCGGTTTGCTTAGCCTGTTTTTTCTGTTTGGTGTGCAGAGCAGTTTGGGCTGGGTTGAGTGGCAAGCGTTCGCCCCATCTCTGCGAATTGGGCTGGAAGGTGGCGTGATGGCGTTGGGCATCGGCTTTGCCGAGGAGCTTGTCTTTCGCGGCTGGATTTATGACGAACTGCGGCGCGACTATTCCCCCAAAACGGTGCTTTGGGCAGATAGCCTGATTTTTGCCTGCCTCCACTTTATTAAATCCCCCGCAGAAATTATTCGCACTTTTCCTCAGTTTCCAGGACTGGTGCTGCTGGGGCTGGCATTGGTTTGGGCAAAGCGATCGACTGCCGTTCCCCGTCCTGTGGCTGATCCGCGCTGTCCTCAAGGCAGGCTCGGGCTTGCGATCGGGCTGCATGCCGGACTGGTCTGGGGCTATTACATGGTGAATGTGGGCAATTTGATTCGCTACTCTAGTCGCGTTCCCATGCTGCTGACGGGAATTGATCGCAATCCGCTATCTGGGGCAATCGGGCTGCTGTTTTTGGGCGGTTTGGCAAGCTTGATGGCATGGCAATCGAGACGGGGCAGTTTTTTCTTCGATCGCTAACTCAAGTTGGGAATCGCTCGATCTACACTGAGAGAATCTTCCTTGAGTGCGGGATATGGCAAATCGATCGAGTTCTGTGTCTGTCTCTCCAGCGATCCGGCGCGTTGCTTTATCGCTGCGAATTCTGGGCTGGGTGAGTTTCTGGTCACAGGTGATTTTGGGAGTCGTTGCAGGAATCGTGCTGATTTTTGCCGGGGGAAATCTCCGTGCCCCTGCGCCGAATCCGGGGAATCCTACCACTCCGGTCGCTGCTAATCCGGGAACTGGGGCAGGGCTTTTCTTTGCTTTTATTGGGCTAGTTGCGCTGGCTGCCAGCATTTATTGGGCGTTTCGCTATACTCGCCTGGCCCGCAAGCTCACCGCTGCTAACAGTGCCGAGCGTCCCAAGCGTGGCGATACAGTTCGGATTCTGGAAATCGGGCTGCTGATCAATCTGGCAGGGTTGCTGGTGACAGTTTTAGGAGCGCAGGCGATCGCGGGGGCACTGCTGCTGAAGTCTTTTGAACAGGGCTTTGTCATCTTTTCGGGCAATCCGCTCCGGTTTATCACGCCGCTCGATCTACTGGTCGTGCAGTCCAACACCAACGCGATTCTGGCGCACTTTATCGGGCTAGCATCAACGCTGTGGCTACTGCGATCGATTAACCGTCCGTAGTTCCCGTTACGGCTGTTCTGTCGCGATCGCCAACCGCACCCCATCGATCGCCCTCAGCCGATCCATCACCTGCACAACGTTACCGTGGCTGACTGCTGTATCTGCGTTGATCACCACGAGCGGCTGCTGACCGGTGGCAGCTTCGGCTTTGATTTGGGCCTCGATCGTGTCTAGCGGCATCGCGGCTCGGTTGAGAGCAAGGTTTCCGGCAGGGTCGATCGTGATGACAAACTGTTCCTGGGACTGATTCTCGGTGGTTCCGGCTTTGGGCAGGTTAACGGGTAAGCCCTGCGATCGAGTCAGAAACAGGGTGGACATAATGAAAAAAGTGAGAATCGCAAAAATCACATCGATCATCGGCACGATGTTGATTTGAAACTGAGATTCCGGCTCATCAGGCAGACGCATTAGGCAGTCCTCCACGTTCGTAGCGACGACGATGAATCAGTTCAAGCTGTCCGCCATATTCCTGAATCAGCGCAATTTGACGCAGATACAGTCCTCGAAACATATTGGCAAACAGCAGGGTAAAAATAGCAACGACCAAGCCAGCCGCAGTCGAAATCAGGGCTTCGCTGATACCTGCGGTGACGTTTGCAGTTGCCTGTCCGCCCAACTCGCCGATCCGCAGCGAGGCAAATGATGTAATCAGTCCCAGAATTGTCCCCAGCAGTCCCAACAGGGGGGAAACGCTGATCACGGTTTCAAACACGGTGTTAAATCGCTTCAGGAGGGGAATTTCTGCCTGCGCTGCACTCTCCAACGCTAAGCGAAACTCGTCGGGGGTTGATTGCTCTAGCTCTAAGGCGGCTAAAAAAATGCGGGCGATCGGCAAGTTCACGTTTTGTTCGAGCTTCTGGAAGGCAGCTTTGGGACTGCGACGATAAAGTGCCAGGACATCGCGCACAATGGCATCCTGTTTTCGCCCGACCTGAAACCAGAAAATGAGCCGCTCTAGAATCAGAGCCATCGCCAGAATCGACAGCCCCAACAGGGGATACATGACGACTCCGCCCAGGGCGAATATTCGAGCGATCGACATGAGAAGTCCTCTTTAGTCTGCAATGTTCAGTCTGTAAGGTTCGACTGCGTTAATAGCATACTCCCATGTGGGGAGTTCAAGCTTGATGCTTTAAGTAGTCGCTTAGCCGATTACAGCAGGCGAAAAATAAACGGATAGCGGTAGGGCAGATCGGGGCGATCAAGGACTTTGACGATCGCAATAATCGGCAGCACGAGTGTAGCAACCCCTAGCAAAACCAGGAGTGGGATTCCAATCAACACCACCGTCAGCACACCGAAAATAATGCCATAGAGAAAAACGTTGATGTGAAAGTTGAGGGATTCGATCGCATTGGCTTTCACAACCGGGTCTTCGTTTACCAACAGGATAATAATTGGAATGGCAACAGAAACGATCGTGGAACTGAGCAAAATCGCGCCGTGGCAGAGGGCAGAGAGGAGTTTGCGTTGACTGGTTTCGGTTTGCATAAGAATCAAGGTTAAAGGAGCCGGAAGATCAGGGGATAGCGATACGGAACCTCAGGGCGTTTGGCAACTCGGACGATCGCAGCGAGCGGCAAAATCAAGCTGGCAAGCCAGAGCAGGACAAATAGCAGCACAGCCCCCACCATAATCATTAGCGAAATCTCGAAGAGAAACGAATAAAGAACGGACGGCAGGTTTAGCGTAATCAAGGAGTCGTCCATAACAAAGGGAATGAAAAGACTTAAGCCAAAAAATCCGACAATGAACGCGGCGATCGCATAGATATACAGACTGATGTGAAAATTGATTGATTCTCTTGCATTTGCTTTTACGATTGGATTTTCGTTGGTGGCAAGAATGACGATCGGAATGACAATGGAAACGATCGCGGAACTGAGAAACACCGAAGCATGACACACAATCGAGAGTGCTTTTTGTTGATCTAAATCACGCATTGCTGATCTCGGTGAACTTTTCAGACCTTTGGTTACACCTTTTGGTAGGAATTCCCTGGCTGAATTTGAGATAAACCCTAAAAAAGCAGTTGCGCGGCGAAGTGAAACCACACGTAAAACCAAACGTAAAACCAATTGCCCAAATTCTAGCTACCGCAGTTCAACCGATCGTTCCTGAAATCTTGTCGATTTATTAAGAAGAATTTAGGGTAGAAGAGAGATGTCTCAGGAGAGGTTGCTGGGTATGGTGCAATTTATCGCAGGTTCCGAAACAAACCAGATGCAAGCTGAGATTGAAAGTGTCGTGCGGCGACAGCGTGCCTATTTTCGGACAGGCGAGACGCGATCGATCGAGTTTCGGACTAATCAGCTCAAGCGGCTGCGGCAGGCAATCCTCGATCGGGAAGCAGCCATTATGCAGGCAGTGCAGGCAGATTTGCGAAAGCCCGGCTTTGAAGCCTTTGCGACTGAAGTTGGTGTGATTCAGGAAATTGACTACGCCATCAAGCATCTACGCAGTTGGATGAAGCCCAAAAGCATTGGTGCGCCGCCCGAACAGTTTCCGGCGAAAGCCCAAATTATTCCTGAACCGCTGGGCGTGGTGCTGATTATTGGACCCTGGAACTATCCGTTTCAGCTCATGATTTCGCCCCTGGTGGGGTCGATCGCCGCCGGAAACTGCGCTTTGCTCAAACCCTCGGAAATTGCACCCCACACCTCTCGCGTCGTCGCCGATCTGATCGAGGCAACCTTTGACCCCCAATATATTGCGATCGTCGAAGGCGGGGTCGAAGTCAGTCAGGCAGTGCTCAACGAAAAGTTTGACCATATTTTCTTCACGGGCGGAACGGCGATCGGCAAAATTATCATGGCAGCCGCTGCCAAACATCTCACCTCGGTCACGCTGGAACTGGGCGGCAAAAGTCCCTGCATTGTCGATGCGGATATTGACCTGAAAACCGCCGCCAAACGCATCGTCTGGGGCAAATTTATCAACGCCGGACAAACCTGCATCGCGCCTGATTATCTGCTGGTTGATCGCCGCATCAAACCCCAACTCATCGAAGCCATCACCGCAGCCCTGCGCGAATTTTATGGTGACGACCCGGCAACCAGCCCTGACTACGGACGCATTGTGAGCGATCGACACTTCGAGCGACTGGCTCATCTGATGCAGAACGGTCAGCCGATTGTCGGCGGTCAACTAAATGAAAGCGATCGCTACATCGCCCCCACCCTTCTCGACTCCGTGGATCTGGATGCACCCCTTATGCAGGA
Source organism: Leptolyngbya sp. ST-U4 (assembly GCF_039962215.1). Lineage (NCBI taxonomy): Bacteria > Bacillati > Cyanobacteriota > Cyanophyceae > Leptolyngbyales > Leptolyngbyaceae > Leptolyngbya > Leptolyngbya sp. ST-U4. Next base: position 90,286 of record NZ_JAMPKZ010000016.1, read on the forward strand.
AGAAATCTTTGGTCCGCTCCTGCCTGTGATTGAATACAGCGATATTGAAGAGGCGATCGACCTGATCCTGTCCAAGCCCAAACCGCTTGCCCTCTACCTCTTCACCCGCAACAAACCACTCCAGCAGCGCATCCTCCAAGAAACGTCATCCGGCGGAGTTTGCCTCAATGAAACGATCATGCACGTCGGCGTAGCGCAACTTCCCTTTGGCGGCGTGGGCGAAAGCGGCATCGGCAAATACCACGGCAAAGCCAGCTTCGACACCTTCTCGCACTACAAAAGCATCCTCGCTAAGCCCTTCTGGCTTGATCTGCCCTGGCGATACGCGCCGTATCAGGGAAAGCTGGAGCAGATTAAAAAGTTGCTTTTGAAGTGAAGCGGTGGAGTTTATCCAGACATCCAAAGCGATCGCAAAACTTCTCCAGGCGATCCTCGCCCCTTCACTCCTTCATCACCCCCTCCACCCCCTTACCCCTCTACTTAATCCACCCCTTCACCCCTCAACCCATGCCAAACCTCCTCAACTTTCTCCTAAAACGCCCTTCTGAGAAAATCAGGGCAAACGTCGAAGTCTACACCTGGCAAACCTGCCCCTACTGCATTCGGGCAAAAGTGCTGCTGCGCTGGAAAGGCGTTCCTTTCACGGAATACAGAATTGACGGAGACGGAGCGGCACGAGTCAAAATGGCAGAACGCGCCAACGGTCGGCGCACTGTTCCGCAAATTTTTATCAACAATCAACATATTGGCGGCTGTGATGATCTCTATACGATCGATCGCGAAGGCAAGCTCGATGCACTCCTAATGCAGCCTGAATAATCAGACCTTCCAGCCATCACTGCATCACAACTGCATTACAACAGTCCCAGGCGCAATCCTTAAAAAACTCCCCCTCACTCCCTTCTCCCTTCCACTCCAATGCCCCTTCCTCCACCCCCGATCGATCATCCTGATTACCTCATCCACTATCACTGGATGACCCAGGCGATCGAGTTGGCACAGGCGGCAGGAGAAGCAGGAGAAATTCCGGTGGGAGCGGTGATTGTTCAGGGAAATCGGGAGATTGCCACGGGGGAAAATCGGCGAGAGCGAGATCGCGATCCAACAGCTCACGCAGAAATTCTGGCACTGCGGCAGGCGGGTCAGCAATTGAGTTCCTGGCATTTGGAGTCCTGTACGCTGTATGTGACGCTGGAGCCTTGCCCGATGTGTGCTGGGGCGATCGTGCAGGCGCGGCTGGGGCTGTTGGTGTATGGGGCAGATGACCCGAAGACAGGGGCGGTACGGACGGTCGCCAATTTGCCCGATAGTGCCTGCTCCTTTCATCGGCTTCCCGTAGTAGGCGGCATCCTGGAACTTGCCTGCCGTCAGCAGTTGCAAGACTGGTTTAGGCAGCGTCGGCGAACTCATGAACAGCACCGCCCCGCAAATCAGCCAATAGACGGCGAGGGAACTGTCCCCTGAAAGAGGGAGAGATGAACACGAGCAACTAATGTGGGTATAAGGTATGCCCCAATGGTGATGGGCTTTATTGAACTGCTTAGCTATGGTTTTGCTTCACTCTTCTCACGATCGCCCCGCTGAACCTGAAGTGATTCAACCCGCTTCCACCCCGCAAATGCCTGAGCCACCGGAACCCTCTTCCAAAGCTCCAGTGACGACCATTCGATCGCGAATTTCTCCCTGGCTCACACCCCTGGTTTACCCTTTGGGCTGCTGGTTCGTTTTGCCCAACTACTTTCGGATTGAAATCACGGGACAGAAAAACTTGCCCCTGGAGGGTCCGGTGATTCTTGCCCCAACTCATCGATCGCGCTGGGATGCGCTGCTGGTTCCCTATGCGGCAGGTCGATTTGTTACAGGGCGCGACATCCGATTTATGGTGACTGCCGATGAAGTGAAAGGGCTTCAGGGTTGGATGATTCAGCGACTGGGTGGGTTTCCGGTGAATCCGCGACAGCCTGCGATCGCCAGTCTTCGATTCGGCGTTGAAGTGCTGCACAACCGCGAAATGATGGTGATCTTTCCAGAGGGGGGAATCTTTCGCGACCATCAGGTTCACCCGCTGAAGCCCGGACTCGCAAGACTCGCGCTGCAAGCCGAAGGAAATCAGCCTGGATTGGGCGTTAAAATTGTGCCGATTCATCTGGAGTATGGGCAGGAGTTTCCCACTTGGGGCTGTCCGGTTAAGATCGCGATCGGCAAACCGCTTGAGGTGAATCAATATGGGCAGGGTAACGTGAAACAGCGTGCCCAAAACCTTACCCAGGATTTAGAAAATTCCCTGCGGCAGCTTGGCGGCGAACTCTCGGAAGGCTCTGCCGATTGCGTTTCGGTTTCTGCCTCGTAGGGTCTGAGTTTCAGCGATGATCAAACAAAAATCAGGCGATCGGCACTTCTAATCGATCGCCTGGTTTCGGCTCGATCACCTGTGCTGAGAGCTTTGCTGCTGCCAGGCGTGATTGTAGTTCCGCCGCACTGCCTTCTGCCTTAAGTAGACCGGGAAGAATACCGCTCATCTCAATATCGCCCCCAGCTGCGGTGGGCAGAATTACTTTAGGATTCAGGACTTTTGCCAGTTCAACCGTCGCACTTCTGCCGCGAATCACTGCCCCCACGATCGGAAGCTGCAAATCTACGATCGGCGCAATCACCACATCGATCGGCGCAAGTGCTTTCAGCATCGGGGCGTGGTTGCCGTGCGGTTCATAATAAAGCGAAGTACCTTGCTGAAGATCGGTTAGCACATAGCCATTCTCAACCAGCGTCGGTCCGACCAAAGAACCGGGTACTGCCTGAATCTTGAGCGCGTTTGCCAGCGTGAAGCTTTCGCCGTGTGCCAGAGCCGTTACCTGCGCGTAGCCCAACCGATTCACCACTTTCGCCGCATTTGGAGAAGCAACGACAGGAATCTGGCGATCGAGCTGCTCTAGCGTAGGCGGATGGGCATGGTCTTCAAGTCCCTGGGAGAGCAAAATCAGATCAATTGCATCAGGAATGGCACGCTGGGAGCGACGATCGCTCTTAAACAGCCAGGACATCTTGCCAAACATCAGCGACCCTACAAGCCAGGGATCGAGCAGGATTTTTTGTCCTGCCATTTCAATCAGCCAGGAATTAGTGTCGAGCCAAGTCAAATACATCGCACATTTTTTGAGAGACTTTCCTTCATTATTGTCGCAATTCCATTACGTTGAGAGGGAATTGGGGCGATGTGAAATGGTTTTTATTTAGAGGTGATATTTAGAGGCGATCGGTGAGGTTAAGTAAAACAATGCTAAAATCCTTTATCCGTTTGCTGCTCTGCTTGTCTCAAGGCATCTTTGAAATGTCTTTTGCCCTAAAGAAAGATTACAGAAGGCTTCTACGATCTGCCCGAGTTTTGAACTTTGCTGAATCCAAATTTTTTGGACAGCCGCTTTAGTAAAAGCTATTCTTTCAATCATTATTTTTTCAACCAAAGGCGCAAGAATAGGCTGTTTAGCTTGTCATCCAATGAGCGTTAGCAATTTGTGTTAAAAATTCTTGGCTTCTAAAGTAGCTAATTCTCAAAGGCGACACTAAAACACAGTCATACAACAGTGATATAGATGAGCAATGCGGACTATAGAATCTGCTTGCCAAAGATAGAACTCCCCGTCACAATGGCTTTCAAACTCAGGCAGAATCAATGGTGAAAGCGATGATGCAAGACTGGCAGCGGCTCCTTGATTCAGCAGCAGTGCGCTTTGTGCGGATTGTCTGGTGTGATAATGCGAATGTGATTCGGGCGAAGGCATTTCATACGGCATTTTTGGAAGAACATCAGGATTGGGGCATTGGGATTTCGATCGCCCAACAAGCCGTTCCCGTGATGGCTGATGCGCCTGCGCCAGAGAGTGGTTTGGGTCCGGTGGGAGAAGCCTGGCTAGTGCCGGATTGGTCTACGCTTGCGCTATTGCCCTATGCCCCCGGTCATGCCCGTGTGGTGGGAAAGATGATGCGTGAGGGGCAACCCTGGGCACTTTGTCCGCGCAGTTTTTTGCAGCGCATGATTGCTCAGGCACAGGCAATCGGCTTAGAGGTGAAAGCAGCGTTTGAGAACGAGTTTTATCTGCTGTCCCGCAGCAGCGAGGGAATTGCGCCCGTCGATCGCACGCTGTTTGGTGCGTCGCTGAGTATGGATCAAAATCGAGCTGTGATTGATGACATCGTGGCTGCCCTGATCGCCCAGGGAATTGCAGTCGAGCGGTATTATCCAGAGTCCGGCCACGGTCAGCATGAAATTTCGATTCGCTATACTGGGGCACTCACAGCCGCCGATCAGCAGATTGCGTTTCGCGAAACCGTTCATGGTGTTGCCCTTCAGCATGAGCTGATTGCTTCGTTTTTGCCCAAGATCTTTGCAAACCAGGCAGGCAGCGGTTGTCATCTGCATCTAAGTTTGTGGCGGCAGGGGGCAAATCTCATGCCTGACCCACAGCAACCGGGTGAACTGAGTCCGATCGCCCTGGCTTTTGTTGCCGGGATCCTCGATCATTTGCCTGCGCTGATGGCAATCACGACACCCAGCGTCAATTCCTACCGTCGGTTGCAGCCTCACTTCTGGAGCGGCGCGTTTCGCTGCTGGGGCAAAGACAACCGGGAAGCAGCCGTTCGGATTCCGAGCAGTCCCGTTCCACCGAGTCCGACCCATCTGGAACTAAAAACCGTGGATGCGTCTGCCAATCCCTATTTGGCTCTGGGAGCCACGGTCGCTGCTGGGCTGGACGGTATCCGACGCGCCCTCACGCCGGGTGAAGAAGTGACGATCGATCCCGGTAATTTCTCAAAAGCAGAACGGCAGCAGCGCAAGATCGATCGCTTACCTTCAACGCTGGGTGAGGCGATCGAGCATCTGAAGCAGGATGAGCATCTTTTGAACGCGCTGGGAACCCCGCTGACACAGGCATTTCTGGCAGTACGGCAAGCAGAATGGGCAGCGATGCAGGAAATGACGCTGGAGGAGGAGGTGGGGATGTTGCTGGAGCGGTACTAGGGGGTGGAGAAGTGAGAGGTGAGAGTAAGGGGATGAGGAGATAAGAAGTGAGGTTTAAGGTTGTGCGGGTTCTTCCTGGGGCTGATCAGTGGGCTTGGCAGGGGGGAGATGGTCGATCGCAATAATCGACTCCATGACGGATTTGACGATCGGTGCAGTGACAGTTGAACCATAAGCATCATCGCCCTGCGGCTCATCGACTACTGCCAGCACCACATAACGGGGAGCCTCAACCGGGAAAATGCCAACAAAGCTGGTGATGCGTGCGCCGTCGATATAGCCTCCGTCGGGGCTTGCTTTCTGAGCGGTTCCCGTCTTTCCAGCGATGCGGTAGCCAGGAATCTGAGCAGCCTTTCCGGTTCCTTCCTCAACAACGTGTTCCATCATGTTCAGTACGGCGTTTGCCGTTTTGGGTGAGAAGACTGCTTCGGGCGTAGGCAGGTCCGGCTTCCAGACCAGGCTTTCATGGGGGTCAACCAAGCCTCTCACCACATGGGGCGTAACTCGCTTACCACCGTTTGCCAGCATGGCGTGAAGCTGAAGCAGTTTGATCGGCGTGAGCGAAAAGCCCTGTCCAAATGCGGTGGTCGCGGGTTCAATCACGGATTCGGTAAACTGCGTGTAGTCCTTAAGCTGCCCGGTCGCTTCCGAGGGCAGATCAATTTCTGTTGGCTGATTGATCTTCAGCTTTTCGAGCCAGCCGTAGTACACACCGGGCTGTAGCGTTTCCATCAAATGCACCATGCCCACGTTGCTGGAATGCTGCAAGATTTCAGTGAGGGAAAGCTGTCCGCGCCCGCCTGCGTAGCTAAAGTCTGCGTTTTGAATGGGCCAACCGTCTACTTCGATCGCCCCTTCGTCGTAGAAAGAAGCATCGGAACCCACAGCTCCAGATTCCAGCGCGATCGCCACGTTAACGGGCTTAAAGGTTGACCCCGGCTCATACAGGTCGGTCAAAATCCAGTTTTTCAGCTGCTCGATTTTTGCTTCATAAAACTTGTTGAGATCAAAGGCAGGGGCGGAGACCAGCGATCGAATTGAGCCGTCCTGCACATCCATAACCACCACAGCTCCCCGCTTGGCGTTGTACTTCTGCATTTGCCCATCCAACGCAGAACGAGCCGCCCGCTGAAGCCGACTGTCTACTGTAAGCTGAAGCCGCAAATCGTCTTTCTGATGCTGAAGAAAATGCTCGGGCAGGTTAATGGGCACAATTCCCCCATCACCCGATCGTCTGAGCGTCATTGACGCGATCGACTGCTCAATCTGAGGTTCTAGAGAAGCTTCAACGCCGGACTGACCCTGGCGATCGGCATTCACAAATCCCACAATTTCCGGAAAAAGAGCCTGCTGCGGATAAATCCTTTCCTGCTCAGGAACCAACTCTAAGCCGTCGAACCCCAGAGTTGCAATTCGCTCCTGGGTATCTTCTGAAATATCATCCCGAACTCGAATACCGCTTTCCTGAGCTTTAAATTTGTCCATTAACTGCTGCACCGACTGTCCCACGATCGGCGCCAAGTCTGCGGCAACCTTCTCTTTAGCTTCGTTAAACAGAAAAGGATGGGCAAATAGCGTATAAACGGGCTGATCGATCGCCAGCACATTCCCGGATCGATCCACAATCGGACGACGGGGCATGACCGGGCGCAGATCGAGCACCTGCTGTTCTTTTGCTCGTTCTTGCAGCATCCCTGCCTGGAATACTTGAATTTTCAGCAAATTGAGCAGCAAAAGCAGCATTGCACCCAGCATAATCAGCCAGACAATCAGCAATCGCTGCCGCTGCACCTTTGGCGAAATCCCAAAAGAACCGGAACCAGAACCCGAAACTTTTCGATCGCGCTGGACTCGATCGCGTCGAATGGGGTTTTTCGATCGAGAACGCGCTACAGAAACCGAGCTAAAGCGGTTTTCCCGGCGGGACGATCGCTGCTGCGGAATTGGAGTTCCTGAGGCACGACGGCGACTTCGGGCAGAGGCACGGCGCGAAAATTGGGCAGCAGATTGAGCAGAAAACGGGAAAGGAGGAGTAGCCATCGACCAACTCGAAACAGGGAGTGATGCCAGAACGATAATCTGAACAGAAAAATTCTGCTCAACATTAAATGTCAAAAAATGTTAAACAGAAAATGCCGAATTAATAGCCCAAAGGACGGGCAGGAATTGGAGTATCCGGCATAGGGGTTACTTCAGGGGCAGTCGCAGGACGCAGGGGGGCAGGACTGAGGAAAATTGTGCTGTTGGGGTCGGGTGGCACTAAACCTGTTCCCGGCTTTTCTGCCTGCTCTGCCATCTGATTTTTAAGAACTTCGTTAGTCGTGAGAAACTGCCGTTCCCGCTTCTGCAATCGCTCGAGCTGCCGATAAGCGTCGCTCCATCGCTGCTGGGTGTAAACCGTCCAGCCATAAACGCCCAGTCCTGCAATCACCAGCAAGAGCGTAATCAGCGTTGATCCCTGCTGTAAGGCAAACAGTCCCCGCAGCCAGAGGGGAAGCGGCTGGGGCTGGGGCAGGCTTCGCACTGACGATCGCTTTGCAGCCGAACGGGTTGTGGCTTTCCCTAAGGAAGATTGCTCCAGATGGCGCAAGTTGGCTTCTGGGGCGATCGATCGCAGTTTTCCTGCCGAAATCGTCAGGTCTGAAGCAGGATCTGAGACAGGATTGGTTTGCCGCAGCGGAACCACTTTCGCTCTACCTTGCTTCGCCTCTCCCCGAGTCGATTGCTTCGCAGTTCCTCGAAGTGAAGATCGCGTTGCCGAATTTTTCCGACGGGGTGCTGTTGAGGAGCGGGACGATTTCCGCCGAGCAGCACTGGGATCAAGCACAGCCGTCATAGCCTTTCACCTTTTAGAATGACCCTTCAGAATTTAATCTCTACTGCTATAGCACGATCCCATTAATTCAGCACGACTAACGCTAGATAAAGGAGTTTTCCACCACAGCCAAGTGCATGAATCTGACCGTTCCAAAAGTATAAGGGGGACTCGTGCGATCGTCACTTTTTTTGCGGAAGGATTCCTGACTGAATTGGCAAGCTTAGCTGCGGTAGTCTTCCCGCGTACCTCGTGTCCGCAGAGCTTGTCCCAGGCGATCGAGGGCATGAACATAGGCGGCGGTTCGCATTGAGCAGGAAAGCTCTTTTGCCGTTACCCAAATCCGCTCGGTTTCCTCGGTCATTTTTTCATTGAGGCGGCGGTTCACTTCTTCCAGGCTCCAGTAAAGCCCGCTGCGGTTTTGCACCCACTCAAAGTAGCTAACTGTGACGCCGCCCGCATTGACCAAAATATCGGGAAACACCTGAATTCCCTTGCTTTCCAAAATTGCGTCGGCTGCCGATGTAATGGGTCCGTTTGCCACCTCGAAAATGTATCTCGCCTGAATGCGATCGGCGTTCTCAGCAGTGATCTGGTTTTCGAGCGCAGCCGGGATCAAGATATCAACATCCAGTTCGAGCAGTTGCCCATTGGTGATGACTTCATGGTCAATCTGGCTGCACACGCTGCCCCTGCAATAAACTGCTTTGATGCCGCGTGTTGCGTCTTTGATTTGGCGGACGCTGGGGATATCCAGTCCTTGTGCTGCATAAACGCCGCCCTGCGAATCACTGACCGCCACGACTTTGTAGCCTGCCCGGTAGAGCAATTCTGCCAAAACTGCTCCAGCATTGCCAAATCCCTGGACAGCTACCGTCGTTTCGCTAGGTTTGCGATCGAGCTTCGGCATCAGTGTTTGGATCGAGAAGAAAGCCCCCATTGCGGTTGCAGTTTCACGTCCGAGGCTGCCGCCCATGGTGATCGGTTTGCCCGTCACAACTCCAGGGGTAATTTGCCTGCGGATCGTGCTGTACTGATCCATCATCCAGCCCATGATCATGGCATTCGTGTAGACATCGGGGGCGGGAATATCCACATCGGGTCCAATAAAGTCGGCGATCGCGTCAATGTAGCCTCGGCTCAGGCTTTCTAGCTCAAATTTAGACAGCTCCTTAGGATTCACGGTCACGCCACCCTTTGCGCCGCCAAACGGCAGATTCAGCACGGCACATTTAAAGGTCATCCAAAATGCTAAAGATTCAACTTCGTCGAGCGTCACGCCCGGATGAAAGCGAATCCCACCTTTTGTTGGACCCCGGCTGTCGTCATAGCGGACGCGATAGCCCTGAAAAACACGTAGCGAACCGTCATCCATTCTCACTGGGATCGAGACGGTAAGGCTAGCTTTGGGTGCTCTGAGCCGTTCGATCGCATCTTCGCCGATCGTCACGTAGCGCAAAGCTTTTTCAAGTCGAGTATTTGCGTCAGATAAAAGAGAACCGGACACTTGATGAGCGATCGTGCCGGAGTTTGGGTTAGACATTCGATGCCTCCTCATTGCGGAAATTCTCAATGACTTCTCAATGGCTGAGCAGGAGACGACTGAAGCGATGGTTTGAAGTGATGATTTGAAGCGATGGTCTGTCCTGCTATCTCTATCTTTCCCGAAAAACTGTAGCAAAAACTACAATTTATTATTTATTGAGTAAAAGATACAAAACTAAATATTAAAGGAGTGCGGATTGCTCCTATTCTCTGGCGCTTATTATGCAGGAATAGGTTGTGCCCCAAACAATTTACTTCTCCAGGTTTTACGTTTTATCTTTTTTTAATAGTTATCCTTAGAAGAGAATATTGTTAAATTGCTAGCCGCAAAATAATAGCGGAGCTTATCCTGATCGCAATAGGATGGGTCTGATGAGTCTTTTTCATAACGACTAGCCCTTCTTATTCCCAGACCTTCAAAATTTCCTGTGAGCTGATTCATGACTACCGATGTTCCGTCTTCTCAAACTCCACTCTGGTACACACTGGAAGCTGATAAAGCGGTCCAAATTCTTCAGGGCGATCGACAAGCAGGATTATCCCCAGAACAAATCGCCGAACGGCAGCGGCAATATGGTCTCAACGAGCTAGAAGAGACAAGCGGGCGCAGCTCTTGGGAAATTTTGCTTGATCAGTTTAAGAACATTATGCTGATCATGCTGATTGCAGTTGCCCTTATTTCCGGCGTGCTGGACTTAATCGATCTCCGGGCAGGCACTGCTTCGCCAGATGAAATTCCCTTTAAAGACACGATTGCAATTCTGGCGATCGTCATTCTCAACGGCATTTTGGGTTACGTGCAGGAAAGCCGCGCTGAAAAAGCTCTGGCTGCGCTGAAGAATTTAGCTTCGCCCCGTGTGCGGGTGCTGCGCGACGGCAGAATCAGCGAAATTGATGCAAAGGATGTGGTTCCGGGCGATGTGATGATGGTGGAAGCCGGAGTGCAAATTGCCGCCGATGGTCGTTTGCTGGAAGCGGCGAACCTGCAAGTTCGGGAAGCTGCCCTGACGGGAGAAGCCCACGCCGTCGTCAAGCAGGCAAACGCCCAACTACCCCAGGATGCTTCACTGGGCGATCGGGTCAATATGGTGTTTCAGGGAACCGAAGTTGTAAATGGGCGCGGCAATGTCCTGGTGACGGGAACGGGAATGCGAACCGAGCTGGGCAAAATTGCCACTCTGCTTCAGGGCGTTCAATCTGAGCCGACTCCGCTCCAGCAGCGGATGGACCAGCTCAGCAAGGTTCTGGTTTCAGGTGCCCTGGCACTGGTGGCGATCGTCGTCATTGGCGGGGTTTTGGCGACCGGAATTGGACAGCTCCGCGACTTCCTGGAAGTGTCGCTCAGTATGGCGGTTGCGGTCGTTCCCGAAGGTCTGCCTGCAGTCATTACCGTCACCCTGGCACTGGGAACGCAGCGAATGGTGCGCCGTCAGGCTCTCATCCGTAAACTGCCTGCGGTAGAAACCCTGGGTTCGGTGACAACGATTTGTTCGGACAAGACCGGAACGCTGACCCAAAACAAAATGGTGGTGCAGTCGGTGCATCCGCTCTCTGGGTCGCTTCAGGTGACGGGCGAAGGCTACGTTCCTGAAGGGCAGTTTTTCCATCCGGGCGAAACGAAACCGATCGAGGCTCCCGATAAAGCCGATCTTCAAGCTCTTCTGCTGGCTTGTGTTTTGTGTAACGATGCGGCTCTGCAAACTGAAAAGGGTCAATGGGCAATCATCGGCGACCCAACCGAGGGCGCATTGCTGGTTGTCGGCGGCAAAGCCAGACTGATGAAAGAGCCACTGAATAATCAGCTTCCCCGGGTGGGCGAGTTTCCCTTTTCTTCCGAACGCAAACGGATGAGCGTTGTCGTCAAAGATGCGACCGGAGAAATGCACCAGCAATTCCCGACGTTGTTGTCTCCCAATTCGCCGCTGGTGATGTTCTGTAAAGGATCGCCTGAACTGGTGCTGGAGCGGTGTCAGCAGGTGATGGTGGGCGATCGCGTTGAGACTCTGACCGAGGCGCAGCGTCAGCAGATTCTAGAACAAAACAACCAGCTTGCCGGACGCGGACTGCGGGTTTTGGGCTTTGCTGCCAGACCGCTGACCCAGATGCTTCCCGAAGGCAATGAGGACAACGCAGAACAGGATATGGTCTGGCTGGGGCTGGTGGATATGCTTGATGCGCCCCGACCCGAAGTGCGCGATGCCGTAGCCCGCTGTCGGACGGCAGGCATTCGTCCGGTGATGATTACCGGAGATCACCAGCTTACTGCACAGGCAATTGCAGAAGATTTGGGCATTTCTTATCCAGGTGATGCAGTGCTGACTGGGCGGGAACTGGAGCGGTTTAGCCAGCAGGAACTAGAGCAGCAGGTCGATCGCGTTGGCATCTACGCTCGCGTTGCACCCGAACACAAGCTGCGAATCGTGCAGGCGCTCCAGAATCGAGGCAAAATTGCCGCCATGACCGGAGACGGGGTGAACGACGCACCTGCCCTGAAGCAAGCCGATATCGGGATCGCGATGGGCATTACCGGAACCGATGTGAGCAAAGAAGCCAGCGATATGGTGCTGCTGGACGATAACTTTGCCACGATCGTTTCTGCGGTCGAAGAAGGACGGGTTGTTTATACGAATATCCGCCGCTTTATTAAGTACATTCTGGGATCGAACATTGGAGAAGTGCTGACGATCGCCGCTTCCCCGCTTCTGGGTGCGGGTGGTGTTCCCCTGACTCCCCTACAAATCCTTTGGATGAACCTGGTTACGGATGGTTTACCTGCACTTGCCTTAGCGGTTGAACCTGCGGAACCGAACGTGATGAACCGTCCGCCCCACGACCCGAAAGAGAGCATCTTTGCGCGGGGACTGGGCTCATACATGGTGCGAATTGGAATCGTGCTGGCAATTATCGCGATCTCGCTGATGGTCTGGGCATATGGCTACACCGAGCAGGTGCAAACAGAACTGCTGGTGCGCGATCGCTGGAAAACGATGGTCTTCACCACGCTTTGTCTGGCACAAATGGGGCACGCATTGGCAATTCGCTCGAATTCTCGCTTGACGATCGAGCTTAACCCGTTCACCAATCCGTTCCTGCTGCTCGCAGTGGGCTTAACCAGCCTTCTACAGCTTGCACTGGTGTATGTGCCGCCTCTCCAAGACTTTTTTGGAACTCACTATCTCAGCCCATTTGAGCTGCTAATTTGTATTGGTTTCAGCTCGTTGATGTTCGTTTGGGTCGAACTCGAAAAATTGTTCTTCCGGTTCTACTTCAAGAATCGTGAGGCAAAAGTGCGAGCGTAGTGGGATTGGTCGATCGATCTGAATTCTAAAGTTGAGAAGACAGAAGCCTGCTAATGCGGGCTTTTTTATTGGGATTTTAAGCGTTGCTGAATAGAAATATGAAGAACCCAACTAAGCTCCTGCATCTCCCCCTAAATCCCCCAATGCTGGGGGCTTGGAGGATTAGTTCCCCCAAAGCTAGTAGTTCACCAAATAAACTTTGCCTAGTTAGCATGCTTTAATTTAGGATAGAGATGCCCTAACCGAATGCGCGCACCTGCACTGGAAAATCTCCAATTGACCCTGGCTTT